>NZ_CAKZMP010000225.1 GCF_937128705.1 uncultured Kiloniella sp. | reverse complement strand
GTGTTACCGGCCATGAAGGATTTTAGATTGTACTGTGCAGACAGTTTGTCCCACAGTTCCTGACCGCCGCCATAGTGAACCCAGGCGTCGAGTTCGTTGGCGGTAAAACCAAACGGAACAGCTGTGAAGAAGTTAAAAGCCTTGTGTTTACCTTGCCAATAGTACTCGGCACCGTGGTACATATCCGCTGTACCGTTTGAAACTGCATCAAAGGATTCAAATGGGGGAACCAACTCACCCGCAGCATATAGCTTAACGTTCAGCTTACCACCGGATGCCGCCGTGATACGGTCTGCAACACGCTGGGCACCTGTGCCAAGGCCAGGGAAGTTTTTGGGCCAGGTAGTAACCATTTTGAGGTCTCGAATACCTTTGACAACTGCGGGTGCTTCAACTTTTTTGGTTTCCGTCGTGGCCACTGGTGCTTGTGTGCCTGTTGTTGCAACATAAGTTGCTCCTGTACCGATAACAGCTCCTGTTGCTGCGCCAGCTAGAAAATCTCTACGATTCATTAAAATTGCCTCCGGTTAGAAAGAATAATCTCAAATTTTTTAAGATTTCTCATTTTATTATGACACCGTTTCTTTGCCGGCTTGGTTTCTGCTGTAAAATATTGAGGACTGTCTATCAGTAACAGCCCGAGATTTAAATTCGCAGCACTTGGTAGTTAATCACGTTTAGTGGGGGTACGAAAATACCAACTAATACTGAGAGAAAAGCAAAAAGTAGCATGCTATAGTCAGAATTTAGTGCAAATATCCCGTAATGTTTCAGGGTGGACGGAAAATAAGCTTATGAATTTAAAGCAGAAAGTACTCTTGCTTGCAACCGTTCCCTTAATTTTGGCGATTTCAGCCATATCTATTTTGGTAAGCTATCAAACACAGCGTTTATCCAATGATGAAATCGCGGCATTTGAACGAAACATGGTTAATGCCAAGAAATTGGAACTTTTAAACTACCTAAGTCTCGCCCAGACATCGATAAGACATATCTATGACCCCGCTGAAGCATATGATTCGGACGCGAAAAGGCAGGTAAAGGAAATCCTGAAAACCCTGACTTACGGAGAGGATGGCTATTTCTTTGTGTATGATTTCGAAGGAACAAACCTTGTTCACCCTAAACAACCCGAGTTGATTGGTCATAATTGGTGGGAACTCAAAGACACCACGGGTAATCTTGTTATTCAGCACTTGATTTTCAGGGCACAAGAGGGAGGCGGTTTTCATCGGTATCTCTGGGCAAAGCCTTCCTCCGGGGAGATTAGAGATAAAATTAGCTATGCGGTCGCTTTGGATAAATGGAACTGGATGCTGGGAACGGGGCTTTATATTGATGACGTTATCGCCCAAGTCGCTGAATTTGAGCTGGAAGTTGAAGAACGCATTCGTGAAACGTCTGTGATTATCCTTATCATCACTTTCACCGCACTTGGTGGGGTTTTTGTGACCGGGATTGCGATAAATCTGCACGAGCGTCGTGTCGCAGATGGAAAGTTAAAGGATCTCACGCAGCGTATTATTGAAACACAGGAAGAAGAGAGGGGGCGCGTGGCCCGTGAACTTCATGACGGGATCAGCCAAATTTTGGTTTCGATAAAGTATGCGCATGAAGTTGCCTTGAAAAAAGCCCAACGGATAACCGAAGATACTGAGGGGGTCGCCGGGGCCATTGAAAAAGGAGCAAATGCGCTGAACATCGCGATTAATGAAGTTCGACGCATTTCTCGTGATCTCAGGCCTAGCCTTCTTGATGATCTAGGATTGTCGCCTGCCTTGGAAAGTTTAGCTCATGAATTTTCAGAGCGTACGAATATTAAAATTAAAATAGGTACTGTTACCTTTAAAAATTTGCTCCCAAAGGATGCAAAAACAACATTGTTTAGAGTGGCGCAAGAAGCTCTAACGAACATTGAACGCCATGCAAATGCCGACCATGTTGATATTAATTTGGCTGCACATCAGGGAATTGTGACGTTAGAAATTTCTGATAATGGTTCCGGTTTTGATATTCAGGGGCTGAACACAAAAAAAGATCCCCTTGCAGGAATTGGATTAAGAAATATGCAAGAGCGTATGGAACATCACGGTGGAGAGTTAGACATAACATCTTCCCCGTCGGGAACGAAGATTGTTGCGACACTTCCAAAAGGTATTTTGCGTACGGAGGCCGAGATAAAGTCATGACGAATGAGAAAAAAGTAATATCCGTACTGCTTTGCGATGATCATCCTTTGGTTCGTGATGGCCTTAGGTCCTGCCTGGAGCTTTACGACAATATTGAAGTGATTGGGGAGGCGACAACCGGAGCTGAAGCTTTGGCCAAATCGGAAGAGTTAAGACCGGACGTTGTCCTGATGGATATAAATATGCCGGAATTGAATGGGTTGGACGCAACAGAAATATTTGCCGAAAAGTATCCTGAAATAAAACTCCTGATTCTGAGCATGCATAATAATCGTGAATATATTTCCAGCGCTTTACGCTATGGGGCACGGGGGTATGTTTTAAAGGATGTACCATCTCAAGAAGTGGTTGCTGCTATTGAAGCCGTGCATTTAGGGGGAACCTACTTTAGTTCGGGAGTGTCCAAGATTCTGATGTCATATCAGGATAGTGATGCGGAAGGCCCCTTAACCACACGCGAGCAAACTATTTTGTTGTTGTTGGCAGAGGGGAAAAGCAACAAGCACGTTGCTTTGGAACTGGATATCAGTGTGCGTACAGTCGAGACTCATCGTAAGAATATTAAGCGTAAGTTGGATATAAGCTCTACCGCAGGTTTGACGCGATATGCGATCGAGAACGGGTTGCTTTCAAGCTAAAGCGATTATTCCCTGAAAATGTTTAGGGGGAAAATGTTTAGGGTAAAATGCTTAGAGGCTGTTGACCTAGCCGCGCCAGAAACGAGGAAGGATCATCACCATAATCGTGAAGAGTTCCAGCCGTCCAAGAAGCATTCCCGCAGACATGAGCCACTTGGCACTATCTGGTAGAGGCTGGAAGTTTCCGGCGGGGCCAATGGTTTCCCCAAGGCCAGGACCAACATTTGCAATTGCAGTTGCCGCGCCTGAAATAGCAGTGATGAAATCCAATCCCGAGAAACCTAATCCTGCTGCAAGCAAGACAAAACTGACGGCAAAGAGGAAGAAGAAGCTCATGACTGAGTCTGAGACACTTTCCGGGATCGGGTTACCATTATAGGTTGGAAAGAAAATACCGTTGGGTTGGATCAAACGGTTGAGCTGTGCCTCAGCAGTTGAATAGAGAACCTGCAGGCGGAATATTTTAATGCCACAGGTCGTGGAGCCTGCGCACCCACCGACAAACATCAATATAAATAGCAAGGCGAGGGCAAAGCCGCCCCATAGGCCGTAGTTGGCAGTTGTAAAGCCACTACCTGTCATCAGAGATATGACATTAAATGCGGATAGTCTTAGGGCTGTAGCAAAAGAATAGCCATTATCAGCAATAAGCCAGTAAGTTATAAGGGCAATTGATAACCCAAGAATGATCAAAAATGTTTTTACCTGACTATCTTGAATTAGAGATTTGAAGTCCCCCCGAATAACGCGCAGATAAAGAATAAAGGGAATGGAGCCAAGAACCATAAACCCACTGATAGCCCAATGAATTTTAGGATCTTCAAAGTGCCCAATCGAGGCATCGTAGGTAGAGAAGCCTCCTGTTGCGATTGAAGTCATGGCGTGAACTACGGCGTCAAAACCGCTCATCCCCAAAAGGGACAGGATGATTGCTGCCCCGATTGTGATAAAGACATAAAAGATGGAAATAGCGGCAGCAATCTGCGCTGCTTTGGGAAGTACTTTGTCTGCTTCGAAAGCTTCTACCCGGAACATCTGCATACCACCGACTTGTAGTATCGGAAGAATGGCAACGGCCATGACAATAATACCGATACCACCCAGCCATTGCAGAATCCCACGCCAAAGAAGGATACCTGGGGGGGTCTCATCCAACCCGACAATAATGGTAGAGCCAGTTGTTGTGATCCCAGACATGGATTCAAAGAAGGCATCGGTGATGCTGAGTTCCAGCTCGGAAAATGCCAATGGGACAGCCCCGGCGATGGCAATGGTCAGCCAAGCAAGGTTTGTAATGACGAAAGCTTCACGCAGGCTAAAGGCCGTCCAGGTTGCGTTGGTTGCCAGAACCATGGATATGCCAACTGAAAGACTAAGGGCAGAAGATGTCGCGAAAACGCGCCAGTCAGGGTGCCCTGCCGCAGCATCGACGATGGCAGGTATAATCATGGCGATGGCCATAATCGAGAGTAGTATTCCTGTAACGAAGACGACGGGACGAAACTTGATCATCTTCAAACCTTTTGGCCAAATAGCGGTTTCATGACCGATGAATAAACAAAAGTAAATCCATCGGGGAGCCAGAATGGCACCTAAAAGATCTTATACCAGTTCCGTCTGGGAAGCAGGTGTAAGGGCGAAAGTGCTGGGAGGGTATCAGAAAATTATTGTTATTGGTATGCAAAAGCCCCCTATCCGCATTGCGGATTAATGGGGGCTTTGGATTTTTATTTTTCTTAAGACGCTGAAGAAGAAGGATTTCCAATCAAAGACAGGAATTCGCGTCTTGTGGAGGGGTTGGTGCGGAACAGGCCAAGCATACGGCTTGTTACCATTGTTACGCCTGATTTGTGAACACCGCGTGTGGTCATGCATTGGTGTGCAGCTTCGATAACAACGGCGACGCCTTTGGGTTGAAGAACCTCGTTAATTGCATTGGCGACCTGCGCCGTCATCTTTTCTTGAATCTGCAGTCGTTTTGCATAGGCTTCGATCACGCGGGCAAGTTTGCTGATGCCGACAACACGATTATTAGGCAGATAAGCGACATGTGCTTTTCCAATAATCGGTGCCATGTGATGTTCGCAATGAGATTCAAACCGGATATCTCTGAGCAATACAATCTCGTCGTACCCTTCGACTTCCTCAAAAGTACGTTCGAGTAATTCCCGAGGCTCAACATTATAGCCTGCAAAAAATTCTTCGTAGCTGCGTACAACGCGATCAGGTGTGCCTAATAAGCCTTCGCGGGTTGGGTCATCACCTGCCCAACGTAGAAGGGTTTCAACAGCGGCCAGAGCTTCATCGCGTGAAGGGCGGATGACTTTGCTATCTTTGTCACTCACGGACTGTAATCCTTTTAGCTTCTACCGGATTCAAAATTCCGATAAAAGTGTTGTTCTAGTTCGGACGCGCTATCTCGTAAGGGCTGTCCAGTGAAAAGGGTGGAACCAATACATCGTATAGTTCCCCGCTAGTGTCTTCCATTTCATAACTGCCACACATGATACCAGAGGCGGTAGAAAGGGGCGTGCCACTTGTATATTCAAAACTTTCACCAGGCTGTAAGAGAGGTTGTTCTCCAACCACGCCAGCGCCTCGGACCTCTTGAATGCGTCCCATTGAATCAGTAATTCGCCAATAACGATTTTTCAAGGTAACGGCCTCGTCGCCTGTATTTTCTATCTGTACCTGATACGCCCAGACATAATGATCATCAGTAGGTGACGACTGATCTTCAAGAAAAGTCGGTGTTACTGTTACCGTTATAGACCGGGTTGTCTGGCTATACATCAACGTTGGCTCCCAAGCTATCTCAAAACGTGACAGCTTTTATCTCGTTTCTGCCGCAAGAGCAAAAATCGAGACAATATTCGGTTATTAAAAAAATCTCATATCACTTTGTTAGACGACTGTTAATATAAATATATTAACAGAAAGCAATCCCCTCTGTGCATTATTCATGGAAATAATGTGAAAAGGTCTTCGGAAAATTGATTTTTGAAGCTTTAGAAATGAACCCAGGGTGAGGTGTCATTCGATTATAGTAAGAGGTCTTTTTTCATTGAGTATTACCGGTTTGGCGGTGACCAATCATTTTTTATATTATTTCGTCTACTAAGGCGCAGAGCTAACCCAACAGATACACCGACACCGATTGCGACAGTCAAATCAACAAGAACAGTCAAAATGAGTGTTAGTAGCAAAAGTATAATGTCGCTTTTCTTGCCACGAGCATATTCACGCCATTTGTGTGGCTCGGTCATGTTCCAGGCCGTGATAGTGAGAAGGGCGGCCAATGCGGGCATAGCCATATAACTTGCCAGTGGAGCAGCGAGCAACATAACAAGCAGTATTATAATAGCATGAATGATTCCTGCTATTGGTGTTTTGCCTCCTGCTTTTATGTTCGTTGCGGTTCGGGCAATTGCGCCTGTAGCTGGAAGCCCTGTGAATAATGCTGAGCCTATATTAGCTATACCCTGTGCTGTAAGTTCGGCATTTGGTCTGTGTTGCCCGTCAATCATTTTGTCGGCTACCATTGCCGATAGCAATGACTCAACGCCTGCTAAAAATGCAATAATTAAAGCAGAAGGAATAAGCTCTATAATTCGAGAGAAAGACAAATCAGGTAGCTGTGGCCATGGTATTTGGCTAGGTAGTTGACCAAAGCGAGATCCGAGTGTGTCCACAGGCAAAGACATCATTGCAACGAGTACAGACCCAACGCCAATACCAATAATTAGACTAGGAAAACGAGGTGCTATACTGCGGAGAACGACAATCAGTATAAGTGTGATAATCGCTATTGTTGTTGCTGGTAAGCTAAGGGTTTGGTGGGCTGCCCAGAAGACAGGTATTTTTTCTAAAAAATCGGCTGGAACGTTATCTATAGACAAGCCAAATAAATCCTTTAGCTGACTTGTGGCAATAATGATTCCTATGCCAATAGTAAAGCCATTAACAACGGCTTCAGGCACAAAAGCTATCAGGTTTCCTGCTCGGAAATATCCTCCAACGAGTAGAATGATTCCTGCCATGAAAGTGGCCAATACAAGGCCATCATATCCGTATTGTGTGATGACGTTGAAAACAACAACGATGAATGCCCCTGTTGGACCACCTATCTGAACGCGGCTGCCACCGAAAAGTGAAATCAATAAACCGCCAATTATAGCGGTTACAATCCCTTTTTCTGGTGGCGCACCTGAAGCGATCGCGATTGCGAGGCTGAGGGGAAGAGCGACTAATGCTACTGTCACACCGGCGAGAAGATCTGCAAAAAAAAGCGATCTGTTATACGCTATTAAAGCTGTGAAAATCTTTGGATTACGCATGATTGGGTGGTCTCGAAAAATTGCGAGCGCTAGACTTGGTTGGTGGCATTCGTAAATATTACGGGCGTGGAGTGTTCGTTAGAGACAATCAAGAACACAGAATATTTCAATAATCTCTGACGAGTATGGTAGATTATACCGTTGCGTCTGGTGTGGATCAAGCTGGCGGTTCGAATAAAATTTTGAGGCTGTAACAGATAATGCCAAACAGGTTTTATTATTTTGATGAAAGCTAATGGGGTTTTCAGTTAGAAATCGGATACTCGAATAACTTTCCCGCCTGTTGATTGAGCATCTTCGGGATCATGGGTGACCAACAAAGTTGGCAAGTTATGTGCCCGGGCGTGCCTGAAGACAAAATCGCGAAAGCGAGTACGTAGTTCAGTGTCCAGTTTCGAGAAGGGTTCATCCAGTAAAAGTGCACGGGGTTGAGAGAGTAGTGTTCTTAATACTGCAATGCGTGCTCGCTGCCCACCAGATAGGGTTGCGGGGTCTCTATTTTCGAACTCTGATAATCCAGCATCTTTTAACGCTTGGGAAATCAAAGATACTCGTTCTTTTTTGCTTTTGATGTGGGCGGGAATACCAAAGCAGAGATTCTCGCTCACGGACATATGTGGGAATAAAAGATCTTCTTGGAACAGCATTCCTATATGTCGTTCTTCAGGGGGAAGGTTGGTTAAGTTCAAATCATCCAGAAAAATTTCTCCGACAAGAGAAAAGTCGCTCTCAAGTGTACCACTTATTGCCGCAAGAAGGCTGGATTTTCCACAGCCACTTGGCCCCATAAGGGTTACAATTTCCCCCGGTGAAATATTCAGGGACAGATTGGTGAAGAGCGCTTCCCCGCGTAAGCATAGCTTCAGGTCTTTTAAATAAAGCGTGGGGAATTGTGCGGGGGTGACAGATTGCTTGAAAGTATTATCGCTCATGATGTCACTTAATGTTCCTTTAAAGCACGGCGATTACGGAAAACAATATTTGGCAAGGTTAGCGCAGCTATAAAACATAACAAAGGTAACAAAGCCTGAAGAAGTGCGTACACGGCAATTATACGTCTATTGCCACTAGCTGAAAGATTGACAGCTTCGGTGGTCAAGGTTGAAAATCGGCCTCCACCGACGAAAAGAGTTGGTAAATACTGGGCTACGGAAACCGCAAAACCTATGGAAAAGGCAAAAAGTAATGGTCTGAGTAACATGGGTAGTCTTATGCGCCAGAACGCACGAGCAGGACTTATTCCCATCGAAAGCGCGACCTTGATATAGCGATCATCGTGTTGTCGGTAAGGGTCTGTCAGGGACAGGAATACATAGGGGAGAACAAAGAGAAGGTGGCTCCAGATAATCGCAAGCCAACTGGCATCGATGCCTGCTTTAATCGTCAAAATTTGTACCCCAAAAAGGAAAGACACCTGTGGGATCATAAGAGGTAAGTACACAAGCCACAGGGCCCCCGATCCGGCTGTTTTCCCCCGGCGTTTTTCATTTTCCAAACAAACGACGACAAGAACGACAGCAACGAAAGAGCTAATCAGGCCAATTATAAGAGTGGAAGAGCTACTCCATAACAGGTTGTGTATATTACGATCCCAGCTTTGGATGCTCCAGACCGAAGGTAAAAAGTCCGGGTATCGCCATCGGCGGGTGAAAGACCAAAGAAGAATGACGAGCAAGCTACCAAAAAACAGTAGGAAAATACTATTCAGGGAAAATTTGGAAACCTGACGAACAGGTTGTTCTAAAAATGTCCGCCGGCCATTTATAAGCCACCTTTTACTTAGCCGGGATATTGCTTTTTCTGTAATCCACCAAGTGACAATTACGCAGATAACCACAAAGAGTTGGAGTAAGGCACCCGCAGCAGCAATAGTCCGATAGTTTAGGTCGGGGTCATTAAACCACCGAAGTACCAATATTGATAACGTAGGCGGTGTTGTTGGGCCGAGGATCAGGGCAATATCAACAACAGATAAGGAAAAAGCGAGAACGGCATAGATGGGGAGGCGGATTTGCTTGTAGATGACAGGCAGTATGCCCTTTACCCATGCTGCGATCGGATGATAACCCAAAGTCTTCGCGAGCTTTAGCCGCTGTTTTGCCTGAGACTGGTCCAATGCCGCTAATATCATTAATAAAAGATAGGGTGTTTCTTTGATCATTAGCCCAAGAACAAGTGATATTCCCCATTCATCGTGAATAATAGCGATATCCGGAGGTCGTTCCCAGCCCGTCGCCCAAGGTGAAAACACGCGGACAATCCAGCCACTTGGGGCAATTAAGAAGGCAAGGCCAATAGCAAGTGCTGAATGGGGGATGGCAAGAATGGGGGCCAAAATTCGGCGCGCTTTTCTAAAACTGGCGGTACCCTGCCACGCTGCAACAAACGAAAGAGATACGATCAGCGAAAGAATTGTTGCGAGGATCCCGCTGGATAGGGACGTGATGAGGGCGCTGGGTAAGGCAGGATGCGCAAAAAGCTGTCCCCAGGCGTTCGTATTTATAGATATCTGCCCTATGACGGGCAGATATCCAAAAGCGGGCAAAACTGTACTGGTAAGCCCTGCTAGAACGGGCAACAGAAAAACCATGAGTGTCAGCACAGGCACCGTGTGCAAACTGAAAAGCACGCTGAGAATTGAGCCGAAATGGTTTTTCATGGCCTGATGGTATCGTATTTGTTTGCTGATGGTCGAATTTATTGTCCGTACCGTGTCAGCCATTCTTTCTCTATACGTTCCATCCAGCTTGGGTGAGGTTCCAGCAAAGTTGGCCCTAGATCTTGAGGAGGCAATGTTGCAACGCCGAGTTCAATTGCTGAAAAGATTTTTTGATCTTCAGCAGATAGCTTTGCAATAGATAAAACGGTGTCATCACCCCAGTATTCCGGATCTTGTTTGCGGGCCTGTGCCTCGGGGCTCATCAGAAAGTTCGCAACAATCATGGCTGCTTCTTTACTGGATGAGTTGTAGGGAATGGCAATAAAGTGTGTGTTGCCAATTGTTCCCTTGTCAAAAACAAAGGTTCGAACGCTTGGCGCCAGTTCACCGGACTTGATAAGGGACGAGGCCGCCCCCGGATTGAATGAGAGGTGAATATCAACTTCACCGTCGTCTAGCAGTTGTTGTTGGGCTGAACTGCTTACGGGAAACTGTTTGCCATCACGCCAAAGAGCAGGATGTAACTGATCAAGGTAATCCCATAAAGCAGCAGTTGTTTTCTTAAATTCAGCTTCGTCTGTTACTGCTTGTCGTAGTATTTTGTGATCATCAACAGATTCAACAAGCACTTGTTTTAAAAAGGTCGAACCCAAGTAGTCAGGTGGTGAGGGGTATGTAAAACGTCCTGAATTGTTCTTGGCCCAAGTTAAAAGTTCTGCAGAAGAATTTGGAGTTTGGTCCACACGGGCACTGTCGTAAATGAAGTTGAACTTTGCCATCCCCCAAGGGGCTTCCAGACCATCAACTGGAATTGTAAAATCCATTGTTGTTGTGGCTTTGTTTTCTATATCGACCAAGGGATAGTTCGGCAGATTTTCTGAGAAGGGGCCAAACAGAAGCCCGTTCTTTTTCATGGAGGCAAAGTTCTCGCCGTTAATCCAGACGAGATCAACAGAGCCTTCGGCATCTTTTCCCGCTGTCTTTTCAGCAAGCACCCGGCTGACAACATCTGCCGTATCAGTAACCTTTACATGCTTGAGGGTGATTTTATTGTCATCCCATACTCGTTTGCCGACCCAAGCGATATATTCATTGATAAGTTCACTGCCGCCCCAGGCATTCCAGTAAACGGTTTGGCCCTGAGCTTTGGTTTCAATTTTTGACCAGTCTTGATTAGCAGTGGTTTGATCTTGAGCGATAACACTTTGTGGTGTCGCCAAGTTGAGAGCAAGCCCGGTAAAAAGAATGGCAGAAGTGAAAGTCTGTTTAATCCCCATTGATACCTCTTCGATGAAACTATCAGCCAACTGATGGTTTCTTGTTTTGTTAAGTTATCGCAAAGGTATAGATCAAAAGCGGCTTTGTCAGCTTTAAGAACCTCTGATCACGAGGGTTTTATCGGAATGGAAAAGCTGGTCTGTATTAATTGTTTGAAAACAAGCGTCGGGAAAAGGACCCGACGCTTGTAAGTATGAACATGTGATAGAACGTAAGGGAATTACGCAGCTTTATTTTTTGTTCCTTCAATTATTTTTTTTGCTTTGCCAAGCAAATTTGCAGGCTGCCCCTGTGTAATTTCAATCGTACGCGGTTTCTTTTCTTCTGGAATTTCGCGGACGAGATCAATGGTAAGCAACCCATCTTTGAGATGGGCATCCTCGACCTTTACATAATCATCAAGTTGGAATTTCTGCTCGAACTTTCGACTGCTCAAGCCATGGTGAAGATATCGACGTTCTTCTTTGGTTGGCGGAATTTCCCCTGAAACATGAAGCATGTTTTCATGAAAGCTGATGTCGAGCATTTCTTGCGTGTAACCTGCGACAGCCATGGTGATTCTGTAGTGGTCTTCGCCGACGCTTTCTATGTTGTAAGGCGGATAGGCAGGGCTATTATCTTTGTAATCAGGAATTTCATCCAGCATCCGTGCCAAGCGGTCAAAGCCGACAGTCGAACGGAAAAGCGGTGATAGATCGTAACGGGTCATAACGACATCCTCCTAAAAGCAATGTGATCATAACAAATGGCCATTCAAGCCAATGTTGCGGGTCTGATTTCAGCCCCCGCTAAACAACATTTAGGAAAGGTTTTTGTGGGGTCAAGAGTAAAAGGTGGAAATTTTGCCACAAAATAATCTCACAAAATAAACAGTGAATTATTTCAGCAAAATTAAAAGGATGAAGGTACATATACCTTGTTATATTATCAGGCAAAGGATAGGACTAGTGATCAGATATGTGCCAATCTAGCGTCTAGCTATCGCGGGTGTAGTTCAATGGTAGAACGGCAGCTTCCCAAGCTGCATACGAGGGTTCGATTCCCTTCACCCGCTCCAATTGTCCGCTATCCAAGTTCGGTTGCTTGATTATTTTATAAAAGAAGGTTCTTTGATGAGTTCCCAAGAAAAAAACACTGAAACGCCAGAAGTGATCAAAATTGCGGCGGCTGTGATTGGTAATAGTCATGGAAAAATGCTGCTGGTTCGAAAAAGAGGCATGTCCTTTTTCATGCAAGCCGGCGGGAAGATTGAGCAAGGGGAAGAGCCCTTGGCTGCTTTGGAGCGGGAGCTGGGTGAAGACCTTGGTTTTACGTTTGATCGATCTGATTGTCGTTTCTTAGGAAAATTTACAGCCCCGGCAGAGAATGAAAATCATACATCTGTCGAAGCTGATGTTTTCTATATTAAAAGTGATGCGTCAGTCGGCCCACAGGTGGAAATTGAACAGGCGATCTGGATTGACCCACGAAACATGGGGTCGATGAAGGTGGCGCCTTTGACCCGTCAGGTGCTGGTTCTCAACTTTGATGACAGCAAGACAATCGGGCAACCTGTAGAGGGTAGCTAATGTTTTTGAGCCAAGGAACAATCAAAGCAGGCGTAATACTCGCTGTTATGGGGGTTGTACAGACAGTAGGGGCGGAAAGTATTTCGCAACGGTTTGCTGATCTGGGTGTGTCAGACGATTTTGATTTGCAGGGGCATCGCGGTGCTCGGGGGCTTGCCCCGGAAAATACGTTGGCTGGCTTTTCCAAGGCGCTGGAGCTTGGTGTTACGACGCTTGAGCTAGATACAGGGGTGACTAGGGATGGTGTTGTTGTTGTTCATCACGATCCTTATTTAAATCCCAATATTGCAAAAGATCCCAAGGGTAATTGGGTTCAGGATAAGTCGCTTATTTTGAACGGGATGAATTATCAGGACGTCGCCAGATTTAATGTGGGCGCCCTTAAACCCGGGTCAAAGTACGCAGAAAGATTCTCTCGGCAAAATTCCGAACAATTTCAGGCTATTCCGAGATTGTCGGATCTTTTTGATCTGGTGATGCGCTCAGGTAACAAGATTGTTCAATTCAACATTGAAACTAAAATAAATCCTCAATTGCCTGATGCGACTGTAACTCCGGATGTTTTTGTCGCGGCACTTCTTACTGTTATTGATAAACACGGCATGTCAGATCGTGTAACGATCCAATCCTTTGATTGGCGGACACTTCAGCTCGTACAAAAACAGGCCCCAGATATACCCACGGTTTATCTGACCGCGCAGCAAAAGTGGTTGGATAACATCGCGATTGGACAAACAGGAACAAGTGGCTGGACAGCGGGTTTCGATGTTGACGATCATGCGGGGAGCATCCCCAAGATGGTCAAGTCTGCGGGGGGACGTGTCTGGTCACCTTTTTATCGAGAAGTTACGCCTGAACTCGTGAAAGAAGCTCATCAAGAAGGCTTGAAAGTCATCCCCTGGACTGTGAACGACCCTGATGATTTCAAGCGGTTAATCAAGATGGGTGTGGACGGTATTATTACCGATTATCCAGATATGACACTTCCTTAAAGATCAAGGTTTTGAGCAAAACATAATCCTGCAAATATCCTGATTGATTGGCAATGAGTATCTCGTTGGTATGGGGAGGCTGAATATAGCTCAATCCCCAGTAATTGTTGCCCGGTATTTGTTGCAATACCCCCAATCAGTACCTGCAGAATTGCAACTTTCTTCTTGGACGCTAGCTTGTTAGAGTAAAGTTGAAATTATCGATTCTTAACAAGGTGATATCAATCGATAACAATTGTTTGCTTATTTTGCAGGAGGCATATTGATGCTCTCGGTACAAACCGCTCACCCTACATTGGGACAGCAACTTGTTGGTTCTCATTCAAACCTTTTAACAAAGATGTTGATGGTCCTCGTTGGGTCCCTTGCTCTTTGGGCGTCGGCTAAAATTCAGATTCCTTTTTATCCCGTTCCAATGACAATGCAGACCACAGTGGTCTTTATGATTGGTATGGCCTATGGCTGGCGCCTGGGCGGGTTAACGATCATGCTTTATCTTTTCGAAGGTGCTATGGGGCTTCCAGTGTTTTCCGGTACGCCTGAAAAAGGGCTTGGTCTTGTATACATGATGGGCACAACAGGGGGCTATTTGCTTGGCTTCTTCTTTGCTGCTGTCTTGCTTGGCTGGTTAGCTGAAAAAGGCTGGGATCGCAATTATATCTCAACCGCTGTTGCGATGATCCTTGGTAATGCAGTGATCTATAGCTTTGGTTTGCTTTGGCTTGGTTCTGTTGTTGGTTGGGACAAGCCTTTGTTGGAATGGGGCATGTTGCCATTCCTAATGGGTGACGCAGTAAAACTTGCGTTGGCTTCATTACTCCTGCCAACGGTATGGAAATTATTGGGAAATCATAAATAATCGATTTTTACCAATTTTGGCGTACAGATCCAAGAGCGTTGTTCTTTCTCATAAGGCAACGCTCTTGTTGATTCCAGACGAGCACTTTGTCTGTATCTGCCCGCTCAATATAGTTGAGTGCTGATTGTCCTTGCTCTAGGCGCTGTCGGATTCTAGAAAATAACTGGTCTAAGAGAATTTTAATTGAACTTGATTATAAACCGAAGACCTTAAAAGGTGTTCGGTTACGTGGGAAATCGCATGGTTGGCCGTATTATTCAGATCGTACTTCTTTGTTTTGTGGTTGGTGTTGTGCTTGCTGCTTTCAACACGGATGCATTGGGGCTTGTGAACTGGATTGTTGATAATTTTCAGAAGGTAGTCGATTCTGCTGCTGAATTTATTGATTGGGGCGGGCGCTATATTCTTTTGGGGGCAGGGTTGGTTTTACCAATCGTTGCGATCAACTTTTTGATCAAATATTTCAAGGGGCGCGGGTCGAAAAATCATACCGAATAAAAAAATGTAAGATTTATCGTCAAAAAATCGTGAAATTTTCCAGATCTTTACATTCCAGTAAGAGTCATTTTGCTAGCTTAGAGGATAAGCTGGGCGGCGTTTCTTTAAGTTATTAGCCAGTCCAAATGGCGGTTGTAAGTATAATGGAATGGATGGCTATCTCTATGATAGTCATAAATAAAGTTTGAATACAGATATCAAGCAAATCCTTAATGCTCTACCTGATTTGGCCCTATTGGTGCGGGATCAGCGCGTTGTCTTCTGCAATAATGCGGGATGCGATATGCTTGGTTATGATAATTCCGGGAATGATAATCCTCTTCCCGTTATTGATCTTGTTGATGTCGAATATCACGATGTCTTCAATGATATTTGGCAGGGACTATTGGAAAGTGGGAAAACAGATTTCCCGTTAAAAATAGTTGGCTTTAACAACAACAAGCATGAAATCATGTTTTATGCAGATTCTGTTGTAGAAGCGGAACAGAACACCATTATCCTTTATGGCAAGGACTTCTCTCTTGCCAAGAAAAATGCTGCAGCTCTTGTTGAAAGCGAGATATCACAGCGTATTCTCAAGGATGCTGCGCTTTCTTTCCTGTGTATCTGTGATGATAATGGCATCAGCTATATGAATCCTGCTGGGCTAAAGTTGCTTGAAGGTAGTGATGAAGAGGACGTTCTTGGTAAAGCCTTTTCAACGTTTGTTCACCCGGATTATAAATCTGTTTTTAACAAAGATTTTAAACTTCTATCCGCTGAAACACAGGCATTTCCCCTCAAACTTGTGGGTTTAAAAGGGGGAGCGTTACGTGTTGAAATGTTTGTTTCAAAGTTTCGCCACGGTGGTCGAAGTGCGTATTTAATCGAGGCCAAGGATATCAATGACCTGTTATTGCGCCAAGAAGAGCTGCTTCGTATCCAAGGGGTATTGAAGAAGAAAGTCGCGGAAAGAACACAGGAACTCTCACAGGAAATCAAAGCGCGTATTAAAGCCCAGAAAACAGTGGAACATATGACTTACCACGACGCGTTAACAGGTCTTGGTAACCGCATACAGTTTGTACATGCTGTTGATCAATACCCATCCCTTTTTAAAGGGCGCGAGGCCTGTGAGGATAATAAATACTGTGCTGTTCTGGTGATGGATCTGGATCATTTCAAAGATTTGAATGATATCTTTGGGCACGAAACAGGTGATCAGTTATTACGAAAAATTGCCGATTTGCTCAAAGAAGAATTAATCCCTGGGGCACATTTGGCTCGTTTGGGCGGCGATGAATTTGCCTTGATGCTGCCGATCGAAGAAAAAGTGGATGCAGAATATTGTGCTCAACGACTTCTAATGCGGATGGGCAAGGCGTTTTTCCTGAGTGGTAATGAAGTTTATTCAGGATGCAGTGTTGGTATCGCAATTGGTCCTGAACATGGAGGGACGGCAACTGAGCTTTTAGGCCATGCCGAAATGGCGCTTTATCAAGCGAAGCATAAAGGGAGGTCGACCTATACATTCTTTGATAGCGGTTTAAAAAAGAATCTCGAAGAAAGTAGTCGGTTAGAACATTTACTTCGGGCAGCATTAGATAAAAATGAATTCGAGCTTTATTACCAACCTCAGATAGAGCTGCAAACCGGACGTTTGGTCGGGGCCGAAGCCTTAATCCGTTGGCATAGCAGTGATGGAATGGTAAGCCCGGATCGTTTTATTCCTATTGCTGAGAAAACAGGATTAATCGATCCTATCACTGACTGGGTTATGACGACGGCTTGTACACAAGCAAAAGAATGGCAAAATATTTTGCCGGGTATTCGTGTCGCGGTTAATTTGTCTGCCGTTTCATTCAGGCAAGTCGACTTTGTTCACAAAGTGGCTGAAGTTCTTGAATTCACGCAGGTAAGTCCAGGATGTCTGGAGCTTGAAATTACCGAGACGGCGATTATGGCTGACTTTAGAGAAGCTGATCGTATTCTGAATAGTCTCGCTGAACTTGGGGTTCATTTGGCTATTGATGACTTTGGTACGGGGTATTCTTCGCTTTCTTATTTGAAGCGATTCCCGGTTGATAAGCTAAAAATTGATAAATCGTTTGTCTTAAAACTGGATCAGAATCAGGATGATGCTGCGATTACGGCTGCGATTATCTCTATGGCGCATGCTATGGGAACGAAAGTCCTAGCCGAAGGGGTCGAAGAAAAATCCCACATGCTATTCCTCAAAGATCGAGGTTGTGAAGAGGCGCAGGGGTATTTCTTTGCGAAGCCGATGCCAGCAGAAGAGTTTCTTCTATGGTGTACTCATGAAAGAACAGGTGGTTTTAAAGCGATAACTGGTTGAGGCTAGCTTTACCCGCTATATCACATCGTCATTCTGTTCCATGAACGCTTTGAAGGTATCTTCAAACATTTCCTGTTTTAGATCTTTGACGATAAAAACAATTTTTGATCGGCGGTCTTTGTCTGGCCAACCTTCCAGCATTACGGGGGGATGAAAAATGTGTTGAACACCATGAATGACAATTGGTTTCTCATCACCTTCGATATTCAGCAAACCTTTGATCCGAAGTAGATTGCTGCCATACAGTGTGATGAGCATATCAACCCATGAATTAAGTTGATCCCAGTCGAGCGGTTTGTCATGTGTCAGACAAAAAGCATGCACTTTGTCATCATGTCTGTTGGGGTCATGGCTATGTCCGTGGTGGTGTCCATGATCATGATGGTGGTGATGCCCGTGATCATGATCATGGTTATGTTTGTGACTATCTTCAAAAGCTTCTGCTTTAAGCCAGTTTTGCACATCCAGTGTTTTGGTTTCGGGATTATACAGACCAGCATTAAAAAGCTGTGCCGGATCAATCTGACCCTTCGCAATTTTGAAGATACTCGCTGTGGGGTTTAATTCTTTGAGGCGGGCGAGAATATCCCTAAAATCACCATCTTTGGACAGATCAGTTTTGGTCAGAAGCAGGCGGTCGGCCACAGCAGCCTGCTTGATTGATTCCTGATGATTGTTCAGTGTTTCTGTACCATTAATGGCATCGACAGTGGCGATTACACCATCCAGTCTAAAACGGTCACTTAGAAAAGGATCGGACATTAAGGTTTGCAGGATCGGCGCAGGATCGGCGAGGCCTGTTGTCTCGATAACGATGCGGTTGAAAGTGGGAACTTCTTTCATCAAGCGTTGTTTGTAGAGCTTTCTGATTGTTTCAACCAAGTCACCACGGACTGTGCAACACAGGCAACCACTATTCATCAGGACGATATCTTCTGAAGAGCTTTCGACCAGAAGATGATCCAGCCCGATCTCACCAAACTCGTTAACAATAACAGCAGTTTCATCCATGTCCGGATGTTGTAATAGCTCTTTCAACAGGGTGGTTTTCCCACTGCCCAGAAAGCCCGTCAGAACAGAGATGGCTAGCGGCTCATCAGGGATGTCCATATCGTGAACTTGGAATTTATGATCTGACATATCTAATAAACCTTAAAAGAGAGCAGGGTTTTTATCCCGGCGAACAACATAGAGGGCATAGAGACTGGCGGTAAGATACAACAGGCCACCGGCTTGATGCATGGCAGCTAACGAGATGGGCACAACCAGTAAAAGAGTGCTAATGCCCAATATAATCTGAATGACAGCACTCAAAAGCAAGAGGTTGAGCGCGAGCGCGAGGTCAGTAGAACGCTGCAAGACAAGGGACCACACCCATATAACCAAAGTAAGGGTAAAAGTGGTGATCGCCAAAGTCCGGTGGTTAAACTGTACGGCCGCGACATTCTCGAACGTATTTAGATACCATGGTTCAAGCGCATGATAGGCGTCGGGAATAATTTCACCATCCATCAAGGGGAAGGTGTTATAAATCATGCCTGCATTGAGGCCCGCGACAAGACCACCTGAAGCAATTGTTATGGTAACGAGCATCGGAATAAGGCAAAGCGGAATGTGCAGCTTGGCACTTGAAAAAGCCGAATTTCTGCTTGGTTGTGGAAATAATAACCCGATGGCAATCCAGAAAATGTAGGCATAAATGGCAAAGGCTAGTAACAGGTGTGCAGTTAATCGGTACTGGCTGACATCAGTTCTGTCTGCGAAGCCACTGGCAACCATATACCATCCCATACCACCCTGTAGTCCACCAAGAATAAACATCAGAATCATATGAGGGATAAGCGGTTTCCTGATTTGTCCTTTGATTAAAAACCATACAAAGGGCAACAGAAAAACGACGCCTATGGCACGACCCCAAAGACGATGAATGAATTCCCACCAGAAAATACTCTTAAACTCTTCCAGACTCATGCCCAGATTTTCTTGCTGGTATTCGGGAATTTGTTTGTAGATATCAAACATGCGTTCCCATTCGCCTTGGTTCATCGGGGGAAGAACACCCTTGAAGGGTTCCCACACCATGATTGACAAACCCGATTCCGTTAACCGGGTTATGGCACCAATGACGGCCATAGCCAGAATCATTCCACAGCACAGCAAAAGCCAGAGGGCGATGGGACGATCTTGTTGTCTTGTGTCTAATATCATGCTGTGCCTGCCAAAAACGATAGCTCTATATAGGTCTTATATAAGGATTTCGAAGGGTATCAATAGCATAAATCACAGGATAGATGATTGTCCGTTAAAGGGCTTTCGTTACGCGACAACTCGGCAAGTTGATATAATGGGTTGCCCGGCCGTTTTCATCGGCTAAGGACAGGGTCATTTTGTGCGTACTTCTACCCAGATTCAGTTCAACCAGTCCTTGCTCTTTTAGTGTTGTTAGATCGGGGTTTGATGGGCAATTTTCAGGAACATTAACAGAGATGGATGAAATTGTATGACAACCAATAGGGGCTTCCTTTTGCAGGGGCTTTGGGTCATTCCAACGATCTGGGCGCTGGCCACCGGGGGACGTGAATATAAATGGTTGGCGGGGATCAAGGCTTGTTTTTGCGACGGGAATAGACATGCCCGAAGGCAAATAAGGTGGTCGATAATCCCATGTTTCAAACGGTATTTCTGGGCGAAGAGCGATACCAAACGGTGACGTACCTGTTTCTCGCCACTGTGAACGTTCAGACAACTTTGTATCCTTGATTAAAGGACTTTTGATGTGTGCGGTATCGTTCACCCAAAGTAATTCAAGGTAGGCATTATCAAAACAGTAACAGATGTTTGTGGTGCCTTGACCTGGATGATCCCGCCGATAGCTTTCCCTAAACCCAGCGTCTTGGAGAAGTAACGCTTCGTTTGGTGTTTCCCCTTTTTTGGGGGTAGCGACAAAAATGAAAAGGTGATCTATCTCTAACATGGGCGTGTTAGTCTTCTGTCAGGTATAAAAAAAGAGAGGCTCTTAGCCTCTCTTTTTGTCAGTTCGTAAAACCTAGAACTTAGGCATGCATATAACGCGCGCGCGCGCCGCGTTCAATCGCAGCAGCGGCAAGACGTTCAATATCAAGAGTATGGCGCAGGATTTCCAAAAGGCGTAGCTCTTCCTGACTGGCAACACCATCAGCGGCCACAATTTCGAGCGCAAGTGCATAGGCTGTTTCTCTTAGATGCTCGGGTAGCGCCGCAAGAACCTTGTCAAGGACTCGGTCGATACCGTCTTCGCCTTCGAGAAGGTCAGCGCACTTACGAGAATCCATGGGAAGATCTTCTGGATTATAACCTTTGAACACAGGTAGAAATTTTACGATTTCACCAATCGTTGTTAGCTCTGAATCAGTCATGTCGCTGTCAGCTGCAGATGTAAGAACCATTACATAGACCAAGGCAGAACGATAATCGGTCATTGAGACACTTCCTTATGAACGTGTATAAACATTGTGCGTAATATTTGAAATATTGAGCCTCTTACTTGAGAAGAAGCGCGGTAAATTTCAATAGCTTTTCCATTACTATAACAGTCTTGGTGAATAAGTCCCTAGAGAACTCTTGAAAATAGGTGTTATTTTTTCGCTTAGAGTTGCTGATAGACATCATTAACAATTTCTAGCAGTTCATTTCGCTTAATATCCCCGATGACGGCGTAGCCGAGAGCGCCATTGTACCAGTAGAATGCCCGTGTTGATTCGGCTTGTTTGAATTGAAATCCCGTCTCGCCCTTTTCGTCGTTGAATGATTTGGTGAGATAGAGGGTAATACGGCTGCCGGCTTTACTTTCATACATAAACTGCGCGGCAGGTCCTGTTTGCGAAGGTAAAAGACGGCCGCCCATCAAATCAAACCCTTGTGCCGAGAGGTCAGGGATCGTGAGGGGGGTCTCGAGCCGATAAGAAAGCCATTTAGCAAGATGATCTTGCTCGTTCTTTTCAACTTCTACCGGATGCCGGACCTCGGGTGTGTAGATCCAATGGGCTTCCATAGCAGGTTGGGGAAAATTTTGCTTTGTGGCTATGGTGGCCGTTCTATCTATTGTTATATTTTTCAGATAATCCCGCCCAAACCAGCCACCTGCTATGCCAATGGCTAGAATCAAGAACGAGGCTGCTATTCGGGAAAGGATCGATGCTGACGTGCGATTATCGGAAAGTATATGTTGAGGCTTAGAAGGAGGTGAGAAGTATTCCGGTATTGGTTCATCAGCTTTTGGGGCAAAAAGATTGTTGATACCTTGGTTTTGCTTTTGCCACTCAGTGACCCGTCGGGCGTCATCTGGGTGAGTTTCAAGCCATTGTTCGACACGCAGCCTTTCCTCTGGTTTTAATTCTCCGTCAACATAGGCGTGGAGAAGCTCTGAGCCTTCAAATCTATTCCTGCTCATTTTATTCTCCTGATAGGCGGTACTTTTTTAGAGGATGATATCGCGGTAGATTTCCGCAAAGTTTCTCTTGCTCGGGAAAGCCGAGACATGACGGTGCCAAGTGGTACTTGTGTAATGGCTGAGACTTCCGAATAGCTTAAACCCTCTAGCGCAATCAACAAAAGGACCTGTTTTTGTTCATCGGGTAGTTGGGTAATCCCTTTATCCAGATCTCTTAAATACAAATGGCTCAGTTGATGTGATGTTGTATCTGTGTCTGGGACCAATGGTGTTCTTTCCGTCAATTCAGCAGGAAAATGAAGAGGGTTGGTTTGGTTCTGTCGATAGTGGTTAAGGTGGATGTTACTTAAAATTCTGTATAACCACGATTTTAAGCTGCCGTCGCCTTTCCACTGGTCACGTTTCGCCAAGCTTCTTTCCAGACAGTCCTGAACCAGATCATCCGCCTTGGACGAGTCTTTGACCAATGCGTAAGCATATCGCCTGAGAAAAGGGATAGACTTGGTCAACTGATCAAGAAACTCGTCCATAATGGCTTAGACCTTTGGTCTGTCGTATTCAGAGCTGCGGTATTAAGGTTTTACAACGTGCCAGACGCCTTTGAACTTATCTCCGGTGACATCGCCGGGCTTTTTGTCTTGGACCCAGCCATAAAGTGGCATCCCTTTATATGCCCATTGTTGCGCCCCATCATCACGTGTGATTTTTGTGTAATTTCCTTTTTCCGTAGCAGAAGATGAAGCCAAAAGAGGTGGCCAAGCTTTTGCGCAACCACCATTGCAAACTGATTTTCCACCTGAATCCTTATCGAAGGAGTAAAGTGTCATCCCTGAGTTGTTGACGAGAATTGTACCGAGTGATGTCTCGCTTGTGGTAACGATTCCATCCAAATTTTCTGCGGATGCTGTAAAGGGAGCGGCGGTCATAAGGGCAGTTGTAACGATGATCATTTTCAGCGTTGTCTTCATGTCTTTATTTCCTTAATTCAAAGTTTGAAAAATATCCGTGTAAATAAAAGACACTTCAGCGCTGGTTTTATTCCCCTAATGTGAAAATAAATTGTCCCAAATAAGAAAATACCGGGATAGTCCGGCATTTTCTGGGTGGTATTTCGGTAAAATCTAACGGCTGGATGTAGCGAGCAGGCCACCAACTGCAATGAGAAACGATCCACTGGTCCGGTTCATTATTCTTTGCCCTTTTTGTGTTCGGGTTAGGAATGCAAGTTGCTTACCGGAAATGGCATAGAGAAAGAGCGCAATAATTTCGAGGAAAACAAAGATTATTCCCATTGTCGTAACTTGCGGCAACATTGGAAGAACAGGGTCAATGAATTGAGGAAAAAAGGCAGTGAAAACTAAAATTGCCTTGGGATTACTGATTGCGACAAGAAATTCCTGTCGAATAATGGCATAGGTAGAAGTTTTTGATCTCTGGGGTTCTCCAAAGTCTTCGACATCTTTAGTTTTTGAGCGCCACAAGCGAATGCCCAGATAAACGAGATATATGGCACCGCCAATTTTCAAGGCGTAAAAGGCTGTTGTTGAAGCAGCCAGAATTGCCCCGAGGCCCGTGGCAGTCAGAACAATAAGGATAACAAAAGCCACTAGGCGGCCTAATCCGCCTTTCATGGCGTCAAAAAGTCCATAGCGCAGGCCGTTTGTCATGGCGAGCATGTTATTTGGGCCCGGCAGAATATTGATTGCGAAGGCTGCAGGTATAAACAACAGCAGTAGATCAAACGACATAACAGGCTCCGAGATAGCAGTAATGAACTGATCAAAAGCCTAGTGAGAATAGAGTACGGCGTATAGCAAAAGAATGAGATAGCCCAGATTGTAATGTTACAATGAGTCTGTGAGGTAATGCTGGCATGATCTCATAGGGAGGCGGGCCGACCTTATGATGAAAATATTCTGCGAATTAAGATAAAAAACCGCTTAAAGGCGGTTTTTTGGTCAGTTTTTCTTCTTTTAAAATATTGAGTAAAGCACAGATTTGAGCGCGAATGTCCTTCGCGATGATTATTACTGCATTTCAGAGATGCGCTTCGCACAGTCGAGTACCATGTTTATTAAGTGTTCATTCAAGCCTAGCTGGTTGTGGTGCCCAGATATATTAACGGCTCCGATAGCGTACCCTGATCGATCATGGATCGGGGCAGCTATCGCATTTGTTCCTTCTGCTAACTGTGAAGCTTGTGCCGTATACCCTCGTTTTTGATCTTCTTTTAAGGCTACTTTAAGCTCGTTAAGCGTGCCAATTGTTGCATCTGTGAATTTTTGAAATTCATACCCCTTGAAGCGGCGATCAATCTCTTCGTCACTGAGCGAGGAAAGCATGATACGCCCCATGGATGTTGCAAAGGCTGGTAGGCGTGAACCAACGGGAATATTGGAGACCATAGGACTGGGAGACATGGCGCGAAAAACATAGACGGCATCTGTGTTTTCTAGTACCGCGACGTGAACTGAAAAACCGGATAGATCGCGTAGATGACGTGCGTGACTGGCTGCAACGTCGTTTAAATCCAAAGACTTGATATAGCTATAGCCCAGCTCCATAACGCGTGGCGCGAGGCGGAATGTACGCTCCGCCTCGTTTTTTATTAAATAACCTTCTTGTTCTAACGTATGTACAAAACGAAAGGCTGCTGAACTCGTTACTGAAATTTCATCAGCGATTTGCGAAAGCGTCATTTGTGCTCGACCGGCGCCAAATGCTTCAAGAATTCTAAGGCCCCGCAGGAGTGAATTTGACTGATATTTCTTACTTTTATCCATAGCTACTTATAATTTATGGGCCAGTCTCTGTATAGCTGAAACATAGGCTGTGTTTATCGTTTCTTCTAACGGATGCTTTCCGGATGTTAAAACTTTCTTGCCGGCAACATAAACGTCGCCAATATCAGCTTTTTGTCCAGAAAATATATGGAAATCAAGTACGGCTTGAGGGGAAACGGCTGCCATAATACCGTTCCGATCAAATTTGAGTTCGACAAAATCTGCCCGGGACCCCACGGATATTTGTCCGATTTTACGGCCAGTGGCGCGCGCACCGCCCGTTGCAGCCAATTGCCACAAATTACTGCCAACATTGGGCATTTTTTCCGAGCACAGAACGTTTCGTTGTCGATGTAACAAACGCTGACTGTATTCCAGAGTACGTAGCTCTTGGGTGGCCTGTGTGCAAATATTACTGTCTGAACCGATGCCAAAATGACCCCCCTCATTCAGAAAATCAATAGCCCGGAAAATTCCATCCCCAAGATTTGATTCTGTTAACGGGCACAAGCCGACAGTTGCACCAGAGCTGGCGATGGCAGAAACTTCTTCATCATCCAGATGGGTTGAATGGATTAGACACCACGCGGAATCTACAGGTGCTTGGTCCATAAGGGCTGTGACAGAACGCTTCCCGTTATAAGCAACGCTGTCATCTACTTCTTTGGTTTGCTCTGCCACATGAATATGAACCGGACAATCTGGTAAAAGATTGTCTCGTAAGTCAAGAAGCCAAGCCATTTCGTCTTCGGTGACGGCTCTTAATGAGTGAGGAGCCAAGCCTAAATTATAACTGGCCTGGTTTTGGTTTGACTTAAGTATTTCGATTAACTTCAGATATTGGTCTCGCGAGTTGATAAAACGACGTTGAGCATCTTGTGGGGCGACACCGCCAAAATTTGCGTGGGCGTAAAATACAGGAAGATGTGTAAGGCTAAGACCCGTTTGATCAGAGGCAGTTATAATCGCTGTCGACAGTTCTTCAGTCTGTGCATAATAACTGCCGTCCATGTCATTGTGTAGGTAATGGAATTCAACAACTTCTGTATACCCGCCTTTGAGAAGTTCCATATAAAGCTTTGCGGTGATTGCCTGTAGTTCGCTGGGGGAAACATTGTGCGCAAAATAATACATCATTTCACGCCAGGACCAGAAGCTATCAACGGGATTTCTTCGTACTTCTGATAAGCCGGCCATTGCATATTGAAACGAATGGCTGTGAAGGTTTGGCATTCCGGGGACAATCGGGTTTTCAATCACAGGGTAGCAGTTTGGGTTATTATCCTGATCAATTGCCCGAATATAACCGTCTTCCGAGATGCTGACAGAGATGTCATATACCCAACCCTGATTTGTCAGAGCTTGTTTGAAGAATAAACCGGTCGCCATTTAATTGATGTCCTTTATAGCTTTATGGGGGTACCGCAGAATAGAAGAGTTCGTAATCAGATCCGGGTCGGTATGGTTAACTTAAAGTGATGATGAGGTTTTCAAGAAAAGTCATTTTCTAGATTCCAGTTCGGATAACAGCGCAGATACCAATCCTTTTATCGTATCGCCAAGTGTAATCGCTTTTTGGTTTTCCAGGTTCCAAGGACTTTGCTCGATCATGTATGTTGATTGTGCAATCTCAAGCTGAAGGGCGTGTATGTTTTGATCTGGCCGGCCATAATGCCGTGTAATGTAGCCGCCTTTGAAACGACCATTTTTTACGAAACTATATTTACCAGAACTAAGGTATTGCTGGGCACACTTCTCAAATCGAGAATCAGTACTGTTGCCGCTATTGGTTCCAAGATTAAAATCGGGCAACACACCATCAAATAGACGGGGTACTTCTGATCGGATCGAATGCAGGTCTATCAGAATGCAAATACCAAACTCGGATTTGATACGCTGAATTTCTGCCTCTAGTGCTTGATGATAGGGGCCCCAATAGGTGTTGATACGTGCTTTTATTTCTTCTTCATCGGGCTCTTGTTCTGTTTGATAAAGTGGATGCCCGTCAAAATCTATCTGCGAAACAAGACCAGTCGTGGGACCTGTATAAAGGGGCGTATCTTCGGCGGAACGATTCAAATCCACTACGTAGCGGGAATACTGCGCCACCATGACGCTGCATCCTAGCTCAGCACAAGGGAGGGCAAATTCATGCATGTGCCAATCGGTGTCTTTCAGATCCAATGCATCAGGGCGTAATCGCGATAGGATTGACGGTGGAAGGGAAGTTCCAGCATGGGGGACGTTAAGCAAAATCGGGGTAGATCCTGCCATAAATTTTATCAATTCGGGTGTCATCGCTATAAAATCATATTTTTACAATTGAAAAACAGCTTTGACATTTAAAATTAGATGAGTCAAATTATTCGTAGAGCCGGGTGGCGAGAGAATTCCCGGTTGGTTAACAACATGGAGAACAATATGCTTACTCGCAGAACTCTTATGCTTTCAGCCGCGGCTTTGCCTTTGGCCGGTCTTGTCGGAAAATCTGTAAGCGCTCAAACACGCTCTTTCTTTGGTATTGCTACTGGCGGAACGGGTGGTACCTACTATCCACTGGGCGGTATGCTTGCTCAGTTAATTTCTAATACCGCTGAGCTTCCAGATACAAAATTGTCGGCAACAGCAGAAACAGGTAATGCGTCTGTTGCAAACACCAAGCTTTTGAGCCGTGGTGAAATTGAAAGTGCCTTTGCTGCTGCTGATATTCTAGACGCTGCTTATAGAGGTGTCGGTCAGTTTGAAGGCAACAAAGTTGAAAACATTCGTGCCATCGGTGCGCTGTACCCTGAGACAGTTCAGCTGGTTGCGCGTGCGGATTCTAACATCGAGAAATTCGAAGATCTTGCCGGAAAGTCCATTTCGTCTGGTTCTCCTGGATCAGGTCAGTGGCAGCTATTGGGTGACTTAGTTGAGGCCCACGGTATGTCTCGGGATGATCTGTCTGAAGACTTCTCATCTTTTTCACAATCGGTTGAAAAAATTAAAGATGGTAATCTAGACGCATCATTGATTACTGCTGGTGCGCCGACGTCTTCTGTTACCGAACTTGCCAATGGTCATGAGATCAAAGTGATCCCGTTAAGCGGACCAGCAATCGCCAAGTTGCAGGAAAAACAGCCTTATTATGTAAATTCCATTCTGCCTGCAGGATCTTACAAAGGTATTGATAAAGACGTTGAAACTTTGGCTGTTCGTGCGATCTGGGCAACACATGCTGGCGTGTCGGATGATATTATCTACGCCGTGACAAAAGCTCTTTATGAAAACACGGAAACTCTTGGGAAAGTTCATCCTAAGGGCAAGGAAATTGCTGCGAAAACAGCGCTGCAAAGTGTTTCAATTCCTGTGCATCCTGGCGCAGCAAAATACTATAAAGAAATCGGTGTTACAAAGTAAGCTGATATACTTTCGTAAAATAGGCTTTGCCGTATGGCTAAGCCTATTTTTTCTGTCGGCTCCTTCTGGGGCCGACAATCCGGTTCGTAACCTTTGTTTATATGATGGCTATTCGAACCGTGAACTAGTGCGATATACGCTTGATGAAAGCCACAAATTTTCACTTTCCTTTATTCATTCCGCGACGCTTACGCCAGTGATGGATATATACGAGGTGCGATCAAGTGGGATACATCAAATTGCTGAAGTATTTGAAACTCATAGTGCCGGATTGCCTTCTTTTGCTGGTGATGTTGGAACAATCAAATGGCGGCAACAGGACGGTAAATTTATCCTTGAAATGGATCGGCAATTTACCCGTATTCAGGTGCGTGTTCAGCGTGAATACCTCAATAGCCTGCATCTTGGTGAATTAGTGATTATTTTGGCGGATCTTAAAGCCAAGGTTCTGGGTATTGAGATGTGCGAGAATGAAGGAAAGTAACATATGACAAAGCAAACAGGTCAATCTGGACAGTCAGATCCAGACCTCTCGCCCGAACAAATCGAGGCGATGATCAAGGAGTATGACTCCGAATCTAACTTCCGCGATTTATTGGGGCCAGTTGCTATACTGGTCACAATTGCCTCGGTTGCTCTGTCTTTATTCCATTTGTATACGGCAGGTTTTGGACTTCTGAACGAAGTTATGCACCGTACGGTGCATCTGGCTTTTGTGATGGGGCTGGTATTTTTGGTTTTCCCGCGCAAACGGGCAGCGCCGACACCAGCGATGTGGCGTAGTTCTTTCTTGTTTGCGGCCTTCTATCTCTTTTTGATCTTTGACCTTTTGGGGCAATTGCCCGCGACTGTCTCAAGTTATGTTTTTATCGCAGGAATGGTGGGGCTGGCTATCATGACCCTGCCAATAAAAGGGCGTGGTTGTGAGCCGGGGAAAATCGCTTTACGTGATTGGCTTTTTGCTGCGTTAGGCGCAGGCTTCTCTGCTTATCTTGCAGTCTTCTTCAAAGACATCTTTATCGTGAATGTTGGCGAACCGCGTCCACAAGAATATATGATGGGCCTGATCGCAATTATCGTAACATTAGAGGCAACGCGTCGTACCATGGGGGCGACGCTGGCCTACATTGGGGCCTTTTGTATTCTTTACGCTATGTTTGGTCCTTATATGCCGGGGATTTTGGCCCATCGCGGTTACGGGATCGATCGTATTATTAATCACCTCTTTGTTGGAACGGAAGGTATCTATGGCGTCGCAGTTGGCGTTGTTGCAACCTATGTCTTCCATTTTGTTCTATTTGGTATTCTTGCTCAAATGAGCGGTCTTGGGCAGCTCTTTATTGATTTGGCGACAATCATAGCTGGCCGTCAATCCGGGGGGAGTGCAAAGGTTTCGGTTGTGTCTTCTGGCTTCTTCGGAATGATTTCCGGGTCTCCGATTGCCAACACGGTTACCACAGGGGCTTTTACAATTCCGTTGATGAAAAAGATGGGTTTTTCAGGGCGCTTTGCAGGTGCCGTTGAAGCATCTGCATCCTGTGGTGGGCAAGTCACACCACCGATTATGGGGGCTTCGGCTTTTGTGATGACCGAGATGTTAGGTGTGCCCTATAATGAAATCATCCTTATTGCGATTATTCCGGCAGCTTTTCATTATTTAGCCATTTTGTTGATGGTGCATTTGGAATCAAAGCGGTTGGGACTTGCGGGGATGTCTGCTGATAAAATTCCACAGCTGGCTAACGTTCTGAAACGGTCTTGGCACTTATTGATTCCCTTAGCTGTCATGGTTACACTTTTATTGATGCAATATACGCCGTTTTTGGCCGCTTTTTGGGGGATTCTATTCACGATAGGATTTTCTTATATCCCGCTGGTAGCTCATAGAATGGGTAATCGGGATATGGATTTAAACACAGTATTGACGCCAAGAAAGCTCATGATCGGTTTCGAGGATGGCGCTAAGTTTGCGCTTGCTATCGGTGCTGCTTGTGCCTGTGTAGGCTTTCTGCTGGGGATTACGACATTAACGGGCTTAGGGTTCAAGTTCTCGGCGGCTGTTGTACAGCTGGCGTATGATCTCGCGGGAATTGTCACGGCGTTCGACTTTACTGGCCTTCTTTCAGAAAAATCCATTGCGTTGTTCTTCGGTCTCTTTTTCGTGGCAATTGCTTGTATCCTGATGGGGGCGGGTATCCCAACGACGCCGACTTACATTATCTTGGCATCAATAGCTGCGCCTGCATTGTCAGAGTTTGGTGTGCCGTTGATCGCGACACACTTCTTTGTTTTTTACTTCGGAGTGCTGGCAGATGTTACCCCCCCTGTTGCTTTAGCAGCATATGCAGCAGCAGGGCTGTCACGGGCAGACCCAATGCGTACGGGCACGACCGCTTTCAGGCTCTCTATGGGTAAGGCATTGGTACCTTTTATGTTTATCTATGCGCCTAGTTTGCTGTTTGTCGACTTTTCTCTGGTTGAGTTTGTCTTGGCTTTGTTTAGTGGGGTTCTTGCTATTCTCGCTCTGTCTGCTGCTTATATCGGGTTTTGGGGACGTGAACTTATTTTAGTCGAGAAGGTTTTGCTTACTCTTGCTGGTTTGGTCCTTATCTCAAACAGCTGGATCGCCATTACGCTGGGGACTCTCGTTGTTTTGGGTATCCTGTTAAGGGCAAAGGTATCAAGCCGAACAGAAATGGCTTAATTTATGTGGTTTGGGCAGGGTGGTTTAGATCCTGTCCAAACCACAATTTGTTTCGGGTGTATGAAAGATCCGTTTTGCGAAAGTATGCCTGTCACAGAGTATTGGGCGCAGAGCATTCGGCTTGTCGCAATGTTCGAATGAATTGATGGATAGCGTTATTCTGCTGTTCAATTAACGAATTTTGTTTCGTTATATTGCATTCAAATTCTCATGAATTTTTATTATTATAGAATTTTTAAAGCAAACATTTGCATATCGTGAGGAATTGTTTGCCTGAAAAAGACAAAAGACCGCTCGAAGGCGGTCTTTGTGGTCAATTATTCCTTCTTTTTGGAATAATTGGTCGGGGAGAGAGGATTCGAACCTCCGACCCTCTGGTCCCAAACCAGATGCGCTACCAGGCTGCGCTACTCCCCGATCCGGAGTGAGGTTTATTCTTACTCTTTTGCTTTTGCAAGCAAAAAAAGCAGAAATTTTCATGACGAGATAAAATGAAGGGCCTTGTTTTTATTTTTAAAGACCAAGGCATCATGTTTTCTAGTTATTTAGATGGTGTTGCAAAGAACTCACGAACTTGGGAAACGGCGTCTGCCAATCCTGTTTTTTGTATTGAAACACCTTCGGGAAAGGCATTTTGGAGTCTCGTCGGCATCATCGGATCAAGAAGGACGAATATACCGCGATCATTTTCACGTCTGATGAGGCGACCATAGGCTTGTTTCAGCTTTAGTCTTGTTTGGCTGTCATTATAGCGGTTGCCACCAAAATGCTCTTTGCGGGCACGGTGTTGAATTGTTGGCCTTGGCCAGGGAACGCGATCAAATACGATCAGTCGTAGGGAATCGCCGGGTACATCTACGCCGTCACGAACGGCATCGGTGCCTAATAAAGATGAATTTCTTTCTGCTCTAAATATATCGATGAGTGTTGAGGTGTCGAGGTTATCGACATGCTGGCTATAGAGCGTCAAACCGGATCGATCGAGTTCGGGTCCCATTTTCTGGTGAACAGTCCTGAGGCGGGAAATGGCAGTAAAAAGTCCTAAGGCTCCGCCTTGTGAGGCCAGAAACAATTCTCGATAAGCTGCTGAAACCTGATCCATATCGTCTTTACGGACGTCATTGACGATAAAGACCCGGGTTTGATTGACATAATCATAGGGGGACTTGAATCGGGCTCTTGTCGGAATACCGGGAACGAAGGATGCGCCACTACGTCGTTCTGCGCCAATCCAGTCGCCTTCTTCATTTCCACTCCCTTCGGTCAGGGTTGCTGATGTTATGACAGTACCATGCGCCTGAGATAACAAAGTATTCGCCAGCGGTTTTGTGGGGTCAATCCAGTGTCTGTGCAAGCCAACATCCAAGTCTTTTCCTCCAGCACGTTCGACAGAAAGCCAGTCGGTGAAATCTTCTGGAATTTCCTCTTCCAACGCAATGAGCATGGCGATCCATGCCTGCACCTGATTACTGCCGCGTTGTTCCAGACTTTTACAAGCCGCTTCGATCCGTCGCCGTGTGTCGCTATCTAGTTCATCAGCTTCATTATCCAGACGTTGTTCCAGACGGCGGCGCAGGTTTTTAATTGGTTCCAGAAGCTCTTCGAGTGCAGAACGTAGTTCAATTGCAGATTCTATGAGGCCCGGAATTGCGGGTTTGGTTTCCGCTTCGAGACTATAGGGGGAGTTTTCATGGTCCGTACGAGCGTAAACCTGTTCTCTTAACCGGCAAAGGAAGGTTTCCATTGGCCCGTTTGGAAGGTTATCTTCCATCCGATTTACCCAACCGTCCCCGGTAAGATGTCTTGCCGCGTGTACGGTTTCGGTGACCAGATCGCGAGTCCTGTCGTCTGTTGCGATCAAATCTTCCAGCCGCTTTTTCAGGCCGCGTGCTCGGCTTGCAGAACGGGTTGATCCTGTTTCTACCCCAGAAATCCAACGGCGGAGTTCCTGACTTTCCTGTGCTGTTAGGTGTGCAGAAAAAGCACTGTCAGCAGCATCAAACAGGTGATGGCCTTCGTCGAAAACATAATGACTGGGAAGAGAGCCTTCATCACGTCCGCCGCCCATGGCAGCTTGGATCATGACCAGTGCATGGTTTGCGACAACGATATTTGCGCGTTTGGCTTTGCGAATATTACGTTCAATATAACAACGACTGTAGTGGGGGCAGCCAGAGTAAATACATTCGCCACGTCTGTCTGTTAGACCCAGAGTTCTGTTCTTCCCAACCAAGTCAGCCAACCAGCCAGGGAAGTCGCCCCCAACCATATCACCATTTCTGCTGCGTGATGCCCATCTTACCATCAAACCTATGGCAATGGCGTCATGAGGTTTCGTCATTAGGGCTTGAGACGCTTCTTCAAGATTCAGCAGACAAAGATAATTTTCGCGACCTTTACGTATGACAACACGTTTTGATTTCTCGCGCCGTTCTGGAAAAAGTCTATTGAGCTCACTGTCGATTTGAGTTTGTAGGTTTCGGGTAAAGGTGGATATCCAGATCGGGGCGCCATTTTTTTCGGACCAAAGACTAGCTGGCGCAATGTACCCCAAGGTTTTGCCAACACCAGTTCCGGCTTCTGCCAAGACAATATTGGGTTCGCCGGAAACGTCTCTGGGGGCAAACGCGCTGGAAACTGCGGCGGAATAATCCACCTGTTGTGGACGAACTTCTGCATCTTCACCGAGTAGTTCAGAGAGGCGGCGTCTTGCTTCTTCTGGCTTAACAGACTGATGCCTTGGTGGATCTTCGGGGGCGTGATCACTCCATTCTTCAAGGCGTTCCCAAACACGCATCCCGCGCCCGGGCTTTAGGGCCGGGGAGTGCAGGTTTTCTTCCTGCATAGCCGATAGTATTGCGGGTCCCCATAACCAACCGGCCATCATCATTGTTCTTGCAATGTCGGCAGCATAGGGATCGTATTGTCTGCCTTTGGATGCTTGCTCACGCAAAAGAAGTTCTGATGTTTGATGCAGAATTAGGGCTGCGGCTTCAATTGATGTGGGCTCTGGGGCGCCAATAAAGGCCGCGAGGCCCCGGGGCGTTGGTGTACAGGCGGCAGCCGGGCGCACAAAAGCGATCAGCTCAAGGACATCATACGATGGGAAGGGATCTATGCCCAACCTTTGGGCCGTAGATTTTGCATGGCATACCATCGGGGGGTCAAGGGTGACACGGCGAGCAGCCTCAATATTTGGCAATCTTTCGATCTCGCCGTCTGGACTAATCCAGACTGAAAAACGTAATCCGGATAACAGCAAAGGCGCCTTGGGCATCATAATTGCGTCGGCTTGGCTGGTAATCGTTTGATTTGCTGTTGGGGGTTCCGGTGTCATGCTTTGAGTGTCATATTTCTGATGTTGTTCCTCGTAAGGTCTATGCTCTATCTAAATATTTTTTACCAATTATATAAGTTTGGACGGCTTTCTTTGTCTTCTTATAAAAGCGGGCGTCGCTAATGGCTATTGAAAAAGAACAAGCGGCGAACATTTGTTGTGATTTATGAAATATCAGTCTCTGTTACGGCTCTTATAGTCGTTTAACTTAACTCTTGTCCGTCATTGTTTCATTGTTCGTGTAGGCTATCGACACTTCTCTCTTCACGCCTAGAACAAAAATTAAGTTAAACGACTATAGTTGACGCGAGGCTTTCCTGCGCCTAATTTCCCCATCTCTGGCCTGTTATTGAATAGAGTCAGAACGACTTTCATTAAATTAACATTACACCCTTGAGGGATTGAAACGATGTCTAACCACCAGGAACTTGCTATGCAGGCAAAAGCATGGCCGTTTGAAGAAGCGCGCAAAGTATTGGCTCGTATCGGTGGGAAGACGCCGGAGAAGGGGTATGTTCTTTTTCAAACAGGGTATGGTCCATCAGGGCTGCCTCATATTGGAACTTTTGGTGAGGTTGCTCGTACGACGATGGTGCGTAATGCGTTTGAACAGCTGAGCGATATCCCAACCAAGCTTTTCTGTTTCTCTGATGATCTTGATGGTTTCCGCAAAGTACCGGATAATTTGCCCAACAAAGAAATGCTGGCGGCAAATATCGGGCAGCCACTTTCAAAGGTGCCTGATCCGTTTGGTGAGCACGAAAGTCTGGGGCACCATAATAATGCTCGTCTCAGACAGTTCCTGGACAGCTTCGGTTTTCAGTATGATTTCCTTTCTGCTACCGAGGTCTATCAGTCTGGTCAATTCGATAAGGCATTATTGGAAATTCTGGCTAACTACGACAAGATCATGGGGGTGATGCTGCCGACACTCGGGAAAGAGCGTCAGGCAACCTATAGTCCTTTTATGCCTATTTGCCCTAAGACAGGGAAAGTCCTTCAGGTGCCTGTCGAGGAAACCAATGTCGATGCGGGGACAATTTCTTTCCGTGATGAAGGTGGGGATCTGATCGAAGTTCCCGTGACTGGCGGGCATTGTAAACTTCAGTGGAAACCGGATTGGGCGATGCGTCAGTACGCGCTGGATGTTGACTATGAAATGTCAGGCAAAGACCTGATTGATTCAGTCAAGCTGGGCAAGAAAATACAAAAGGTTCTGGGGTGCAAAGGACCTGAAACCTTTACTTACGAGCTTTTCCTGGACGAACAGGGGCAAAAAATCTCTAAATCCAAAGGGAACGGACTTTCCATGGAAGAGTGGCTGACTTATGCGCCACAGGAAAGTCTAGCCTTGT
>NZ_CAKZMP010000224.1 GCF_937128705.1 uncultured Kiloniella sp. | reverse complement strand
GTGACTTGCTCCCTGCAACACATGATCCCGAGAAGAGGAAGACTTACGTGGAAATCACATTACAAGAACCCGAGATCCAGGAAGCTATCCGGAACTATATCCGCGGCATGTATCCAACATTGCCGGACGAAGAGCTCCCTGTGAAAATCATCGCAGGCCGCGGTGAGAATGGTCACAGCGCCACAATCATCAAAGAGCCTATCCCAATCACCGTGAACTCGCCTTCGCAGCCTAAGGTCGCTGTGGCATCCTATACGGCCGCCCAGGAAGATGCTAATCGCCGTAACGGCGAAGAAGCTATTGCTGAGGGTTCTGAAGATGCCGAGACGGTCCAAGAAACTGATGAGGCTCCAGAAACAACTGGAGAACCAGAAGAAGACGGAACCGGTCCTGAACCAGGACACGTCCAATCTGATGGAAACGTCCTCGACGTCAAAGACAGCGACACCGCACCCGATGAATCTGCCCCAGCAGATGAGCCGGAATCGGCGCCAGAGACGACGAGTGCAGAGCCTACTCCGACAGAGCCTACGGAAGAAGAGTTGACGACAGAAGAGACAGCAGAACTCGTAGAAGCTGTAAAAGAAACTTCTGAAAATCAAACAGGCCCAATTGATCCAGAAGAGCCTACTCCAACTCCCAAAAAGAGCTCTCTATTCGATACGCCGAAACCTGTCGAAGATAACTCTTCTGCCGCAGAGGCCGCTGCTACGCCTCCAGAAGCGGAGTCTGAAACTCCAGCTGAGGCATCGGCGCCAAAGCCAAAGAGTATCTTCGACAACTGAGATCCCTAGTAAGGTGGGATGTTTGGTGAACCCTAATCAAAAACGCAACCTGCGGAGAACTACAGTGACTGTACTGGTGCCACTCAAAGGGCCAGCAAACGGTCGAGCCATCTCCTAGACGGTAGTCTTACAAAAGGGTGAGGGAGAGATCCCCGAGTCGGTTAGGCCCTGGCCGGCACTTAAGTTTCAAGAATCTCGAACGCCGTGCTACCGGGCCAGAGATATTAACTGGGTATATGTAGTGAGGTGGGCATTACCATCCCCTCGAGGATTACGACTTCGGAAGGTTTTCTCAAAAAGTGGCTGGCTTTGGCAGCATTGAGCCTAGGGAGATCAACGCTGCATTCAAATTTCACCCGAGAGGACGATATGAAACATTTCTTCGGAACCAAGCTGGTCAAAGCTAAGCCTATGACTCAGGAAGAGTTTGCCCAGTACATGGGCACCACTACGCCAACTAATATGCCTGACCGATCGCCTCCGGGCTATCTGGTCGAATATGTGAACGGGGGTGACTCCAATCACGAAAACCACGATAATTATATCTCGTGGTCCCCTAAAGCGGTTTTCGAAGATGCCTATCAGCCTACGACGGCTATGGCCTTCGGCCATGCCGTCGAGGCTTTAAAGCGGGGAATGAAGGTTTCTCGTGCCGGCTGGAACGGCAAAGGTATGTTCCTCTATATGGAAGAACAAACCACTTCCAACGCTGCAATGGAGCGTCACCTGGGATTGAAAGAACATTTCTCCCATGGCGGCGTCATCATTAAGCGTGCTCATATCATGATGCTCACAGCTCAGGACGATGTTGTTCCGTGGCTCGCGTCTCAGTCAGATATTTTGGCTGATGACTGGTGCATCGTCGAATAGGGTGTCCGGCGGACCGGTTTGAAGCGGCGGGTTCAATTCCCGTCACGTCCACCATTTCTTTTCAAGGAGCCTTTTATGGCCGATACCAAGCTCAAAATCGGAGAGACTGTCTGCTATAAATGTGGCTCTCCGACTTTCGTCATCAAGAAAATCACCAAAGACGGTGATCTTATTCTTTCTTGGTTCAATTCCAAGATTCATGCTCATCAGAATATTCGGGTATCTTCGCATCTGGTGGAACCAGTTGAAGCCTTCAATGAACGCAAATTGAAGATCGAGACCCAATTCGATAAACGCCTTTATCGCGTTCCAGAAGGTCTTCCGTTGGATCACATTCTGACGATCGGCTTTGAGTCTGCTGAACTTAAACAAAGCTTTCTTGAGCGGATGTTTGATGAGCAGATGCAAGCCCGTATTCTCGGTGATGACGAACCACTGAAACACTAATGAGTCGTATGGAGCACCACTGCGGTATTGCCGTAGAAATGGCCCAAGGACTAAATGGTTTACGGGCTAAAGTCGCTTACATGAAAGCAATGCATGACATTGAAATTGAATGTGAGTTTCATGATAAAGATCCAGAAAGCCCGTTTGAATGTTTTGTAATCAGCGAAAACGCACATTACCGCGCCGACACTGATCAGCTTTTTATTTTAGAGCATCACACTGAAAGCGAAGATGGCAATTGTGTTATGTTTGGAATAACAGACGATAGCGGACTACCAGCAATTATTTTTACGCTATCGTTTTATAATGGGGGTGGAGGCTTTTCTGAGGTATTTAATAGATACCAAGATCTGCTTGAAGCCAACAGACAAAAGAAAACCCCGTGAGGGGCAGGATCTGTGAAGCCATAGTTCGCGTCGTAGTGCCATTCGACGCCGGCGCAGGCGTGTAGGGGATCCGCCTGAGTCAAAAGCTCGGGATCCACTGCCCTAAGGGGATGAGTGTAAACCAAGTTTCTGACCCATCTTTAATAGCTTCCGCAAGGGAGTAGGGCCTAGTGATCTACGAAATGCCTTCGGGCATAGAACACCCCTCACCTCGAACCAGGGGCCATGTGATTAAGGGTTCAAATCCGTAAAGCATGGTTCCTGGTTCATTTATTTATTTAAGGAAATTGTTATGCAGTATCGAATTATCACTTTTGAAAACATCGCAGATCCTTCTGACGTAGATCTCGACCATGTAGAATCGGCCGAAGCCGGTTGGTTTGACGGATACGGTGTTGGGGAGCGACAGCTTGAAGGTGTCATGATCAAAGTAACCCTGGCAGAAGACAAAAAGAGCTTGCAGCTTGTTTTTGACGAATGGCCGCCTCAGGTGCGCCAGCAATATTACGCCAAGGATTTGCTGGAATACGCTTACAAGAACGATTTCTTTTCAAGCACTGAAGACGCCGATGATGATATGATTATGATCATCAAGCGAGAAGACGATACTAAGCCGTGGCGGTATAATTACGAAGAATAAAAGCTCATCCGCCCGCGCGTAAATTTCTGGGAGAGAAAAAGTGTATTCGAATTTGAAACGACTTTACTCTCAGGCAAACGAAATGGATATTTCTGACGGCCTCAAAGCGTACCAGCGCTATCACGATTTAATGAAAACAATCGCAGCACATTATTCCGCGGACTTGAGCCGCGTTATAGCAGCGTTTGTGGCCCTGTCACCCAACTCAGATTATTATGGAAATTTGAGAAGCCTCGTCTCCATGCTCGAGGCTGGGCGGCGGGGTCTTTCATACGACAGTGCGATTGTCTCCACGTATAATGCGTGTCGAGCTCGCGCTAACCTGTACCTGACAGGAACTCCCTTCTTGGATCATGCCAAGGGGTTGAAGACTCGGGCATTCTATCAGAACATCCTGGAACCAAAGACAGCTGGGCCAGTGACTGTGGATGGTCACATGTACCATGCCTGGGCCGGCACAACCGGAGGCATGAGAGATGCTAAGGTCACTCGAAGAGTTTATGCTCAGATATCACATGAGATCAGCCGCCTTGCTGCTGAAAGCGATGTTTATCCTCACCAAGCACAAGCCATTCTCTGGTTTGCGCGGAAGCGCATACTCAGCGTGTTATACGATAGTCAAATGGCTCTATTCGATAGAGATGTCGGTTATCAGAAGACTGCGTTCAAACTTGAAGAGATAAGACCCTACGGAGTAGAAGATGATTACCCAAACCCTGGAACTGACACGGTGGGAGCACGCGAAAGTGCAACACCACGCGGCCGTAAGCGCTCTCAATTGGATCTCCCATTTCAAAGCTGAAGGTCTTCTCAGCATGGAAGAGTTTAATGAAATGGAACGTTGGCGCCGGCTGGCAGCCCGAATCAACGGGGAACCATTTGAACCAATAGACGAGACCACCGGCAAAGTCCGCGGCTGGGATCCAAAAAAGAGAGTAAATTTGACATGAGACACCGACTTCCTGAGCACATCGTTCGTCTTATTGAAGATGCCATTGAAGCATCTGAACTTCGTCGCGCTAATTTTGATGGTATGTCTGAAGACGTTCGTATTGGAATCACACACCTTGGTGGTAATGGCAATGCCGAACGCTATGACAGCCCTACTGCTTACATTAGAGAAAAAGTAAAGCTTCACCACAATTCTTGGATCGCTGGGCCACTACGCCAGGTTTTGGAATGGAGCCAAACATCTGACGATGGGACCCAAGAAGAATATGATATCGTCAATCGACTCCGCCAACCGTTGGTAAACCCAAGCTTGCTTGAAGATGCTGCTCAAGAGATTGAACGTTTGAAATTCAACTCAAACATCCAACTCGCAACAATTACAACAATCAAAAAAGCCTTAGCTGATCAACCGTCTCTTAAGACGTCAGGTTAACCCAAGGATTGAGGTTCCATCCGGCCTCAATCATTCCCGGTCCAATAGAGTAACCAAGACGTCCGTCTCCCAAGACAGATGCTACGTTATCCAAGACCGGTGAGCCTGCATCCAAGTTCAGCACGTTGGCCGTAGATAGGGACAAGAGAGCTGAAGCCGGGTTATTCCGGATGATATCCAAAGCAATTTTGATCGAGCGCAGCTTGAAGTTCATGAACCAGGTAAGCCCAATGCTTTCCAGGTATGAACGTGCCCGGCTGTCATTGAGGTCATAGTTGATGAATTCCTGATCGATCTTCAGCATCGCATCCTCAGGACTTACACCTCGCTCTTCAGTGAGGAAGTCGTAGTAGATGGCTTTAGAAATAAAGTCACCGTATTGTACGCCCTTGGCCAGACCCTGATAAAGCGCAGTGTCTTTCGCCACGATGCCATACCGAGCCACAGTAGCCAGACCACCGGGGAGCTCACCCGCTTTCTTTTCCACCCAATCCATAAACCGCCCGTCCATGAGTGCCCGGTCAGAGTCTGTCAGACCTTCGGAAATCGTGGTGAATTGGTTCGCTTCTAGGAGTGGCCAGATCGACATCTTACGATTGGCTTCATCGATCGCTTCAATGCGTGCTTGAATAGCTTTTTTCTCAGATTTTGATTGCGATTTGAGAATGTCGTAACGAAGCTTCACTTTCAGATCTTCGTTCTTGAGATATGTTTCAATCTCAGAAAACTTAGAGCGTGTTCGTTGAGTCATATACGAGATAGGCACTTCCCGAGTTGCCAGCTGAACCACGTTGGCCAGTGTGTTTGCAACCAGGATTACACCGCTCTTAACAACTATTACGTGTTTAACTTCAGAAACTACCTGCTGAAGAAGCTCTTCGGCACCGACCAGATATTTGAATGCATCCTTCCCGAGGAACGGGGTAGCCATAATGACTTCTTTAATACCCTCTCTAAGTTCATCATTAAGACGAGACTTACCGGTCCA
>NZ_CAKZMP010000223.1 GCF_937128705.1 uncultured Kiloniella sp. | reverse complement strand
TCATGGTTGGTTTGATCCCCTTGTCGGGTCTTGTTATGTTTTTCTTGGATAGGATCACAGGCGATTGCCGTTCCCTTGCATATTACATTGACGTCTTTTTGCGCACTGAAGGCCCACTGAGCATGTAGGGTGCGCCCCAAATTGGTCCCATTATTATCTGGGATCGATGCGGTATCTGGTGTGACAGGAGCATCAGCGACATAGGTCACATCTGGTGTGACAGGAGCATCAGCGACATAGGTCACAACGCCGATCGGGTTGTTGAGCATATCGGATGATAGGGGCATGATATCTCTCTGAAAGCGGGTGGATATTTATCTATACCTGAAAGGGCCAGAAATGAAATAACAGGACTTGGTTTCTTTTTGTGGCAAGTTCTCTACTATAGAGCAGATTAAAATATCTTATAAACAGGTTTTGTAAGAGGCAAAGAAAAAGGCAGAATTCAATTCAATCTCTTTTTTTTGCGTACCTGTTTATAGGCCATAGCTCCCGATCAGGTGAGGTAAATGACAGACGAAAAAGCAGCAAAATATAATGCTGACGATGTTCTTGAATACGCGACAGACAGTATTCTTGTTACCGATTGCAACCTGGAAACTCCGGGACCAAAAATCATCTATGTAAACCGGTCGTTTGAAAAAATGACGGGCTGGTCGCGGACAGAAATTCTGGGGAAATCCCCCCGTATTTTGCAGGGGCAAAAGACCGACCATCGTATCTTTGACAATATGGCAGAAATCCTCGCCCAAGGAGATGTTTGGGAAGGGCAGACCATTAATTACCGCAAAGACGGTTCTGAATTTATGATGGAATGGTCCATTTCGTCTGTGTTTGACCCAGAGGGGAAGACCAGTTGTTATGTTGCTGTACAGCGTGACATAACAAGACGCGTTGAAACCGAAAACAAGTTAATACAGGCCCGACAGGACGCCGCCGAAGCCAATCGCAAGCGGATCAATCTTGCCCGGTATTTCTCTCCACAAACGGCGGAACACCTTGCGGATCATGATAATCCCTTGGGACAGATGCGTCGTCAAAATATTGCGGTGTTGTTTATTGATATTCAGGGCTCAACGACCATTGCCGAAAAGATGGACCCCGAACGTGTTGTGGCCATTCTACAGTCTTTCTACAGCCGCATGGCCAAGGTGATCTTTGCCTATAACGGATCGATCGAACACTTTGCCGGGGACTCTTTGTTGGCCATCTTTGGAATGCCCAAGGTGGGGGATAATGACGCAATTAATGCCCTGAAATGTTCGTATGACATGATAAAAGAGCTGGATCGCTGGAATGAAAAGCGCGTGCGACAAGGGCGTGAAAAGATCATCGCAGATATCTCGGTTCACTATGGGGAAGTGGTTCTGGGGGATATCGGTGTTCGAGAGTCCATGAGCTTTACGGTGATTGGCGATACCGTCAATACCACAAGTCGATTACAGGAATTGTGCCGTAAGCTCGATAAACGGGTTTTGGTGAGCGAAGATATTTTACAACAAGCCGAAGTCGAGGGGCAAAAAAGCTGGCAAAATTACTATTGCTACGAAGGTATTCACAAGGTCAGAGGCCGTGAAGAAGCCATCAGTGTCTATGGAGGGATCGAAAGCGGGATTGATTCCGAATAAGGGTGTCACATGGCTCGCGTGTCTATTACCTAGGTTATTCTTAAAACTCATGAAGTGATGAAAAGATATCGTTTTTCTTCGCATCTGCACAAATGCTATCTCCTAACTTTATTATAGGTTAAGGCTCGTTTGGCGAGTAAAAGCAATCGTGATTGCGTTCGGAGATAAAGTAATGACAAATGATAACCTTCAGGCCAATAGCTTCTTGGCTAAAAATGAAATCCGCGCCCAGTTTTCGCAGGCAATGTCCGCGATGTATAAGGAAGAGGTCCCGGCCTATGGCGCGTTGATGGATCTGGTGGCTGATGTCAATGCAGCGTCTTTGGAACAGGACGCGGATCTCCGGGATCAATTGACCCATACCGACGGGCTGGACCGTATCACCGAAGAACGCCACGGGGCCATTCGTGTCGGCACAGAAAAAGAGCTGTTTACCCTGCGCCGTCTTTTTGCGGTGATGGGCATGGAACCTGTCAGTTACTATGATCTGTCCGTTGCGGGTATCCCTGTGCATTCCACGGCTTTCCGTCCGGTCGACGAAGCTGATTTGAACCAGAACCCTTTCCGGATCTTCACATCCTTGTTGCGTCTGGAACTGATTG
>NZ_CAKZMP010000222.1 GCF_937128705.1 uncultured Kiloniella sp. | reverse complement strand
GGCTCTTTCCATCAAACGAGATTGAGCTTTATGCGCGCTGTTATGCGTCGCTTGAAGCGTGATAACTGGACCTTTGACTGTCCGATCTGGCGCATTAATGAACAAGGCGAAGGTGTTGCCGTTTATGTGGCAAAGGGACCTGAACGCAGCTATAGCATGGTTTGCTTTGCCCATGATCTTGATCCCGCTAAGCGGTCGGATCGTGTCATTGCAGAAGCTTGGGACACTACCTTTGCCCTTTATGACGGTGTGATCGGCGAAGATGATATTGTGCGTTTGTCACAGAACGTTCCGAAACAGGAAGCCGGACGGTGTTTGGAGAGCGAGCTTGTTCTCTCTCGCGCTAATAAAAGCGTACGCCTGTTCGAATATGTTGTCAGTGAACTGGCAGCAGGCAGACAACCAGATCAGACCGAGTTGAATAAAGTTGGTTATCTGATGCGGACAACTGCCGTTTACGGGAATGGTAAGCTTGGTATGGCGGATCGTGACCGGATAGCCAATCGTTCTGAAATGCTAGGGCCGTTCCGCGCTGAAATGTTGGCGGTTTGGCTTATTCGAAATTTTGTCGCTGATTATGTAGAACAAATGGCGGTCTATCGGTCACCTGAAACAGCTGTGAAACTGGATCCTGAAATTCGACGTAGCTTGGGTGTTGGTAATTCAACTGGCTTGGGTATGGCACCATTTTTGGTCAATCATCCAATCTTATTACACAGCTGGATACATGCACGTGAAAGCGCATTAGCCCGTATCCGCGCATTACCTACAATGACAGCTGCGGCAAGAAACCATTATGAAGTTTATCTCGAAAGTGCTCACCTATCTCTGGATCGTTGGTTCACGGTGGATGAAAGACAAGCCGAACGCGTAACAGTTCTGCGGCGTGATCTTGAAAAACTAAGTTCATTATCCTTGGATACTTTTGTTGGGGATGATCTGCCGTGGGATAAGCTTTATCGATGGGGAGAGGTTGAACTGTCTCTGGAAGGGCAGGAACTACTTGTGAGTTTGCTGCTTGAACCCCATGCTGAGATTGTCGATGCTTATGCATCTGTGATGTATGCAGAAGAAAATGATAATTTCCGTATTGATGGTTCTCAAAGTGTTGCAGATCTTCTGATCGCATTGGAAAAACACTATAGCTGGGCCTTGTCCGTTGATTATGACAATCATCCAAACTCTGTTTTCTTCTGGTATGTATCCGAAGAAAAGCTGGAACCACGGTTGGGTTCCAGAGGTGAGGAGCCGGGGGACAATCTGGAACAACCGCTTTCGATAGGTCGGGATGCAGCGCGTCTTTACAAAGATTTACTGAATGCACAAACCGATCAGAAGATTGGCTCTTTCCTGATCGATTATCCAGAACACCGTTTGATTGCACGCAGAGTACAATTAACTCAACGCTACCCTTATGCAGAAATTCAAGACAACCTGATTTAGTTTTTGGTTTGAGGTGATTTAATTAAATACAGGTGTTTTCTATCCACAAGCCCTGACTGGAGAGTCGGGGCTTCTTTATTCAGGTCTAGCTTCTCTCCATCCTTTCTTTAGTTTTTGACCTAAGCCCAGCGTTGAACGATTTACATTTTTTATATAGATGATTCGTTACCCACTTAACTCAATTCAATCTTTAAAAGCCCCCAAAACAATATAAATGACCGAAGGCAATTTCGTAGACTATGTTAGGATCTTTGCCGAATCGGGCAATGGGGGCAAGGGTTCTGTGCACCTGCATCGGGAGAAATTTATCACCAAGGGAGGTCCCGATGGCGGCGATGGGGGTCGAGGTGGCCATATAATC
>NZ_CAKZMP010000221.1 GCF_937128705.1 uncultured Kiloniella sp. | reverse complement strand
GAAACGCTGGGCTAAACGCTGCGCCGAATGGTCTGTGGACAGTGCGGGTGATCAAGCGGTCGGGTAAGGACCTATCTGCACCACTTCACGCCCGCATTCAACGTGACGCTTCGCCTTTTGGGTATCCTGCATTGGGGCGGCAATCTTATTTCGATGATGGGGCCTATAGGGTCTATGATCGCGAAGGTAAGCTAGAGGTACAGGATAATCAATCCATCGTGAAACGTGCTGGGGCTTCTAATGGTCTTGCGACGGGTGAGGTGCCTGTTGTTGTTGGTGGTCATGTCGAAGAAACGGGGCGGGCGGCGCTTTACAGTGGTTACCAAACCACGGACGCCAGTCTGCCGGAACAATCCACCAGTCCTTTTGTTTCTGCGGAAAGTGATCGTAGTCCTGTTTTTCGCGGCGTGCGGGCATCAGGTGTTAATTCTGGTGTGTCAGTTGCGCTAGATGGCACATCGGTTGCCGCGCCGACAATCACCCGTGCGATTGCAAATGCCTATAAAACCGGAGTTGCAACCAACCCGGTTGATGAGCTTCAGGCACAAGCAATTGCCATCGAAGCAACCCGACAGGCCAAGGGATACTTTACGCCACTTGATCCCGATCGACAGGGCGTCGGGCGTTTTCCCCGTGGTGAAATTTACGGCAGTTAGGTGTTCGTTTGTCCGGGATACAAACAGCAAGGGCCAAAGATATAACCAGAGAGAAAGGCCTAATTAGAAGAGCTTGTAAAATGGACGACGTAAAAGGGCCGGGGAATTTCCCGGCCCTTACGATTTGAATTGGGTGTGATTTAAACGGTTTATTTTTTCAGGCTTCGGTACAGGTCGGTACCTTCGCGGGCAAAGTTATTGGCATTGTCAACGGCACTGGTGATTGACATCAAATTTTCGTTGACCTCACTGACCGCGGTTGCGGCTGATTGCATGCTTGATGCAATCTCACTGGATGCAGAAGTTTGCTGCTCTACCGCACCGGATACGGCCGTGACACTACCTTCGACTGATACCACGGCATTGCGGATACTGTTCAGGTTTTCAACCACGTTATCGCAGACGGATTGCATGCCAATAATTTCTGATGAAATTTGCTCGGTAGCTGTGCCTACCTGATTGGCCAGTGCCTTGACCTCGGATGCCACAACGGCAAATCCTTTGCCTGCTTCACCTGCACGGGCGGATTCAATGGTTGCGTTTAGGGCCAACAGGTTAATCTGCCCGGCAATGTCCTGAATAACACTGACGACACTGTTCATAGACAGGGCCTGTTCAGTTAGTTTTTGGGTGAGCTGATCGGCGTTTGTTGCTTCATCAATCGCTTTTTTTACATCGTTGCGCGATGTGTTCATGCTGCGGGCAATTTCACTGGCTGATGCTTGAAATTCTTCGGATGCAGACGCAACGGATTGAACAGTTTGCAAGGTGTCGGTCGAAGCAGAGCTTGCTGCGGATGATTTTTGGTTTGCGTCTCCTACGGCTTCGAGTATTTTTCCCAGATTATCATCAACAAGCTGGCCTACTCTGGTTGCTTCATGCCTATCCGCTATTTGTTGAGTGATATCCGTAGCAAACTTAACGACCTTAAACGGGTTGCCATCGGGGTCAAAGATTGGATTGTAGGATGCCTGTATCCAAATTTCTTTCCCGCCCTTTCCGATGCGTTTGTATTCAGCAGTCTGGAATTCACCCTGGCGCAAAGAAGCCCAAAATTGTTCATACTCTTTTGAGTTTTTGTACTCTTCTTCGACAAACAAGCGGTGGTGTTGCCCTTGAATTTCGCGCAGGTCATAGCCTACGGTTTTGAGGAAATTTTCGTTGGCATCAATGATGGTACCATCCAGATTAAAGGCAATAACCGCCTGTGATTTATTCACGGCATTGATCTGACCTTTATAATCAGAATTTTGCAGCGTTTGTTCAGTAATGTCGGTGGCGTATTTAATAACCTTGGTGACTTTTCCTGATGCATCGATTATGGGGTTGTAAGATGCTTGGATCCAGATTGGTTTACCGCTTTTTGTGATCCGCTTGTATTCAGCAGCCTGAAACTCTCCCTTTTTAAGGTTTGCCCAAAACTGTTTGTATTCGGCAGAGTTTTTATAGGCAGGGTCGACAAACATGCTGTGATGTTTGCCTTTTATTTCGTCTAGGGTATAGCCCAAAGCATTCACAAAATTTTTGTTTGCCGTAATAATCGTGCCATCGACTTCGAATTGAATGACAGCCTGAGATTTGTTCAAGGCATTCAAAATCAACGTCATTTCAATTTTGTTTAACTTATAACTTTTGGGCTGGTCCGCCGTTAACCGGGAGTTTTTACCAAACGAGAACATACGGGGTAATCCTTTCAAACTCTCTGTAATAAAATCTTAGAGAGCAGTCTTATTTACAGTGAAAAATATCAATGCGAGATAATATTTTTAACCAGGTTATTCGGCTTGTTGATAGTTAGTGTTTAAAGGTTAAATTTCGCTAAATTTTTTTTGACCAGAAAGCCTGTTCGCAGCCTTGGGCTTATGTCAGGTTCTGATCAAGGTACTTACCGTTGAAATTTCGGGTATGATTTATTGTTGGTCCGTCCTGTTTAAAGCCAAGTATTTTGCAGTGGCATCTTTTATACCTCGTATTTATTTCTTTGGTGAAAGTTTTAGGGTTTTAAAAGAACATAAAAGTGACCTCTATATCATTCATTGGGCGGCGGTCTGTTCGCCGACAGCCTGCGACACTGCGGTTACACGACCTTCAACCGATGCTACGGCGTTGCTGATACTGTCCAGATTAGTGTTAACTTCATTAACGGCCATTGCAGCTGTTTGAATATTTGATGCAATTTCACTCGATGCAGCAGTTTGCTCTTCTACGGCACCAGATACAGAGGTTACACTGCCTTCGACGGATTCAACGGCACCTCTGATACTGGTTAAATTTTCCACCACGCTGCTGCAAATTGATTGCATGCCGCTAATTTCAGATGAAATTTTTTCTGTCGCGCTTCCAACCTGATTGGCTAGTGCTTTGACTTCGGATGCGACGACGGCAAAGCCTTTTCCGGCTTCTCCGGCGCGTGCGGATTCAATTGTGGCATTTAAGGCAAGTAGATTGATTTGCCCGGCGATATCTTGAATAACGCTGACAACGCTATCCATCGACAGGGCTTGTTCGGTGAGCTTTTGGGTGAGGTCATCTGCTGTACGGGCTTCTTCGATTGCCTTTCTGACGTCATCTTGTGAAGCTGTCATGCTTCTGGCTATTTCCGTTACAGAGGCTTGGAATTCTTCAGATGCCGCGGCAACTGATTCGACCATTTGCAGTGTTTCTGTTGATGCTTGGGCAGCTGAAGATGACTGGTTATTTACGGCAACGACGGTTTCCAGTATTTTCCCCAAATTTTCATCGACGATTTGGCTGACCTTGGTTGCCTTTTCCCGATTGATAACCTGCTGAGTGATGTCGGTAGCAAATTTGACGACTTTAAAGGGTTTTCCATTCGGATCAAAAATTGGGTTGTAGGACGCCTGTATCCAGATTTCCTTGCCACCTTTGCCTATTCGTTTGTATTCGGCTGTTTGAAATTCTCCGCGCCGCAGACTTTCCCAAAACTGGATATATTCATCTGATTGCTTATCTTTTGGATCAACAAACATACTATGATGTTGGCCCTGAATGTCTTCGAGATTGTAACCAACTGCGTTTAAGAAGTTATCATTTGCATCAATGATGGTTCCGTCCAATTCAAACGAGATAACGGCTTGTGATTTCCCGATCGCGCTGATTTGACCTTTGTAATCTGCATTTTGCAATGTCTGCTGGGTAATGTCGGTTGCATATTTGACGACTTTAACGACTTTTCCCGATGAATTCATGATCGGGTTATAGGATGCCTGTATCCAGATTTCCTTGCCCCCTTTGCCGATGCGCTTGTATTCAGCGGACTGGAATTTTCCTTCGTTTAAGTCTGCCCAGAACTGTTTGTATTCGGGCGAATTTTTATATGATTCCTCTACAAAAATGCTGTGATGCTGGCCTTTGACTTCTTCTAGCGTGTACCCCATGGCCGCGAGGAAATTTTTATTGGCTGTAATGATTGTACCATCTGTTTGAAACTGAATAACAGCCTGAGATTGGTTTAAAGCTGATAGGATAAAGTCCATTTCTGCTTTGTTAAACTTACAGTTTTTGGGGCGATGGTCGGCAGTGCGAGACTTTTTACCAAGGTTGAGCATATCGTTTTGTCCTTTGCAGCCTTTGCCCTTTTTGAGGGAAAGGTTACGTTTAAAGGTATCACGTACAAGGCAACACAAACTGCTGATACCTAATGAGAATTGTACCAAACACAAAAATAGTAAGAGTCTAAGATTAACATTTATTGAACCTATGCGGGTTTTGTTTTTCAGTTTAGTGTCTTTATGCGTGTGCATGCCGAAATGTGCCAAGGTGGTGGGGCACTGGCAGGGATTAAAGTCTGTGTCAGGATATCTTAACAATTGGGACAGTTATTTTTGCAACGTTGTATAAAAAGCCCAGAAGGAGAATTTGAGGCTGATTTCTTTTGACAAAGGAAAGCAGAGAAAGCCGATATTCTTATAGAATTAAAAGGTAGGTAAAATTAAAGAATGCGGCAAAAAGTGGGGCCCATCATTAAGGGGGATATGATGGGCCCCGTTAAGTAGGGCCAGAATAATGCGAGCCCATACTTAATTAGATGATTTAGCCCTTCGTATCCTCTTTGCAGAACGAGGGAAAGCTAAATTATTACTTATTTTCGTCATATAAGTCTGAAATATGGAATATCAAGCGGGAAGTAAAATTCCGGCCTTACTACGCTTTGCCACCATGACTAAAATCAGTGCTGTGACCCCACAGAAGCAAAGGGCAAAGACCATGTGCATCACAGTTCCGTCATAGAGCCGACCGGCTGAGACAGAAACGGCCACGGCAACCAAACTAGAGATAGAGGCTATGACAGATGCGCCCAATCCAGCCATTTTTCCAAGGGACTGCATCGCCATGGCATTGATGTTGCCAAAGAGAATGCCAACCCAAAGGAAAATGAAGAAGCCATTGATCATAAAGACTGCAAAGGGCGGGATTCCATCATAAGGTAAGGCAAAGAAAAACAAAGTTGCTGTAAAGAAAATTAGAGCACTGAGAGCAAAAACCACCATCCTGTGCATGCCAAAGCGCATGACCAATTGTGAGTTGATCAAAGAAGAGAGAGCAACAGAAGAGGCTAAAACAGCAAAGTAGAGCGGGAAGTTATCGACCACACCATATAAGTCTTCGAAGATCGATTGGGATGTACTGACATAGACTAGCAAGGCCCCGAAAATCATACCGCCAGAAACCGAATAACACATGACTTTGCCATGCTTTAGAATGCGACCCGTGGATTGCATTAATTTTTTTGGCGACAGAGGTATTCGGTTTTCTTTTAACAGTGTTTCAGGCTGACGAATGATCAACCAAAATCCAGTCGAAACCGAAAGAACAAGAAATGAAAAGAAGATATATCGCCATTCAGCAATGGCCAAAACCATCTGACCAAAAGCAGGGGCAATCATCGGGATCATAATGAAAATCACCATAATAAAAGACATGATCCTTGCCATGGCTTCGCCTTCGTATTGATCCCGGATCAGGGCACGGGTTGCTATTTTCGGACCTGATGCCCCAATACCCTGAATAATACGACCAAGGATCAATACCTCGAAGGTGGAGGCTGTCATTGCGACAAGTGTGCCGCCAACATAAACCCCGACACCCAGCAAAATTGCCCCTTTACGGCCGATGGCATCTGATACTGGACCAATAAAAAGTTCACCAAAAACCATCCCGAAAATAAAAAGAGAGATAATTAGCTGACTATCAAGTGGATCGGAAATGGCAAGATCAGCACTAATTTGTGGCAGGGCAGGCAGCATTGCATCAATGCTTAGCGCTGTAATAGAGGTGAGCAAGGCAAAAAGAATGACAAACTCGGGTAATTTTAAAGGACTTTTATTCATAATAATACGTTCTGATCTTTATGGTTTAAGGCCTGAAATGCCAAATGGGTTGATGGCATCTTCAGGTCCGAGCCGAGGCTAATGCCGCAGGGCTCGTTGTACAGCGGGACGGTCTTCCATACGTTTGAAATGCGCATTGACGCGTGGAAAGGCAGTGATATCAACACCGTCACCTTCCAGCCAACGCGCGATTGTATAGAGATAGGCGTCACAAATGCTGTACTGGTCGCCCAGCACCCATGGCTGGCCGAGATATGTTTCTTCAATCATCGTAAAAAGAGAAGACATGTTTTCAGGTACTTTGGCGCGCATGTCATCCTGTGAACTCTGGTTATTTGCCCAACGTGCGCCGCGAAATCTGTGCGCATGGGCAACGTGAACCGTTGAACAGAGAAAGCTGTTGAACGACTGCATCTGGGCGAGGGCAAAATGATCGGCAAGTGGGGCCAGATTTGCTTCTGGATACCGTTGAGCCAGATAAAAAAGGATCGCAGGCGTTTCCGTTATGACACCGCTGTTGCCTTTAGAGTTTACGGGTACATTTTGTTTTCCAGCAATAAGATCTGGTTCTTTTTCAACAATGAGAGCTGGCACACGTCCTTTGGGGTTAAGCCGCAGGTAGTCCGCTTTATGCTGTTCACCATCCGCAAAGGATACTGTTTTGATTTCGAACTCTGCATCTGTTTCTTCCAGTGCGATGCAAGAGGCCAAAGAACAAGCACCCGGTGCGTGAAATAGTGTCAACATACGAACTCTCCATTTTGTCACTCTGTGTGTCAGAGTAACTTTCTTTAGGCTGCTCTTTTGCCTGATCGCAATGTAAGGGCAGTGACTTGGTTTAAAACTGAACAGCATGCAGCCGCCCGGTTTTGAGCCGGATTAAGCACCTTCTAACAAGGGAAAATCCGTGATCAAAACAGTGATCATCCGTCGCTGTGGCATTGGTCATTAACGGTGGACCAAGGAAACAGAGTCCAAGCTTTACCCCAAAAAAAGCAGAGCGCCGGAAGGTTTATGTGTTTTAGGTTCTGGCCGGGTATCCGTATCTGGTACGATCTTTTCAAGACCCCTTGGGGCCTTGTTAAGTCTCAGTGCTCGATATCTGATGTTGGATATCCGGTCGCTTTTCTGTGTGAGTTACAAAAAAATCATAAAAAATCATTCTGTGGTCACACAGTTACTTTATGTGAAATGTGGAAATATAAAACCACCCCTTTGAAATGAGGTCAAGAAAGAAAATTAACCTGTATGATTGTAATGCTTTAATGCTCTACATCCTTTTGTTGGCGCTGAGTTAGGCGAAAAATCAAAAACAAAGATTTATCTAAAATTTGAGGTAAAAAATGTTGTTAGCTTGCGTAAAATATCTATAGGCTGCATGGAACTGATGACGGGGGTAATCAGGGTGGGTTACTGGGAAGAAAACCCGGTAGCTTATTAACTCAGTACCAAAGTAACCCGGACATAGGTAAGGTTCAGTGAAAATAAGAAATGCCAGAAATCGCCAGTTTTATGATTATTGGCAGGGGTTAGAGAGATCGGAAGGCTTTGATATGCCGAACCGAAGTTCCTTTCTCCCCGAAGATATTCCCTCACTTTTACCCAATATTATTGTTTACGAGCTGATTTCCCGGGATGACATCAAAATCCGGTTGCAGGGTACTGCGATCAATGAACGTTTTGGGCATGATATGACCGGGGGGAATTACCTGGATTATGTCGAGGATGATCGCAAGCGGATTGCATCTGATGCTTTTTGGTTAATGGCAGAACAACCTTGTGGTGTCTGCGCCCTCCTTGAACATGCCTTATCAAGCGGGCGTAATATTACTGTTGAATCAATCGGCTTTCCGCTTCGAAATGATATCCCCAACCTTGACGGCAGCGACCCTAACCCGATTATCGTTTATCAAAGTAACGAAATTGATGATCTGGACCCTTTACAATTTCAATCTGATGAACGTTTGAAATTAATTCT
>NZ_CAKZMP010000220.1 GCF_937128705.1 uncultured Kiloniella sp. | reverse complement strand
AGCACCAGAAAATTAGCAATCAGTAAGGTAACGCCCAGAAAGTAAAAGGCCGATATCAAGCCATATCGATCAGCCAAGGCCCCGCCAATGATAGGGGCAAAGGTGGTCATGGCAGACTGTACCCCGAACAGGACAGAGGTCGCGGTGCCCCCCATATGCGGCGGTGTCATATCCATCAGCCAGCTATGCACCACGGGGCGGATGGCAAAAAGCCCAAAGCCGAGCATAGCAATACCCGCCACAAAAACCGTCGTATTATCAATCAGCGTCAAAAGAATGAGCATCACCGTGGTAATGCCCAACCCGCCAACCACCAATGGCCTGCGCCCGATGCGGTCCGACCAGATCCCGGCGACGGGTGCCGCAATCAACCCGGCGGCCTGAAAGGCAAAAAGTGTTAGTGCCAATTCAAAGGGGGACAGCTTTAAGTCATTCGCCAGATAGAGCGGTAAGAACACCAGTAAACCCGTCTGCGCCATATTGCGAAAGCCAGACATGCAACACAGCACCATCACCGCGCGGTTCTTAAGCAAAGCTCCGACCCCGGCGAGATAATCCCTTCCCTTCATTCTTTCACTCTGGGAATGGTCTCTGTCTAGCTTCGAGTGATCTATAGCGGGCCTGTTTTTATCCCTGTTTTTATCCGGGCTGCTTGTAGGTACGTGTTCTTTCAGCGCATGTTCGTCGTTTTGCGGGGCCGAGTTTACCGATGCTAAATACTCTTCCTGTTTAGTTTGGCCCTGTTTAGTTTCGGAAATGGAAGATTGCTTGTGAGAACCAACCTGAGTTTCAGGTTTCCCAATAATTCCCCCTGAGGCCTTACCAACCCGCTCGACAAAAAAGAACAGCAGCACAGCAACCACCAACGGCACGACAATGCTTGCCTCCATCGTCGCGCGCCAGCTTAACGCAGCCAACACAGGTGCCATGATCACAGGCGCAACAGCATCCCCCAGATTGGCCCCCAGCGCATGAATAGACAGCACATAGCCCCGCCGATCCGGATAGCGCAGGGACAGATAGGATATCGCTGCCGGATGCCACAGGTTATTGGACATCCCGATAAAGATCATCGCCAGCACCAACAGCGGATACAAGCTCACCGCCCCCATGGCATAAAGCGCCACAGCCCCAACCAACAGGGAAACCACCTGCCACAAAACCCGACGCCCGGTAATATCCACCAGTGGCCCGCTAAAGACATTCGCCCCGAAAGAGGCCAGAGAAAAGACCGACGCAAAGACCCCGGCCTCTACATAACTCAACCCCAGATCCTGCGCCATAAAGGGCAACAGAAAATAAAAGGTCGCAATCACCCAATGCGTCGCCCCATGCCCGAGACCAACAAGATAGATGGGATTGTCTTTTTTAACCCGAGAAAATGCCTGCGCCGCCAGTCCCATAAAATCGTCCGTTATTTATCGTGAAAACAGGCCTGTTCCCTCTGCCTGTATATAGAAAATATCTTTTGACTCTAAGGGCAAAGAGATCGTTATCACAAGAGATAAGTTGGGCATGAATAGCTAAGACAAATCGTAATGAATTGTAACGCAGCCCATCAGCGATAGTCCTTAAAGCCTCCCTATTGCAAAGGACATCAAGATGGTTCAGGTCATTGATCATGCTGAAAAGCTTTATGGTAAACCCAAAGTTGTTCAAAAAGCGAAACGACCTCGTTACCAACCAACGCCACTGGAACAAAAAGTAGAGCGTATGTTCGGTCTCGAACCCGGAATTCGAAGAGCGGGATTCATTCCCACCCCAGCAGGGAGCTTGGCAGATGAAAAAGGACCAATTGATTGGACAGATTGGACCGCACCAGAACTACTTTATGGTTTAGCAAAAACTTTCACTCTTCCGGGGCACACCCTTGAGGGTGGGAGCTTTACACATCAAGATACCGTCGATGCCGCATTCAATTTAACTGGCGGTGGCTTTCTTTCTGGTGCAGCCGTTCCCAAAGCAACAACCAGAGGCGCAGCCATTCTCAGCATGAATGGCGCAAGAACACCCTTTTACAAACGTTCGACGTCAACTGTGAAAGAGTTCTCAGATGAAATTGCCAAGGTTCTGGAGAGCAAAGAGGCATCCAAAGGAAAAGTCTTCAGAGAAGATCTTGGCGAAATTTCCTTTGATTTTGGCAAAATGGGCGGACCAAATTTCAGGAAAAACCCGGGGTATGGCCTTAGTCATATTATCGAAAAAAGGACCAGAGTTGACGGAATAGATGGAGAAAATTTTGTCAAGAACCGCTTACCAGTGATTTTAGCGAGCGGTAGATTAGCGGTTATAAAAGGGCCAGCAAATGGTAGACGAGCACTTATAGAAACTCCAAAGGAACGTGTGGTTTTAAGCCTGACACATCATAATAAAAGAGATGTCTGGGTATTATCCGGCTATGAATTACGTTAGTTTCAAGGCCTCGAAAAACATTTATGTTAATATCGCTACTTACAGTATTAGTATTAAATTTCAATCCGATTGATAAGGTTATTTAATATGCCCAATCAACCTGCTGCAGAAGACAAAGAGCTTCAGAAAACCTTGAAAAATTACATTAGCTCGGGCGCTATTGAAATTATAGAAGATAACAATGATCCTATTGATGAGAGCAACTTCATTTTTAAAAAATTTTCTAAAAAGGGTCCATTCATCCACTGGCAGGACGTCCCTAATTCAGAATATTATCAGGTACAGATAGATTACAGACCGGAAGAAAGTCGCGATTTTACAGAGCGGATGATCAAAAAACATAATCTGAACGGATCAGTTGTACTTTATGGTGATCTGCTAATGCAGAATGACTATCGGATGGATATATCATTACTTCCATCAGTCCTATGGCATTTCATGCCGATACCACTTTGTCTCTATGCTGTGAGTGCTGATAAAAAATGGTGTTTCACTTATAATATGTTTCGTCATCTCAATTTTGGTTACGTGCCTGAAAAATTAAAAGAATAAAAAAGCAAAGAAAATACAATGATTTCCAATGACGAGTTTATTGCAAAAAGGCTCCACAAAAAAATAGACGCTCACCTCAAAACGGGTGACATAGAAATTGTTGATGAAAAGGATCAACTTTCAATAGACCATCATTTTGACCAAATGGGTTTTCCCAGAAGGATAGAGGAAATTCATTGGGAGATCGTTCCGAATTCAGAGCATTATCTGGTCAAAATCCCAACCCGCATGGAAGAAAGCCGTGATTTTACGACCCGAATTATTGATAAGTATAATCTGAGCGGTCCTGTCATTCTTTACGGTGATTATTTTCTTATGGAAAATTACCGAATGGACGTCTCGTTCCTTCCGACAACTCTTTGGGATTTCATAGGGGTTCCAATTTGCCTCTACGCCGTTAGTCTTGAACAAAACTGGTGTTTCAGCTTTCATTCATCTCGACATCTCAATTTTGGCTATGCCCCAAACAGTTTGCCGAAATAACGCCGACAGAAAAAAGGCCCTGTCGTTCTCAGTACGAGATAAACAGGGCCTCTTTTTATATCCACCCAATCAAATCGGTTTCAATACACCGTCACAAAACAGTTCCGGTAAAACAGTCTCCCAAAATAGGAATATGGGGAGGACTATTTTAGTTTCTTTTCGGTTTCCTTGATTACACTGTCGAGAACCTGACGTTTTTTCATGGTGCTGACGGCTGATTTCAGGACTTTGATTGCACCCTTGTCATCGCCTTTGTCTTCCAGTGCGGTGGCAAGTTGGTTCAGCATACCGAAATAGCGGATATGGCCCAGAGTATCTGCGGCGCTGTCGGGATCATCCATCAAGGCAGCGGTTTGTGCCTTTGCCCCTTGGTCGATTTTGGCGTTGATGGTCTTGATTTCCAGCTCTGCCTTATCGGTTGCACCGTTTAGCACCTTAAAGTTCCGAAGCATCGGGCCGCTCAGGGCCAGATTGGCGTGACGGGCCGCTTGGTTATTGGCACAGCGTGCCGCAACCTCACGCAGCACATCATTGGCACTATCCAGCGACGGTGCCCCTGCAAAAGAAATGGTCCGCGCCACGTCTTCGGTGAAATAGTCCGGCGCCAGTTTACTTTCTTCGAGGGATGACGGCGGGTTCACATAAACCCGAAGCACGTTAGAGCTGATGATTTCATCATTCACATCAATCACGGCCTGAATGTTATAAAAGCCGGGTTCATCAATGGTCCAGCCATCGGTAGAGGCACTGACCATGTGCGATCCGTAAATGGCTTGTCCCGGTTTCAGATCGGTTGTGTGTTCATGATGGCAATGGGTGGAAAGTGACCGCCACTTGCGGGTTTTTCCCTCACTACGTTGCACAAACAACGTGATATGACGCCCGTCTTCCAACAGATCCTCTTCGATTTCCACGGCCTGATCCGACACATTCTTGAGCTTGAGTTCAAGGGATACAGGTTCTAGGAAATCATAGCTGTTGCCAGACTTGTTCGGTCTGATTTCCAGATCAAAGTTACCGCTTTGCAGGCTGCTGTCCTGTTCCAGATTGTGGTTAGAGAACCAGTCTTCATTGCCCATCTGCACAAAACGGCGGGGGGCATGGCGCATATACACCAGCTCTTCATCCATAAAGCGGAAGCGGAAGTCAGAGAAGAAGGCGTTTTCACCACCGGACACCCGGAAAGGATAGCTCATAAAGGTACGCGCTTCGTTGTTATTGGTCAGTGGTATCCACGGATCACCGCCGTTATAGCTAAGGGATTTCTGCCATGAATGCGCCAGATTAAAGGCATGGCCCATTTCGTGGATTGCCGTCCAGAAAACCATGCGTCGACGCCAAGCCGCCGCATTGGGGTCACCCGCCGGCGCATCCTGAATAAAGCTGTCGGTAAAGATCGCCGTGCCCTGTCGGTGGTTGGCCCCGATATCATCGAACATAATACCGCCGAGGCCGCGCCCTTGATCATGCCGCCGAGCAAAGAGCACCCACATAGCCCATTTGGGCAAGTTCTGGAACCGTGACCAGTATGTCACCATGGCATTGTGCATTTCGGCATCGCTCCATGTACCATTGGCCCCTGCTCCGCTTGTGGGGATCACCGATCTGTTCGGGGACATGGACACATCAAATCCCGCACGGCGATAGACGGTATCCATCGAAATATTTTCCGCAGGCAGGTTCGCCGGACGGTTGGGGTGAGAGCCGATATCATAGGTGGTTGTCGGTGCACTGGCATTTGATACGCGATCAACTTCGAATTCGACGGCATCAAAATGCTGGCTTTCAAAATTAAGACGATAAACGCGGCGCGTTCTGCCCGGTCCGATCAGGGTGAGTTTGAATGTGCCATAGCCAATTCCCCGACCACGGGAAGCTTCAAAGATAACACGGTTCCCCGGGATCAAGCTGTTGAGGCCATCGCGATAGGTGATATTGGCTTCGACCCGACGATGGTTCCACCCCAGACAGCGATCTGATGTGACCTCTGCAATGGCATGAGCCGTCGAAAAAGGAAACCGCCGATTGACCTCTATCGATATACGGTTTTGTGGAAAGAAGCGATCCACATCAACGCGCACTTTAATACTGATCAGGGATAGGGGCACAAAGGGACCGACCGGACGGGCTGGCCGTGCCGGGACCGACGGTGTCGGCAGTGGAAAAGGACCACGAGGGATTGGAAACGGGCGTGGTGTTGGTCTGAAAGGTGATGAATAGCCATAGGTGCCACTCAACGCTGAACAGAAATTAAG
>NZ_CAKZMP010000219.1 GCF_937128705.1 uncultured Kiloniella sp. | reverse complement strand
ATCGCTACAGCTACGTTTACCTCGACCGTTTCGCCGCGCATAACATCCCGTTCCATTTCGGATTTATCGGCATCAGCTGCCATCTTTCTGGCTCTATCAGCGTCGTAATGGCTAACCTCACCACCAGCAACTTTGCGTGCTCGATCGACAAGCCAGCGCACCGCTTTGGCCGTATCAATTTTATACCCTTGTCCTGACTGTCCGGACTCTTCAATCGGCATTCCGTCCTTGATGTGTTTTCTAGCCGTCGGGTCTGTGCATCCCAGCAAACTGGCAAGCCTTGCAAGAGTGACTATTTCACCTGGTTTATCTTTTTTGGTTTTGCCTTGGCTCATTGATTATATCCAAATTAGAAACAATAAGTTACCCGTAATAACCATTGATGAATTAAAGTTGCGAATTAGCCACTTTCTGCCATCTTGCTGTGACCCGCAGGTGAGGGGGCCTAGGAAGAACCTATGATATGTGTTGTATATCAATGCTTTGCTGTCCTTAATGCTCTTGACATGCTTCTGCCGAAGTTCTTGTTAAGGCGTCTACTGGCGGTTTTCTTCACACCGTCGTTAAATGACATGGCTGGGCGTATGGTTTGAGACTTGATGCGGATGTACAGCAGTCGTCGTTTAGATCGTTTGGGGCCATAGTGTTGATATATACCCTCGCTGTTACCAGTCTTTGAGAGAAATACGTTCTTCTTCTTGAAGACCCGTGAGGGGTGTAGAGCCCTTGGAATTTTACCTGTCTTGGTCTTCTTCACACCGATTGGTTTGTATAGGTACTTTGATGTGTTGGGGCGTCGTATCGTAGTCTTTTCACCCATCTGTTCTGCCATTGACCAGTTCTTGTGTCCCACTGTTGCTGCCATGCGGTGCAGTCCGTCGCTTTTACGTGCCTTGGTAATGGATAGCTGGCCTTTACGTGTCAGATAGCTGGTTTTAAGTGCCATAGCCCCTGTCATAGCTTTTGCTGTATCGGTTTGGGCGTCTTGTGCTGTGTGTGTCAGTGCTTGTGCCATGGCGAATGGCATCTGCTTTCGTCTCAGATGGTCAAAGCTTCTTTCTAGTTTTGATGTTTTGAATTCTATATCCACAAACGGTTTCATTCGGGGATTATGCCGATAAGCGGTAGATTCGGCAAACGTGAAGTGCCGTTAAATAGTGTATATTCACTTAATAGCTTTGATATTATTGAGTTATTTTGATTGTTTCAAATTCTGTGAATGGCTGTGAGTTTTGTTTTATACGTCTAACCCACTGTTTTATATATAATAATAATAATAATTAATAAATGTATATATATTATAGTATATGAATACGTATGAGAGGGGATATAAATGTAATTATAATATATGTGACGTGTATCATGTGTATTACGTGTATAAGGGGCTGTAAAAAGTGCGAAAAACGCATACAGCCATACAGTATTGATTTAAAAGATATATTCTGTATTTTCGCCTGTATGGGGTGTGAGAAAATTCACATACATTTCAATTTAAGCGCGATAGTTATAAATTAAAACAATCCTAGGTGTCGAAAACCGTTTATAAATTGGGCGCGAAAAATGTATGGTGCATTTATAATTATAAGTGGGTGGACGTTTATAAACGGCATTATAATTTATAATTCGGTATAAACACCGTTATAATGTCGGTGGACGTTTAAGTTGACGCATAACTTTAGGCATTAATCACGGTCTTTAAATTAATTCTGTATTTCAGGTTTTAAAAGCTGGCGACCAAAAATTCGGTTATCAGGATCGCCAGAAAAGATATATTTTTCAGAAAGCATTTCATTTTCATCACGGATAAAACCCGCTTTGTAGTTTAAGAAATGCATTAACTCGCGCACTGGTATCCAATTGGTAATTTCAATGTTTGCTTCCTCAATTGCAGGGCCAACATCATCTTCATAATCAATTGGGTCAACGTTTTCATAGAGGGGAAGTAGCGCGTCTAGAATGGTGTGCATTTCGTCATCAGTAATATTTAATTTAAACTTAGTCATTTTATCAATCTCCATCTGGCGGGCTTCATTGCCCTTGCTGATATAAACACAATAGGCCCATTGGGCCGATTTGTCAATACTTGTTGTTGAATTAATTTCAATTATTATTCAATTTCAGGCGGCACAAATCCCGCTTCCAGCCATTCCATGACCCTACAGGCAATCGGGTTAGGTGGTCGCGTCCCGTCTTCTTGTTCCCATTTGCGAACAGTTCTTGGGTTCACATTGAGAATTGTTCCTAATTGTGTTTGCGTTAAATTTAGCCTTTCACGTGCGGCTTTAAATTCTATAGGCGTCATTTCTTTTCCTGACATTGATAAGGGGCCGAAGCCCCTATGTTATTTAAGCTGGCTTATCAGCTGGCAGACTGGGTGACATTGAACAGTTTCCATATGGAAGAATGTATTCAACATCGTCAAATCCGACTTTAACTGATTTCCTGATGATTTCGCTCTTGTTGCGTGGGTTTTTAATCCAGATTGATTTTTCTGTTCTTTTAATGATCGTCATATCAACTTTGACATCAGTATCACCGATAAAGCAGAGTGTGTATGTTGTGTTAGCTTTAAACTTCGTCATTTTATCAATCTCCATTTGGCGGGCTTCATTGCCCTTGCTGATATAAATACTATAGGGCCATTGGCCCTGAGTGTCAATACTGAAATAGAAGTTTTTTAAATTAGTTACGAAATGTTAAAATATGTGATGCATAGATACCTTTCATTCATCCCCTTCCTATTTATATCTCCCGCACTCGCAGACGGCCTATCCGTCCCCGCTGATGTTATATCCGTTTACGATGGTGATACCTTCAAGGCTCAAGCCTATCCATGGCCCGGAATGACTATGGCTGTGTCTATTCGCGTTAATGGCATTGACACACCAGAGATTAGAGGTAAATGCGATGCTGAGAAGCAAGCCGCAATCGTAGCTCGTGATTACGTTCGTGATGTGTTGGGCGAATCTGTAATCTTGAAAAACGTCAAACGTGGCAAATATGCGGGTCGTGTCGTTGCAGATGTGTACCTGACCGATGGTCGTAGCCTGACAGAGCTGTTGATTGCTTCTGGTTTGGGGCGACCCTATGACGGCGGTAAGCGGTCGGGGTGGTGTTGACCAGAAAGAATGTTCTTATTACGTTCTTATTATGACGCACGACTCTTACATCACCGTCCAAAAGCACGGCCTCTACAAATTCACCGTCTATGATCACACAGGCCGGATTGTGAAGCGTGAGAAGATTGCCAAGAACGACATGGAGCGACCAGCCCTCGAATACGCTTATCTGCTTTTGGAAAAACAAACCCGCGATGGCCTTGGCGGTATGGTCGGTGTGACTGGGCCAAAACTTCATAAGGTCGTTTATAAGAATGAGGGTGATATAGAGCCGTCAGAAATGGGGCTTGATGATATGGATTGTTGGATTGATTAGGTATCCAGTTGCATAGGTGAGCTACACCTGCCACTGGATACAAAATTTCTTTTGAACAACTCTAGGGTGTTTATTTATTTTCATGCTGCTTTTTTATCAGCTTTCTCTATCGAACTTATAAGAGCATCTACCATAATGTCAGGCGTTATGAGCCTTAATGCATACTCTATATTAGTCGCAGTCGTTTCAATTTCATCTATTACACTGCTTTGGTGTATTTTATTAGCTAATTGGTTCAATCGCTTAAGTTCTAGGGATAATATGTCGGCAATTTCAGTATTGATCACACACGCTACTCCGAGTTAATCCTTGCCCGTCGCTGGCCTGTGACAGGGTAGGGCTGATATGGGTTAAATACTTATTGACGTGGTTTTTGCGTGTATAAAAAACCAGGTAAGGTGGCCTCAGAAACCACCCCCCCTTACCTGTCATGCAACTGATAAGAGCAAGTTAATGTTGTATGCAATTATTTAGGATTGCAATAACAAATTTGTGTCAAATTAATCATATTCACTGAAAAAGTGTAATTGGCAGTATAATCGCAGGGGTGGAAAGTGCCGTTGTAAAACGCACGTTATTGGCAGATTTCCGCGCCCCTTCAATCCTTATAAGTGTAGTTCTGAACGATGCAGACCACTGTGTTTCTTTGAGCATTCTTTTTAAGTGATTTGATGTTGTAGAAAACTTAATTCCACCTGAAGTGTCTCCTGTAAGTGACGGCGAATCCACACGAATACCATAACGGCGAAGTGTTTTATCAGCTAAATCCGATGGTATATTTTCATCATCCTGATCATCCAAAGCACCTGTTATTAGTTCACCGACTGTTCGCTTGTAATGAGAACCGTTCCCGGCATTTACCGTTAATTCATACTCAAGTATGTAGTGCAATAACCTATTCTCGTCACTTTCAGCGTCGATCGAGGTATGCTCGCTCCAGTCGTGTTCTTTTATCCATTGTATAGCGCGTTCAAACGTTATCACCTTAGTTGAGTGGCAAAGGTAGGCACCTGCCAACATTGCCCCGATCTGATCACCGACACGCCGATCTTTCAAAGCGATGGCAGCTGCTTTGGCAAAAGTATCTGCATTTTTTTTAATGGTTTTTAGATTCGCAACGGATCGCATGACGAGGGCTGCTGCAAACTCTGGCGTTAATTGTGAGTGGATAAGATTGAGAAGGCGGCTGTAATTTTCTTCGTTCCGCTGTCTTTCTTCTTCGTTTTTGTTGCTATTTGGACGTAGTGACAAGAGAGTGACACGGGTTTCATCGGCATAGTGTTGAACTGCGTTGTTGATCGAAGCAAAACAAAACATCGACCTGGTAAGAAACTGTTGAACAGTACCGTTTGCAGACCCTTTTAATAATTTTGCTCCACTGTCAGAAGATGCGACCCGTGCAAGATCTAAAACGGCTTGCATTCGTTCCGCGGATTTAAAATCTTCGCCTTCTGCTTCATCGAATATGACTGGTAGGGCGTCTGCACCTAATCCATAGCGAATACCGGCCTCTGTGGTTTTACTGGCTACTTTTAAGGCCATAGGGCCAACAATATTGCTTACAATATCTGTAATTACCGTTGATTTTCCCGATCCGGACGGGCCTGTTATCCAGATGTGCGGCCGCCAGTTTAGCATTCCACATACCGGGGCAATAATCATCCACCCAGCGAGGCAGGTAGCGGATAGGTCATTTTCCCATTGAACAGCATTACATATTTCAACTACGGTATGTGCCTCTTTGTTGGTGGCTGGCCGTTTTGGCTCTATGCCAAGGCTGGTGTCACCTTCATAGGTGTAACGGCTTTTGATTGTAATGGGTGACATGGGCTGTCCATCAACAATGAGCACGTCACCCAAATGGAGCACGGCCCGTCCATTGTCTAGCCAAGCGCCTCGGCCTCTACGGTGTTCTTCTGGTCTAAATATACCAACACTATGAGCAATGTTTATAAGTGCATTAGCTGCCATATCCCAATCGGGTGAACCTTTTTTAGGGTAATGGCTTTCCCAATAATCCATTGGGGCTATTTGCAGCAGGTTTAATTTGTTGTGGCCTGTCGCGGAAAGCTCAACGATTTGACTGGCTGAGTTTGATAGATAGTAATACTTCCCACGGTTATGCCCTAGAATTCTAAAAGGGGTTTCGTCTTCAGGCGGGTCATAAGACATGGTTTCAGCATAACCCGTCATGTCGCCATAACTGTCTTCTGGGCCATAGTCGTTTGGCTCTAACTGTGGTGGTTCATCGTCTTTAGGTGGTTCTGGCTTGTGGGGAACGATTGGACCGCGTTCAACGGCTTTTTTTATACGAGCATCCAACCACTGTTTTGCGTCGTCTTGTGACCAACCACTTTCTAGACCATCGCAAATATCCCAGCCTTCTTCTCGATCTGGTTCCGGACTCACTATGAGAAGCTTTGCCAATCCTGCCAGATGTTGCTGGACGCCGTTAACAAATTGGGGAGGGCGGTTTTCTTTTACTTTCCAGAACCCTGCCATTCCATCAATGCCTGGCTTATCGTTGTCGTGGATAGCTATTACTTTACGACCATACAAAGCGGACCATTCCACTTTAGCAGATGATTTTGAACCGCCGGGCCAAGTTACGACCACAGCAGATGGGAATAGTTTGATACCAGCATCACACGATTTTTCACCCTCGACCAGAATAACTGTGGCATCTGGTTTGGCGTCGAGTTGTTCCATCCCGTAAATGGGGCGGGGTTCTGGGAAACCTTTCAGACACCATTTTTCAGAACCATCGGGTAATTTGCAAAACGTTATAGGTGGGGTGATTTTCCCATCTGGCATATCCACCCTGATAACGTAGCCTAACAGGTGGCCTTCACGGTCACGATAGGGGTGCACAAGGGTTGGTTTGAAGCTGGTAAATTCCTTCATGGAGCCAGCTTTTTTGGGGTTGTATAGGGGAACGGTTCTACCGCTGGATTGCATTAATGGTGGTGCTGTATCTGGTACAGGAAATATTGGTTCTGGCACTGGTGCTTTAGGCTTGGTTTCAACATTGGCCCGCTGTGATATGTCACGGTCTTTGCTGTTGCCCGATGATAGGCCTAAATCTTTTGCAAGTTCCCGTGCGGCTTCGCCGCCTTCCATCCCAAACAGATAGGCGTACAGGTCAATAGGATCGCCACCAGTATCACCACTGGCGAAGTCTCCCCATACCCCTGTTTCAACATTGATAGAAAAAGAGCCCTCTTTTGAATCTGCACGGGTCGGGTTTATAGATTTATATTCAACACCATCAAGACGCCCTTGGGGCAACCATGTGTTTAGCAGGTTAGGCAAGGAAGCAATGGCCGCTTGTTTGATTTGGGCAAAGTCAATCTTGTTGCTCATTTCCTACCTCACTTATCCCGGCAACAGCTTGTTCTGGTGATCTTGCAACCACATAGATGCCGCCGTGTTTTATCACCATTTCTTCAAACCGTTCTTGCTGATCGCGTTGCTTGCCTGTTTTCGTTTTTGTCTCGATCGATATAAACAGACCAAAGGTTTTCCCAACCATTTCGGGGGTGATTTTTGTTGCTTTTAGTCCAAGAATGTCACCGGAACCGGGAAGGCCGAAACGTACCAATTGCCCTGATTGGTTTTTAAGGGCACCTGTATTGTTTCGCCACACAGTCACGCCGTCTTGTTTGGATAGATCCAGAAGGCATTTTTTTGTTATTTCAGTTTCAGACATTAGAGTTCACTCAGAATATTAATCAAAACAAGAAACTCTATGAAATTGAAAAAAACCATTATGAGTATGATCCATAGAACAAATGCTTCTCTTGTACTCATTAGTTAACCCCCGCTTCTTTTAATGCATGGGCAAGGACATCGCTTAAATCTTGCTTAGGCAGTTTGGGATGGCGCATGAAATGAGTTATCCGTGATGGTGGTTCATTAGGCCCAAACACAGGTGTGCCGGGGTAACTCAACCATCCTGTGTATTCTGGTTCACATCCATCCCAAGTGCCCCAGTAAACGTCTGGAATTCTGCCTATGGCATTTATAAGGATATCAATTCTGGTACCGTCTTTCGGTGCATCTTTGATCGGGAGCCATGGCGTTGTGGCATCATCGACATGACCGGACCCACCACAAGACGGACAATTCATATGATCCCAGTCGGGTTCTTTGCCATCATTTACAAAAATAACCGGATCTAATCGATTTTGAGCCAATGCCAAATTAAGTTTTTCGATTTCCTCAGCCGCTTTTTTTAATAAAGGTGTGGAATGCCGAAAGGATTTTAAATCCTCTGCATAAGCAGCCATCAATTCAGCAGATAAATCCATAGGTGATTTCTGTAGATCGTTACTGACTTCCAGAAGCTTTAACCTGTTAACTGCATCGCAGATTAATGGGCCATCTATATGCCCGATATGGTTTACCACGATGTTACCGATAGCATCTTCAATATAATCGTGCCGCCCTGAATTTGTGATTCTGGAAGCCTGATTGTGATAGGTCCAAGGCAAGGGCGAATAGTGTTTGTGATTTTTTATCATTATCTGCTTCCCTGTTTGAAGTGGTTCCATTTGTAAGCTGCCCGGAAATTATTTTTCACATGTCGTTCTTCAGGTGAATCTGGCTTTACATGACAACGAGCATGGTGGTGGGGGCAGTAAGACGAACCGGGCTTTGTGGGCTTGCCACAGAAATGTTCATCAGTTGTTGGTTTTGGTAATTTATTACCCCACATCGGGTACTGGCATTTTCTGATCGTCATGATTTGTCCCCGCTGAAGAGGGGTAGACCCTCAGTCGTTTGTTTTGAGTGTCTGTTTTTGGCGCTGGATGAATGACCACCATCACCTTGATAGTGATCAATTCGGGCTTTGATATCGGAGAGAGATTCAGGATCTTTTTCAATGAGGTAGGCGTTAACATTTTCAGCGATGGCAGCAACGCCTGTTGATCCAGACCCGGCAAACGGATCAAGGATTGTACCGCCTGGTGGCGTTATTAGTCTGATCAACCAGCGCATCAATGAAACAGGTTTTACTGTTGGATGTTTGCTACCCCACCTGTCTTCCTTATCGGCCTTTGCGCTATAAAGAAAACGGGAAGCCGAGCCTGTATCATCGTAAAAAGTGCTTGGTAATCGTGTTTCATATTTACCAAAAATGCCCTTTGTAACAGAACTTGGTTCATCTCCTTTAACAGCTGCAAAGCCACCTTTGTTATTACCAAACTCTGCAAAGGCTGCTTCAACTTCTGGGCTACCGTCATGAACTACATTTGCAGGCCACCGCCCGGGTTTGGTTATTCCAGAATATTTTTTTTCCTGTTTCCAATTACCTGTTTTGTTAATTTCTGAACCTGATGCTGTTCGTTTGATTGTGTATTCCTTGGCTTCACTGTCCTCGCTATGAATACGACAGGCATCTATATTTATTGCACCAGTTCCATGACAAAGGACATTTGCAGCAACAGAACTTTCAGAAATCGGCTTTCGTGCGTGGCAGATTGGCTCAACAGCTGGCTTTAAAGCTGTGCCCCAGCCATCCCATTTTTTGGCTTCATCAGTAGACGGTTCTGTTATGTTACAAATGCCAGCATAATCGCCATATACATTTCGTTCACGGCCACTTCTGTTGATTTGCCCTGTTTCTTTTCTTGTCGCTCCCTTTATGCGATCAATGCCTTTTGAAACGTCATGCGATTTAGGGAAGCCAGTGCCGTAAAGCCACATAATCTGGTCGCGAATTTCAAAGCCAGCATCTTCAATGGCGCAAGTCATGCGATGGTATGTTCTTGAGTGGGAGAATGCGATTACTTGACCACCCGGTTTTAGAAGTTCGAAGCAAAGATCCCAGGTTTCTTTTCTGAAAGCGATATCACCACCATCCCATTCTTTGCCCATGAATCCTTTTGATGAACGCCGAAAAACTCCCGTTGCACCATCTGCTTTTGCAGCAGTTGAATTCTGACCACCAAAACGCTTTACGATGCTTGTAAGGTGATAGGGTGGATCGCAGACCACGGCATCTACTTGGATACCCTGACTAATCATGTCTTGCATGATTTCCAGACAATCACCGGGGTTTATGATTATTGTCATTCTGCTGCCACCCCCATAGGAGAGAAAGCCTGTGTCTGGTTGGCTCTGATGTGTGCTGCTGCCATGTTGGGTGGAACAGAATTTCCACACCTTGCGGTTTGCTCGGTTGCAGTGATGGGGTTGCCATCAATGTCGCGATCAATAATGTAATCTGCAGGAAATCCTTGGGCGGTGAACTGCTCTCTTGGGGTTAGCATTCGAGTTAAAATATCAACAATCACCCAACGCTCACCGTCTACAACTACAGTTCCATCCCATATATCAAGCCCAATGTGCTTATCTATTAAAGCGCGTACCTTCTCAGCACCTTCAGCCTGTGTACCCCTCTGAAATTGGGCAACGGTTAGGTTGAAACGATCCTTTGTTGTAAGTGTATCAATCGGTTTGTCTACGGGTTGAGCCGTTGAGTTTCCGTAATATTTTGTCATCACAGCAGCTACAGGCATCAAGTTTTTGCCGGTTGCTGTGATAGTCGGAACTGGTTTTTCTATGGGTGCTGCTGTAGATGTTCCGTACAGCTTTGCGAGTGTTGCGGAAACAACTCTTGTTTTACCTGATCCACCTGATGTCAGGGTTGGAACAGGGCTTTTTATATCTGCTCCGTTACTTTTGCCAAAGTCTCTAGCCAATACAGCGCAAACTGGCTGTATTTGCGTTGAACGCTTTGTGAGGGTAGGAACTGGTTGCTTAACATCACACCCGATTACCCCCCCGTAATGTTTCGCCAGGACGGGCGAAACGAGCATATGCCGTGATTTACGGGTGATTGTTGATAAAGGCTTAGTAAGGGGAGCGACGCCGGATTTATTGGACTGCTGGTCAATAGTGCCAACTACAGGCGCAATTATGGGGCCTTCTATTTCTTTTATAAATGGTTTGGGGTTTTTTGCCACAAACTTATGCAGGCCGACAATACAACGTCTAAGGGTATTATCTGCCAACGGCCTTTTGATATTGGGGCCGCCATTTTTTCGGATACTTTTTGCTTCTTCTGAAGAAAGAAATACTGAATAACCGAGATTATTCCAGTCAATGATATCAGCAGCAATTGGCCATGCTTTCCATGTCCCGCTTTTTACTTCTTCTGAGTCAGGCTCACCATGGCTTGCTTCGGGCCAGACAATTGGTTTTCCATCACTACGAGCTATGACCAGAAGTCTAGTTCTGCTTGTACCATCACCGTAACGGCTGGCTTCAACCTTTCTTCGGAACTCAATTATATATCCATATTTTTTAAGTGCTTTGCACCAATTTTTAAAGCCACGACCTTTATACTTTTTACTTCTATCTGGGACCATTATTTGTTGATCAACCGGGGTTCTTTCGCCATTCAACGGAACTGAACCGTCGACGCGAAGAACACGCTTACCTGGTTGGGTTTTGTCCCGTTTAGCGATTAATCTTGACCAATCTGCAAATTCGGAAACATTCTCTAAGTACAGAACATCTGGAATGTTATCAGGATTATGCTTGTAGATTTTACCAACCCATTTAATTCCCATCCAAGCTAACCCGCGTTCTTTTTTTCTTATTGGAACGCCGCCACGGGCTAAAGAAAAGTGAGTGCAATCAGGGGATAACCACAAACCGTGTACCTTTTTCCCCTCTGTGATCGTTACGGGGTCTGATTCCCTTAAATCTTCTAGGTAATGTCGGGTGTTGGGGTGATTCACTTCATGCATTTTGATTGAGGGGGTATTGTGATTAACGGCTACTTTTACCTCTTGACCCGTTGCAATTTTAAATGCTTCTGAAACGCCTCCACCTCCACAAAAAAGGTCGATAAAGTTGATCCATTCCAAACTTGGTTGAAAATAAAAATTACCGTTATTACTGATAATAGGTGAATTTACCGATTGATAGTCGTGCATAATCTATTCCCCATCCCTTTTGTTTGCTTGA
>NZ_CAKZMP010000218.1 GCF_937128705.1 uncultured Kiloniella sp. | reverse complement strand
CATCGTTTGTGCTTTATGACTATTTGATTTTCAATCAATTATTTAATGCCACACAAATAATCATCGGCTCGGTGTCGTCTAAAACGGGCTTAGGCTTAGCTAAAATGTTAAGTGATGACCCCGCTATTACCGCAAAAATTGTGGGCGTCACATCCGCAGGCAATCAACCTTTTGTTAATGCCCTTGGTTGTTGCGACCAAGTAGTACTGTATGGCGATGAACACGCTATTGATCAAACCCTGACCAGTGCTTATGTGGATATGTCTGGCAATGCTGAATTAACAACCGCCCTGCATCAACACTTACAGAACAATAACTATTACGCCATATCATTTCTGTTGCGATTTCTAGCAATCTTTCCTTGGTGTTGTTTGTTGTCATCTAGACATTCCATTATATAATTCACCATACAAATAGTGCCCTTGACTGAATGGTCAAGGGCACTATTCTTTTTTTTGCCAAAATTCTCATAATTAGAGACTTACGACAGGAATGTCAGAGTACCAACCACATGAAAAAGAGAGAAAAGAGGTCATATAATCAAAGACGAAAAATTTAATCTATGCCTTAATCAACCTGTGGAATAGTTTGAGACAAGCGCCCGCCAACACGCACAGGCTCTACACGAGTAGCTAGCCCTGTGGCATCATCTGTTTCTACATACAACGCACACAAAGTCGCCTCGCCAACAGCCGGGCTCATGCGTTCTGTCGGCAATTTTTTGGTAAAGCGCGCGACGGGAACTTCTTTTTTCATGCCGATAACCGAATCATAATCACCGGTCATACCAACATCACTTTGGTAGGCTGTCCCATTGGGTAATACGGTGTGATCCGCCGTTGGCACATGAGTATGCGTTCCCACGACAAGGCTAACCTTGCCATCAAGAAAATGCCCCATAGCCATTTTTTCGCTGGTTGCTTCCCCGTGAAAATCAACCACAACCGCAGAAAGTCCCTGCTGCCCCATTTTATAGCGATCCAGTATTTTGGAAATCGCCGCAAAGGGATCATCCAACGGATCCATAAACACTCGCCCCATGGCATTCATCACCATGATCTTACGCCCACCGGGCGCCTCATAGAGTGCAGCTCCACGCCCAGGCGCGCCTTCTGGATAATTCAAAGGGCGCAACAGTCGATTTTCCTTGTTAATGTAAACCATGCAATCCCGCTGATCCCAGCTATGATTACCACCAGAAACAACGTCAGCACCGTGATCAAAAAACTGCTTACAGATTTTTTCTGTGATCCCAAAACCCGATGCTGCATTTTCGCCGTTCACAATAACGAAATCCAGCTTCAGATCCCGGCGAAGTCCAGGCAAATGCGCAACAATTGCATCACGACCAGAGCGCCCGACAACATCACCACAGAATAATAATCTCATAACAGTCTCTTTAATTTACGGGTTATTGAGGAAAAACACCTTCTTTCAATACACCGCGTGTACTACCCCGTGAGGAAGAGCTTGGCAAAGAATTTACCCCCCCTGATCCCGATAATCTTTAAACGACCGAAACAGAGCATTTAGGTCAGAGCAATCAGGAAAGCTCGATAACTTCTTGCTCAGTCACAATATAATCCAAAGGTTGATCATAAGGTCCACGAATAACTGCGGGCATTTCCTGCCCAGCATAGGCTATACCAATCGCAATGACTGATTTTTTAGCCCGCAACTTATCCAGCGTCCGGTCATAAAACCCGCCACCATAGCCAAGACGATATCCTGCGCGGTCAAAGGCTAGAAGTGGAACAAAAAGCACATCAGGTTCCATTTCTTCTTTATCTGCACTCGGTTCTTTTGTCCCAAAGCCGGCATCATCAAGCGTATCGCCTGGCGTCCAGCTTCTGAAAATCAAGGGTTTACTAGCACCCAACATAACAGGAAGCACCGGGGTGAAGTCTTTATGATGCAAGGCCTGTAATAATGGCATGGGGTCAAGTTCATCCCCCAAAGGCCAATAGGCGGAAACAACTGAATGCGCAGGCAATGAAATCGTTTCAAACAGGCGTCTGCATAGCTGATCAGCCGCATTCGGACTGTGCTTATAAGCTTCAGCACGATTCGTCTTGGCTTCTTTACGGAGTAACTTTTTACGTTGATCTATCTCATCTATATTCGATGTATTCATCATCCCCTCCAAATTCGTCGCTATTTACCCTGAGCAGGGTTCAATAAACCAGAGAGGAAAACGTGGTGCCGCGGTAGCCGTCGGCTCAAAGTCCTCTTGCGGCCTGCATAAGCAGGTGGGCGCCATATGCCAAGACCACGATCTTGACAGGGACAGCTCCCTAAAGAAGATTATTGGCCCCAGGGATTTTACCAGCCTAACGCACCCCGCAGCACCAGTGAGATCTTTTACTGATTTTCCAATCGGGCGGCAATAGATTCCAGACGATCCGCACAACTTTCCAGCGCGCTTGCGACTTTCTCTGCTTCAACCTCGTCAGCAGCAGCATCTTTTTTGCCGTTTCCGGATTTACCATCATCAATTTGGATATAGGCTTCGTGCAACTCGTCTGCAAGAAGCAAACTTGCCATAAGCATTAAATGGGTTTCACTTACCTGTCCCATTGATCCTTTAAGTTCGTCAATCTTTTGATTGATATATTTGGCCAAGCCCAAAAGATGATCTTCTTGTCCATCCTGACAACCAACTGAATAGCGGCGTCCGTTCACGGTCAGTGTTACTTGCGCCATATTCTTATTTCTCCAGTGAGGCCGAGAGTTGCCCGATCACTTTATCAAGACGATCACCAACTTCTTGTTTTGTCGTTTTAAGGTCAGCATTCTCTTTCAGGCTCTGATCAAGATTTTTTTGCACCTCTTGAAGTGTCCCATCGGATTCGTTTGATGTGGCCTCAAAGTTTTTCTCAATTGTATCCACTGCTAGAGCAAGACGCTCCAGAGCTTTTAATAATCTCGTCATATCAAGAAACAGCCATTTGCTGAAATTTTATCCCCAGATTCAGTAACCCAGCTCAATTACAGGGTAATATCAATATTAACCAGAATAAGATGCCCATCTTACATAGGTCAACCGCCTGTCTTACAAGTCTTTTCATTGTGTCCTTTATAGGGTCATTTTCCCGAACATAACAGCCATTCCTCAGATCACGGTTGACCTTGGCGGTGCAAAGGGGCATTTTGCCGCCGTTAATGGACCCCTGTCTTAAACATTCCAGACAGGATAATCTGAACCCAACTGGGGACCTTGAATATGACTGCACTGCGCCTTCCCGTATCTGCTGCGGACGCCGCGCCAGGTAGCAACCACACTGATATGGCAAATGCCATTCGTGCTCTTTCCATGGATGCCGTTCAACGCGCGAACTCTGGACATCCAGGAATGCCAATGGGCATGGCTGATGTAGCTACCGTACTTTACAGCCGTTTTCTTAAATTTGATCCATTACGCCCTGATTGGGCAGACCGCGACCGCTTTGTTTTGTCTGCTGGTCATGGATCAATGCTGATCTATTCCTTGCTTCATCTGACTGGTTATCCAGACATGACAATGGATCAGATTAAAAACTTCCGTCAACTGGACAGTATCACAGCTGGTCACCCTGAATTTGGTCATGCACCAGGCATTGAAACAACGACCGGTCCCCTTGGGCAGGGAATTGCGACGGCCGTAGGTATGGCCTTGGGCGAGCGCATGATGAACGCCCGTTATGGCGACGAAATTGTTGACCATTACACATACGCAATTGCGGGTGATGGGTGCCTAATGGAAGGCATCAGTCACGAAGCAATTTCAATGGCTGGTCACCTGAAGCTCAACAAGCTGATCGTTCTTTTTGATGACAATGGCATCACCATTGATGGCTCAACGGATCTATCCGTTTCCGATAACCAGATCAAACGCTTTGAAGCCTGTGGTTGGGATGCTGTTGCTATCGACGGCCACGATCCAGAAGCAATTGCTGCGGCAATCGACGCAGCCCGCAACAGTGACAAGCCATCTCTGATTGCCTGTAAAACAGTAATTGGTTTTGGCGCCCCGACAAAAGCGGGAACATCCAAAACTCACGGTGCGCCGCTTGGCGATGATGAAATTGCTGGTACAAGAGAAAAAATTGGCTGGCCACACGCCCCGTTTGAGATCCCAAAAAACATTCTCAAAGCGTGGAGAGCAGCTGGTGAACGCGGCGCAGAATTCTCTGCGGCATGGGATGCTGAACTTGCAAAAATCCCAGCGGACAAGCGGAAGCTTTTC
>NZ_CAKZMP010000217.1 GCF_937128705.1 uncultured Kiloniella sp. | reverse complement strand
GTACTAATATCACGCACCAAAAAAGTAAGCTGCCGTTGTTTAGAATTTTCCGTTACAAAAGATCGAAGCTGTACATCTATTTTCACACCGTCTTTAGATTTGATAAGACCGGGTAGTATAAATTCACCCTCAGGTAAGTTGTCATTGTCGCAAATTTTGAGAAGCTTGCTCTGGTTCCCTTGACTAACGGTAAAGACGTCAAAAATCGACTGCGAAAAAAGATCTTCTATCGCATATCCAAAATTTTTCCTGACCGCAGGATTAGTGTATTGAATTTGCCCTTTGTTATCAGTAACAAGAACAGCTTCAAAACTATTTTCGAGTAAGATATTGCTTGCATTACTTCGTGCTTCCGAAGTAAGAGCATGTTCATTACGATAATGCTCGCTGGTCATATACACAGCCCATTTCAACTTGAATTACCGGGCTCACACAGTCCTCAAACCAGTACAAAAGCGCCGTCTCTCACATGAGAAAGCAAATCGAACATAAAAGATCAATTCAATTCTGATCATTAACCATAATATTTTTGTAATATTTCCAAAAAAAGAATTTTTACCTAGAAACCAACAACAATAGAATGAAACAATACTTCTTCTATACACGCATTAATTACTTATAATTTTATCCAGTTTTTAGCTCCAAGAATTTAACCTCACCACCAGATACAAAAAAGGGAAGGCCCGGCGCGACCTTCCCTTTCATACTGCCTTTGAATAATTTCTTATTCAGCGGCAGCTATCTCTTCAATATTTAACCCCAGCGCTTTGGCGACTCCAGCACCATAAGCAGGGTCCGCTTTGTAACAGTTGCGAATATGACGGTGTTGAATGTCCAACCGCGCACCGCCAACAGCCCTTGCTGTGTTTTCAAACAACACTTGCTGTTGCTTTGCAGTCATGAGTTGGAACAGAGCTCGAGGCTGAGAATAGTAATCGTCATCCTCCCGGTGGTTCCAGTGATCCGCAGCACCTTCGATCGACAAAGGGGGTTCTGCAAAATCAGGCTGCTCGTTCCACTCATCCTTTGTATTAGGTTCATACCCGATACGACTGCCGCCATTACCATCAACACGCATTGCGCCATCGCGATGATAAGAATGGAACGGACAACGGGGCGCATTAACAGGGATTTGGCTATGATTTACACCCAGACGATAACGCTGTGTATCACCGTAAGAGAACAAACGCCCTTGAAGCATTTTATCTGGCGAGAAGCTAATACCAGGCACAACATTCCCCGGATTAAAAGCAGATTGCTCAACTTCCGCAAAATAGTTTTCAGGATTACGGTTAAGCTCAAATTCACCGACTTCAATCAACGGATAATCTGCCTTTGGCCATACTTTCGTCAGATCAAACGGATTAACATGATAAGATCCTGCTTCTTTTTCTGGCATCACTTGAACAAAGAGTGTCCATTTTGGAAAATCACCATTTTCAATTGAATCAAATAAATCTTTCTGGTGACTTTCCCGGTCTTCCCCAACCAACTCGGCTGATTCTTGATCCGTTAGATTTTTTATACCTTGCTGGGTTTTAAAGTGGAATTTCACCCAATAACGCTCGTTATCAGCGCTGATAAAGCTAAAGGTGTGACTACCAAAGCCATGCATATGACGGTAAGTTGCTGGGATACCCCGATCACTCATGACAATTGTCACCTGATGCAGAGCTTCTGGTAAGCTTGTCCAGAAATCCCAGTTATTATCGGCACTGCGCATATTAGTTTTTGGATCGCGTTTTACGGCGTGATTAAGATCCGGGAACTTCATAGGGTCCCGAAGAAAAAATACAGGAGTGTTATTTCCGACAAGGTCCCAGTTTCCTTCTTCTGTATAGAATTTCATTGCAAAACCGCGAATATCACGTTCCGCATCTGCCGCACCACGTTCACCCGCTACTGTGGAAAAACGGAGGAACATTTCGGTTTTTTTACCGATTTCGGAAAAGATTTTGGCTTTTGTGTACTTCGTAATGTCGTGTGTAACTGTGAATGTACCGTAAGCAGCAGACCCTTTGGCATGCATACGTCTTTCAGGAATGACTTCTCTGTCAAAATGAGCCATCTTTTCCAAGAACCAAACATCCTGTAATAGTGCCGGGCCACGTGGACCTGCAGTCTGGATATTCTGGTTATCGACAACGGGAGCACCGAATGCGGTTGTAAGTTTATTTTTCATTCTGCTTACCTTCTCTCCTTATCCAGCCATAATATAAAAGCTGAGAGTTGATCAAAATTACTTCATCCGGCCTGTTGTGAAGTTTGAAATCGTTTTTGCTTATGTCGTTTGAATTGCGCCGGCCGATAAAGAAACAATACCTCCTTGATTTAAATCGATCCAACGAGTTATTCTGATCACAATAATTGGAAAAATCGATTAATATGCATATACCCACGCTAAAACAGCTAAAATACCTCGTCGAACTGGAGCGTCACAGCCATTTTGGACGGGCCGCTGATGCTTGTTTTGTGACTCAATCAACCCTGAGTGCTGGCATACAAGAACTTGAAAATTTGCTTGGATGTAAACTTGTTGAACGAACCAAACGCAGAGTCCTCTTCACCGAATTGGGTAATGAAATTGTTCAAAGGTCCCTAGAGTTATTAAGGGGAGCAGAAGACATTGCGACAATGGCACGGCACAGTGCCGAAACACTAAGCGGGGATCTCAAGCTTGGTGCTATTCCCACAATAGCCCCTTACCTTCTGCCGCAAACCCTTCCGCGCTTAAGAAGAGAATATCGAGACCTCAAGCTCTATCTGGTAGAGGATGAAACATCCCGGCTTATTGATCGCTTACGGGCAGGAACCATTGATGCAGCCTTAATGGCTTTCCCTTATAATGAAGCAAGTCTTGAATGGGTTGAACTTGCCGAAGATCCCTTCCTTCTTGCCCACCCCATTGATCATCCAATTGCCACGATGGACGCTGCACAACGCAATCATTTATTACAAAGCCAAGCCTTACAAAGCCAGCTTATCCTTCTGGAAGAAGGCCATTGCTTACGTGACCATGCTTTGGCTGTTTGCCATATGACAAAGCTAAAGCCCGGACAGACACTACAGGCATCCAGCCTTCTGACACTGGTACATATGGTTGCTAACGGTCTGGGCGTCACTCTTTTACCTGCGCTTTCCTGCCAATCGTCACTTCTCTCGGGCACCAACGTTGCCTTAACCCCACTTGACGGAAATTCAGGTCACAGAAAGCTTGGTTTGGCATGGCGGAAAAGCTCGGTCAGAAAAAAGGATCTCAAACTCCTTGCCGATCAGCTTGCACAAACAGCACAAAAGCAAATCAATTCATTTCTGACGAAAATGCTATCGACCAACGAAACCGGATAGGTATAAGCTAGCATTATCTTAATTAATCCTTTCTTTCATCACGTATCACCGAGCCCACAAATGTCCGCACAAAACGCAAACGAAATCATAAATGCCACGGCCTGTGAGGTCAGAGATCGTCTTCTAAAAAAAGATATCAAACCAACAGAACTGCTGGATGCTCTTGAAGACAGAATTCAGCATGTGGATGGCTCGGTTAATGCCCTGCCAACTCTTTGTTTTGACCGCGCCTACGACTGTGCAAAAAAACTTGAAGCTAAACCCATTGAAAAGCGTGGATTGTTGGCAGGTATTCCCGTGCCGATTAAAGACTTAACCGCCGTAAACGGCGTGCGAACTACCTCTGGCAGTCCAATTTTTGCAGATCGTATTCCTGATTGGTCCGATGTTTTGGTTGAAACAATGGAAACAAACGGTGCCATTGTTTACGGCAAATCGAATACACCAGAGTTTGGCGCCGGCGCACATACATTCAACCCCGTACTTGGCACAACAAGAAATCCATGGGATCTATCTAAATCTGCGGCGGGCTCTTCTGGTGGTGCAGCAGCAGCCCTTGCCACAGGATGTGCCTGGCTGGCGCATGGCTCAGACATGGGGGGATCACTTCGTAATCCAGCAAGTTTTTGTGGGGTCGTCGGCTTGCGCCCTTCTATGCATCGCTTATCCGATGGACCGGGAACATCGCCGTTCCAAACTCTATCCATGCAGGGTCCCATGGCACGGAATGTAGCCGACACCGCTTTGTTATTAGATGCTATGGTGGGCTTCAAGAACATGAACCCACTGGCCCAACCAAGCCCCGCAACAAGCTTTCTATCAATTGCCAACAAAAAAATAAAACCAATCAAAGTCGCGTACAGCCCTGACCTCGGTGTCAGTCCGGTAGACCCAGAGATCGCAGAAATATGTAAAAGAGCAGCACTACAATTCGGAACGGCAGGTGTCATTGTCGAAGAAATAACACCTGACCTTCTGGATGCCCCTGAAGTATTTAAACGTTTGCGCGGCTTGGATTTTGTTGTTGGGCTGGGTCCTCTTTTAGATCAACATCGTGATAAGCTAAAAGAGGATATTATTTGGAACATTGAATACGGGCGCTCTTTAAGCGCAGAAGACATTGCATGGGCAGAGCGGAAAAGAGGCGAAATCTACTATTCCATGCAACAGTTTTTTACCGAATACGATCTGCTGATTTGCCCCACAACCATTGTGCCCCCTTTTCCTGTCGAACAAAGATACGTGACTGAATGCGCTGGCCAGAAGTTGGAAACTTACATTGATTGGCTAGCAATCGTCTCTACGATAACCCTTACGGCATCCCCCGCGATTTCAATCCCCTGTGGGTTCACCAAAACAGGATTACCTGTCGGATTACAACTTGTTGGTAAACCACAAGGTGACGGACCTTTGCTTTCGGCGGCAAATTTACTAGAAGAAATACTCCCTAAAATGCAAACGCCTATAGACCCAAGACCTAAGGTCGGATCGTAGAGCTAGATTACAAAAAAGCCCCGCAAATGCGGGGCTTTCTCGATTAGTTCATCAGACTTGACATCCTATTCTTCAATAAAGTGGCACGCTGCCTCTCTACCTTCTCCATAAGATTTCAAAGCGGGAACCTCTGCTGCGCAAATGTCCTTGGCAAACGGACAGCGTGTTCTAAAAACACAGCCTGATGGCGGATTTAAAGGGCTAGGCAAATCCCCCTTCAAAGC
>NZ_CAKZMP010000216.1 GCF_937128705.1 uncultured Kiloniella sp. | reverse complement strand
CAAATGCACACCGCTACATGATGCTCTTCATGCTCATGGCCTATATTCTGATGGCACAGATTGCCCTGTTACGCGTGTTGTGGAATATGGTTCCTTAAGCTTTTTTAACATCCCTATTCCATTTCCAACCGAACAAAATCCCGCGAAAACAACACTCCAACATATCTTTGCTTATAAGACCGCATGCGTGTAGATGATGCCCCTTAATGCACAGGACAAATTTGGGCCAAATTTGTGAAATGCGCTACATAAACGCTAAAAAAGCCAGTCACTTCCCATTTTCAGTAAAAAAGAATATACTACCATAACCTGAAACATTAAGAGAAACCGCGTGGACAACATCGTTCGACACCTCAGGAGAAGTTGCCTTTTCACAATATTACCCGTGTTTACTTTGGCAATAACAGCGGACAGCGTCCGTGCAAAGTATGTCACGATATCCAAAGCCCCGAAAAGCTTCCTGAATAAAACGCAGCAATCACAGTTTCATTATCGCTGGCTAAAAGAATATCATTCCTATGATCGGCACCATTCCAAACGTGTCCGAAATTGGTATCAAAGCCTGATGTCAAAAAAATCAAACGATACCGTCAAAGAATTAAAGTCGCTCTATGCCTTGGCTGGTCGTAACGTAAAATATAAAACAGAGCGCAAAGACTATTGGTCAACACCTGGTGAAACCATCGCCCGGGGGTTTGGCGATTGTGACGATTACGCCCATGTCTACCTTACCTCTGCTGCGTTACTGGGCCATGATCAACGTGATCTCTGGATGGTCGCAGGAGTTTTTCACGGTCGCTACGGCCCTGTTGGCCACGCTGTTGCTATCGTGGAAACAAAGTCTGGTGAGCAGTATGTGCTCGACAATCTCTATCAACGCGTAATTTCAGAAGAGCAACATCACAATTTCAAACCAACTTATGAAATTAATATGGAAGAACAGGCCGCATTTGTCAGCGTCAACACCCAATACCACGATGCTTTTTAAAATACTGGGGGCACCCCAATGCCTTCTTTTAATTTTCAGACATTACGAACCGCTTCTCAACACGTCCTTATCCAAGAGATCTTATATGTTCATACATAGAAAAAATGCCTTCGGATCACTCATGCTCTTTTCCTTTATTGTGGCGGCGTTTTTCTCCCTCGCATCTGCCAACGCAAAAGACATCACCCTCGAGCGCATAGAAAGAACAAATAATTTCGTCATTGGCTTCAGAAGCGATAAACATCCCTTTTCAGCTGTCACTCCCTCGGGTGAGGTCGATGGCTATTCCATTGATCTTTGCAAAGGCATCTATGAATCCCTGAAAAAAAACCTCAATAAACCGGATTTAAAATTAAAAATGATTGAAGTTACTGCCGACAATCGTTTCGATTATATAAATGCCGGAACCGTCGATATTATATGTAGCGCATCATCGTGGACCCTTGAACGTCAAAAAAAGGTTAGCTTCAGTCTGCTAACGTATGTAACGGGCGCTGAAATGCTGGTAAAAGACGACAGTCGGATCAGAAGCTTGAAAAACCTGTCGGGCAAAAAAGCTGGTATGATTTACGGTACACTAACCTCTGATATTATGACCAAGCGAATTAAACGCGACAAACTTGATATTGAATTGGTTAGCTACAAATACCCTGACCAAGGGATTGAAGCCCTTGAGAACAAAGAGATTGATGCCTACATCGCAGATCGTATCATCTTAATCGGTTTATTGGATGCTGCAAGCGCCCCAAATGACCTCAAACTTGTTAATCGCTTTTATTCTTATGATCCCTATGCCCTGATGTTTGAGCGCCAATCACTAGATTTCAAACTTCTTGTCGACAGCTATCTTGCCGAACTATATCGAAGCGACAAATCACTGGAATTATTTAACAAATGGTTTTCACACATGGGAATTCGTTCCAATGAAAATATCCTGCGGGCCATGTTCAAATTACAAAGTATCCCTGAATAAAATTTCATAATTTGACCAAAAAATAAAATTTCTAGATACAAATGACCTAAAAAAAGGTAACCTGTGACATCGAAAAAGAATTATCAGTAAAGGCCGGAGTGTACACTTGAAGCTATTGCCCCTGGTTCTGTTCTTTTTAACCGTCTCAACTGTGGCTAAGGCTGCACCTTTTAAGCTGGCTTTTCCTGAATATTACGCGCCCTTGGTCTGGACTGAAAATGGGCAAATGAAAGGCGCGGCTATTGATGTTTTAGACATCATATTCAAACAGAAATTAAATCTGGAAACCCAATACAATGGCTATCCATGGTCTCGTGCTCAAATCAACGTCCAAAAAGGGGTATCAGATGCTTTCATCACCAGTCCCACCCCAGAGCGGTTAGAATACACCACCTGTAGCAACGAACCTGTTTTTTCCACAGATATTGTCGTTTACACCTATATAAACCACCCAAGACGCGATGAAATTCTCGCCATCACTTCAGCCCGTGACCTGCTAAATTTTACCATCGTGGATTACAGAGGCAATGGATGGCTAAAAAGCAAGCTTCCAGATGGTAGGGTTATCTGGACAGATACCTTGGAACAAACATACAAATTACTCGCGAACAAACGCGCCGATATCATCGTTAGAGGCACTGTTAACTTTGATTATTTCTCTCGCGACAATCAATATACAGACCGTATTGAAAAAACGAGTGTCGTCATCGATACGATCAATCTGTATCTGTGTATTAACAAAAATTCCGAATACACATCCATTCTGCCTGACTTTGACAAAGCTATTAGTGACCTCCGTAAAGAGGGTGTCATTAAAACGATTATTAACAGCTACACTAAGTCTGAAATTGCTTTAAATTGAATATTGCTCCACTAACAGACACCATCAGGTAATCAAGACGGCCTTTTAATCCCTCGTCTCCAAAACAGAAACATAACTAGCCACAGCAGCACCCCCCATATTGTAGATGCCAGCAAGTTTGGGGTTAGCAAGTTGGATTTCAGGTGGGGCCGTTCCACTTAATTGCATTGCCGCCAGAACATGCATGGATACCCCCGTTGCCCCCACGGGATGTCCTTTGGCTTTCAGACCACCAGATAAATTTATCGGTAATTTTCCATCTGGATACACCCAACCTTCTTCCAGCGCACGATAACCTTGCCCGGGCGGGGTCAACCCCATTGCTTCGTATTCAATTAGCTCTGCAATTGTAAAACAATCATGTGTTTCAACAAAAGAAAGATCATCAAGTGTCACACTTGCAGCCTGCAAAGCTTGCTGCCAAGCACGGGTACACCCTTCGAACTGAATAATGTCCCGTTTGCTCATAGGTAAAAAATCACTGACATGGGATACTGATTTAAAACGTACTGCGTTGTTCATTCCCCTAGCTGTTTCTTCATCAGCAAGGACAATTGCAGCAGCACCATCAGATACCAGTGAACAATCGGTGCGTTTGAGATTACCAATCACGGCTGGGTTTTTATCAGACAGGGTGCGACAGAAATCATACCCAAGGTCCTTTTGAATCTGAGCCAACGGATTATGAACACCGTTTGCATGGTTTTTTGCAGCAATACGTGCCAATGCATCAGACTGATTGCCATATTTCTGGTAATAAAGATCACAGATCCGCGCAAAAACCCCCGCAAAACCACCTTTGATATCACCTTCTTCCTTAAGGTAAGCGGCCTTTAGCAAGGTATTCCCGATCTCTGGTCCAGAAAGAGCCGTCATTTTCTCGACCCCAACAACCAATACCAACCGCGCTTGACCAGATTCAATCGCCCGCAAGCCATGATGAATAGCCGCTGACCCAGTGGCACAGGCATTTTCCACACGCACAGCAGGTTTGAACCTCAACTCGTTATCAGCTTGTAAAATCAAGGAAGCCGGAAATCCCTGTGGTGAGAACCCTTCATTAAAGGTGCCCAACACAACTTCATCCACATCCGCGGCTGATAACTCGCTATGCGCCAATACATCTTGCGTCACCCGCACGATCAAACTTTCCACATCTTCTTCCGGGTGTTTGCCAAATGGTGTGTGCGCCCAGCCGACAATACAAGCTGACATATCAAGCTCCTGTATTTAGTATAATTGACGCGTGACGATTTCACGTAGATCTTGTTTTATACGCAAACAATCACGGAGGGGATTTCAGATACTTAGCGTACCACAGATAGCAAATAATTAAAGACGATAATGTTGCATCGCAGCATTACAACGACACTCGATATCGAGTAACATCTAATCGACCACCAACGATCAAAACCCTTTACTGAACAACAACTAAAGGGCACTATATTTCTATATATTGCCACAAATCCGTACAGTTTACGCCCTTTGCTTAAGCTGTATTCGAAGAAGAGTTCGTAGAAAAGGTTTCGCCGAAGATGACAAATATACCCGATGAAACAGGTATGCCAATTGGTTCAGAAGAAGAATATGAGCTAATGAAATCCCAGATCGGTGATGAGGTTATTGTTGAGCTGATCGGTATGGCTCCCGATACGATTAACACTCAGATTGACAAAATCAAGGAAGGCCTATCATCAGGTGATAGTGATTTGATCTATCAAGCTGCACACACGATAAAAGGATCTGCCAGTTCCATGTTTGCCCTCCGATTAGCAGAGAATGCAAAGATAATGGAAAGCCATTCAAAAGACTTGTCAGCTGCCGGCGATTATCTGCCAACACTTATACAAACCACAGAAGAGACAATTACTTGGTGGAACAACAAATTAAGCTCATAAATCCGAGATCCGATTGTTCGCACTCAAATTCACCACTGACAAACTAGTTAAGGGCCTAAAAGTCATTTTCTCTCCAGCCCAAAGCAACAGCATAAATGCCCATGTAGTATAAATTTTGGATCACGGTTGCGGTCGCCAAGGATACGGCCCTATGTGCAGTTTCATATCCCCTGCTCAGTTTTAGCTCAGCTTGCGGGATCGGCTGAATGTTTACCGATCCCCCATTCTGCAAGTGGCGTCTATAAAAACTCACCCCTCTTCAAGGCGTCCCCTTTCAAAGTATCAATGCATCTGACCTTTGGGCACCGGGCCAGTTGGAAACCTTGCTTGTGTTGCCAACCCTT
>NZ_CAKZMP010000215.1 GCF_937128705.1 uncultured Kiloniella sp. | reverse complement strand
ACCGATTCCGAGATCAGGAATGCCAGCGGCGAGGACAGCCGAACCACAGCCGCCAAAAACCAACCAGAAAGTACCTAAAAATTCGGCACCGTATGCTTTTGTATTCATTTTGAAACCCTTCCCCTTAATGCAGGTCAAATTGATATTGTGTGAACAATAATGAAGCACCCTGATGATGCTGTTTGTTCGTAAATAACGTGCCGGATAATACCATGCCGCTTTTGAAAAGATGCTGCGTAAAGATACTTATGTTGTTCTGGGCTGATCGCGGTATCGGGCTGGTTTATTGAATTCTGCATACAGCCAGCGTTCAATTTCATTCCTCTGGGATATCGATTTTAGCCAAAAATTCTGAGAGAGTCCTCAGGTCATTCTCTGACAGATTTGGGCCGATTATATCCTCTATTGCCTTGGCATAAATGGGCCACATCTTTAACCGAATATCACGCCCCTTGTCGGTAATGACGATACGTTGACCCCGGCCATCTTCCAGACAGGGTACCCGTTGTAAAAAACCCTTTTTCTCTATGCGATCCAGCAACCGCGATAATCCGTACTGTGGAAGTAACAGATCATGTTCCAGTTCAAAGGGGCGCAGACCTTGGTCGCCTGCTTTGTCCAGTTCCAATAGAATATCGTACCATGCGAGCTGGGGAAGCTGTGCGGATTTTAGGGCCTTTTCTGTATAGGCCAAAGCTTTTTTCTGGATACGAAATATCCGTCCCCAGACTTTTATGGTTTTTTGTGATGGTGTTTTTGTCATCTAACAATTGTGACATATATATGCAAATGCATCAAGATTGACATTTAAATGCAAATGCATGTATATAAATGCAAACACATGTATATGAGGATGTTACAATGTCACAGAATAATTTAACGGAATTCACTACTTTTGTGCTTCGGGTCGCGCTTGGTGTTATGTATTTGGCGCACGGAGTTGTCTTGAAGTTCTATATCTTCGGGTTGGCTGGCACAGCGGATTTTTTTGAAACAATCGGTTTCCCGGGCTGGATTGCCTATGTGGTGTTTACCGCAGAGTTGATTGGTGGCTCAATGTTGGTTTTGGGCATACAGGCACGGTGGGTTGCTTTGGCATTGCTCCCAATTCTTTTTGGGGCAGTATGGGTGCACGCGGGCAACGGATGGGTCTTTTCCTATCCTAATGGCGGCTGGGAATACCCGGTTTATTTAATTTTGTTATCTTTTGCTCAATTTGCATTGGGGGATGGACGATTTGCCTTAAGCCGATCCAGAGCTTTGCCAAATGGGATTTCTTAATTCAGGCATCAGTTGTTGATTTTACGAATTGTAAAGGAGGGCGCTTGCCCTCCTTTGTCATGGGTGTTTTTTTAGGGCTATGTTTTATTGATGGAAACACCCCCTTCGACCATCAATGCGGTCCCTGTGACAAAGCTTGCGTCATCAGAGGCAAGGAA
>NZ_CAKZMP010000214.1 GCF_937128705.1 uncultured Kiloniella sp. | reverse complement strand
TTTTATATAATTTTTTTTCTCTAGACTTGAATCATTAAACAATTCAATCTCTTCTAGGATTATCTTGTTGATATTGAGTGACGAAAGGTTGGCTTTACCTGTTTCTGCTGCATCCCTGATCGTTCTAAGTATTTCATTTCCCCGGTCAGCCTGATTTAGAATTTTGTCCAAAACAGGCTTGATTATGTCCAGATCAAGATTGTCTTTTTCCAGGATTTTTTTGGCTGCATTCGTAAAGTTGTATATGGCTGCAAGCGGTTGGTTTAGTTCATGTGCTATTGATGAAGAGAGCTTTTGAACGGAGCTTTTGCCAATTGTATGCAATAGCTCATTCTGTAGTTTTCTAATTCTAGCTTCTTTTTCGCGCTCTTTTTGTGTCGCAATACTTGCTTCTTTTCTCCTGCGAGCTTGTTCCGTTACAAAACCAGAGGAGACAGAAACCATGAACATGATTAATGTGAATATCAGCGGCATGGAAGGATCAAATAGGGTCGACTTAAAGGCAAATAGGCCGGAAGAAACGAGTATTGTTATCCAGCACAAAATTGCAAAGGTTACTGTAAGTTCCAGTGCACCATGCCGTTTGTGAACAACAAGAAAAAGAATGCCGATTAAGAATAAATACCCTAGTTCTATCCAAAAATAAGTAAAGGGGCGTGTAAGAAGGCTATGGGTAAGCATATTGTCCAGTGCTTGGGCGTGTATTGTCAGGCCGGAAAGGTTGGATCCGACTGGGGTCAGTGTATAGTCCGCTATACCAAGAGCCGTTACCCCCAAGATAACGATTTTATCTTTGAAGAGGTTGTCATCAATCGCACCTGTTAAGGCATCATTTGCAGATACCTTGGTGTAATCAGAGTATTTACTAAAGTAAATCCAAGGTTTTCCACGGTTGCTCTTGGTTAAATCGAATGAATTTAATCGAATGCTTTTGAGCTTGTTGTTTTCTGTCCTTAGTTCAATTTCATCTGCATTATTGGTGATACGCAGGGTTTCAACCTCTAATGACGGGATGATTGTGCCATTCACATTGTAGAGCAGGGGGAGTTGGCGGATAATGCCGTCTCGTTCAGGGGCTAGATTGTTGACTCCTTGTGTTGTTGCTCTTTCTAACGGTTCTATATTTCTGAGAAGGTAGTTAAACCGAGGTAAAGTAGCTCTGACATCGCCCCCGTACATTCTTATACTTGTTGTCGTTTCAACTGGCGCACGTTGATCTGTGCCGTACCCCGTCGCCATACCTAATATAACTGGATGATTACGGAACTCGTTTGCGAGGATATCGTCGTACGAGGGTAAGTCTTTTTTGTGTGGTTTTAGTTGTTGTGCGAGTACAGGATTGTTTTCGATAATCAGACTGGGTGATGTTCTGTCCGGTTCGGGAAAAACTATATCTATTGCCAAAGCATGAGGGGATTGCTGTAGAATTTTATTGGTAAGATCGGCTAGAATATTCCTCTGCCAAGGCCATTGCCCTTTCGCTTTGAGGCTTTTTTCATCAATCTCAACCAAAACTATTTTCTGAGTTTCACTTTGGTTGGGGCTTATCTTTTGAAGCACATGAAAGGTATTGGGGCGCAGAATTCGTACTGCCCACGGGTCTGAAACTTTGAGAGCGATCACACAAATAAAAACTACCACCAGTATCGTGGTTGTTTTCGAAAAGGCTTTGGTCGCAAATGTCAGCATTTGCTGTGGTCGATAATCATATTAT
>NZ_CAKZMP010000213.1 GCF_937128705.1 uncultured Kiloniella sp. | reverse complement strand
GGCAGGTAGCGGAACCAGCTGTTGTCCGTGGTTTGAAAGCAAAAGGTTTTGACGTCATGGGTATCTTGAAGAATCATCACGCACTCTAGCATTTGCGAGTGGCTATCCCACGGCGTCGTTGTGTTCAAATCTCTGATAGCCTGCTTAACAGCCATGTCAGCCATTTTAGATTTCCCCAATTATAGTTGCCCTTATGGGCTTTATTGATTCTAGAGAGCGCAGTCGTTGCGCTCTCTTCAGTTTGAAAAGTGATGTTTATTCGCTGGCAGCTAGCTTGAGCTTGGCAGGATCAAACAATTTGCCGAGCATGTGGGCGCTATACCAGTTGATGAAATTGATTACCCCAAACTCGGCACTCTCTGCATAGGGACCGGGTTGGTAAGCTTTTGAGTTGATGCCCAGTTGATTATTTTCGGCCAGCTCTCTGTCCTGATGATTGGTGGCGTTCCAAACTTTGGTCATTTTCTCAAGATCGTAATCCACACCTTCGACGGCATCTTCGTGGACAATCCATTTGGTTGTCACCAATGTCTCTTGCGGGCCAACAGGCATTACGCGAAAGACGATTGAATGATCCCCCATGAAATGGTTCCAGGTATTGGGCAGGTGCAACAGACGCATGGACCCCATATCCGGATCGGTTAAATCACCCATAAGCTTTTGACAGGCGACAGAACCATCCATGGTCATGGAATGAATTCCCTCTGCAAGTGGCATGCGCACAGCGCGGTATTCCAGATTGTGGGGAGTGCTTTCGTGGGCGATACCCAAAGAATCCCAGTCGCTGGATTTTTTTGCGACCAGTGCTTTGAATTCCGGGGTCGCACGGGGGTCATCGGTATTGTCGAATTCAAGAAGTGAATTCAGAAGCTCAGGATGTGAACCGTTGCAATGATAACATTCGCGGTTGTTTTCGATCACCAACTTCCAGTTTGCTTTTTCATTGATGGTGACTTCATGCGCAACTTTGGCTTTGTCCAATGCGTGCGGCCTTAAGAATGGTTCAACGGCTTCTTTAAAGTGATCAAAAGCGGGTGGATTTTCGTCAAGGCAGACAAAAATCATGCCGCCTGCAATGCCGATATTTGCTTTCCTAAGGGGGAAGTCTGCGGGGTTGAAACCTTCGCCCATGTTGCCTGCAAACAACAGGTTACCATCAAGATTGTAGGTCCATTGGTGATAGGGACAGACCAGCTTTGCGGTATGGCCTTTTTCTTCCAGACAGACTTTGGAACCGCGATGGCGACAAGTGTTGTATATTGCGTGAATTTCGTTGTTATCGTCCCTGACAATAACCAAGGGATCATCACCGATTGACAGGGTGAAGAAATTTCCTGACTTCGGAATGTCGCAAACAAGGCCAGCAAAAACCCATGATTTCCCAAACACATGTTTCATATCAAGTTGAAAGAATTCCGGGTCGTTATAGAACTCTCGCGGCAGGCTATAATTTTGTTTTTTACTGCGAAGCAGATCAAACATCATATCGTGGGCTGATACAGTCATCTCTCGGTCCTATCCAACAACAAGCGTTTATCTCAGATATTATTTTCTGAGCGATAAATTCTGACGTGCGATGAGGAAGGGAACAGTATTGTCTCTGGCATGCTTTTACACTGCTTAGAGATCAACAGGTCGTTCCAATCGCCCACCGCGACTTTTAGACTTGCCTCAGGCTGGTTTCCGGGCTCGAGAGGGCCATCTAAGATGGCGGAAATCACATCCTTCCCAGAGTTTATCCAGTGGATAGCTTGTGATCTCTATTCCTCTCCTACCGTTGCGGGGGCAGCGTCGGTTTTGCGCTGTGGTACGTAAGTTTGCGCGGACCGACTTCCCAATTATTTTCATGAAAACAAAGTATTAATTTCATGAAACACCTGGAGGAGTTGTCATTATTAAATTTATTTCTAAAGTTGATTTTATGAAACCATGATCCGTGGTCGCCTTGAAAAGCGACAGACAGATCTACGTTTGCGACACTATAATTTATGCTTGTCGAAATAGGTCGTTACTATGGTAAAAGGTGTCGTGAATATTTGAAAACAATGGATTTTTTTATGAATTCCCGTCATGTTTCTATTACGGATGAGTTGCAGGAATATCTCATAAGCTTTGGCGGGCGCGAAGATTCCCTTTTGGCCCGGTTGAGAGCGGAAACCCTGCAAATGAGATTCGGTCATATGCAGGTGTGCCCCGAGCAAGGACAGTTCCTGTTCTTTCTGGTGAAGATGCTAAAGGCGCGATCCGTTCT
>NZ_CAKZMP010000212.1 GCF_937128705.1 uncultured Kiloniella sp. | reverse complement strand
CCTTTTCTCTCAATGCTTTTGGCCCCGTGAAGGTTTTGTTCATTTGCTTGCGGAGTTCTTCTTCAGAGCGCATGCCACTTACATCAAAATCTATGTACACGGTATCACCAGCCTCGACCAACGCTTGCTGTGCTTTTTTGACTTCATTCAGTGCGTCACCTCTTACTCGATTTCTTCGAAGCTGTTCATCGACCTCATTCTTATATCGACCATCTTTATCTGTGCTTTCCTGTTTAATCTGATCTTCAATTTTATCGAGTTTATCTGCAAGTTGACCAAATTTTGCCAAGTTATCTGCCGAACCGCCTTTGGGAATTTCACCGGATGCCAAAGCTTTATCCGCAGCGTCAAGTCGTTGTAAGGCAGAATCAAATTGCGCACCGACTTTTTCCAGTTCAGCAATGTCCATCCCCTTGATAGACTTTGATTCATAGAAAGAGTTCATAAAATCATTGGGGATCTCACTATCAATATTAGGTCCGATTGGTGCGCTCAGATACCCATTGGCTTTTTGATTTTTATCAAAAGCCTTCTGTGCTTTTGCCAACTCCTCCCCAAGCCCCAAAGAATTTACTTCCAATACAAAAGCAGCATCCTTTGCATCAGCTTGGGCGGCTTCATTTTTCTCCAGCAATCCTTCCAAACCCCGCATTTGTTTTCTAAGATCACTGGCTTCATTCTCGCTAATACCTTTGGTGTGTTTCTGCCATTCTGCCTTTTGCTTAAGGTCAGACATCGCACGACGAATTTTCTCTTCCTGCTCAGCCAGGTTTTTGATTTTTTTATCAGATTTGTGTTTTTCAAACTCGGCATCATTCATACCAAACTTGCGATCTTTCATATCTTCGACTGTCTGAACAGCTTTTTGATGTTCCTTAATATCTTTTCTAAATTGCTTTGCTTCTTTTTGTAATGCAGTACCACTATTGCGATGTGCCGCCTTATCAGCCTGATTTTCTGCACGTAACTTGCGCACATTCTGACAAGCAGAAGATCGGCAATTTGGATCGCCATCTCGACGCATCTCTTGCTCTATTTCTCGAAGATTTTTATCTGCCCGATCCAGATCTTCACCATCTTTTTTATGTTTTTCCGCTTTCCTCTTTAACTCCTTATTCTTTTTCTCAAGCTCTTTACGTTCTTTTTCCAGCTTTTTCTCGGCCTCTCGACGTGCTTTGTATTTTTTATCTTTTTTCTGGCGTTCCAACTCTTCTTTAAGTTTTCGTTGTTGTTCTTCCAACTTGGCTTTGAGTTTTTTCTTCCGCTCTTTTTCTTCCTGTATCTTCTTTTCTCTTTCTTTCTGCCTTTTGTCTTCTTCCGCAGCAGCGTCCTCTATATCTTTTGGATCGACCTTAATCTCTAAAGTATTTTCACCAATCATCGCCAAAGAATTATTTGCCGCATTGCGCACCATGTCACCGACTTGTGAAATAAGGCTATTGAGATTAGGACCTGACCATTCGCGCACGGTGTCAATACTTGTTATAGGCGCTACATCTTCACGAACCAGATTACGTTTAGCCCGTTCTTCCGATGCTTTACGCATCGCTGTAATTTGCTCCAGCGTCATCCCCGGTGGTTCTTTTTCCTCTTCATGATGAACAACATCGCCCCCACCAGAAGAAGATACTTCTCCCGATCCGTCAGAAGCTGCCGCAGCCGCGGCCTCTTCGGTCTCCTCTTCTGATGTTTCTTCTGTAGCCTCATCCACTTTGGCCACAGCTTTTGCAGAACTATCATCACCGGATGCCTCTGATGTCGTTTTCGCCCCGGTTGATGCCGTTGATGTGTCAACCGTTTCAACCTTGCTCGACACACTTGGTGCTTGGGGAGCTGTTTGAATAATCGCTGGACTTTCGAGGACAGGATTATTCTGAATAATATTTGGTGTGCTAGGGGAAATATAAGGAACTGTTGTCCCCTTGCTCACACTTTCAGTTCTGGTCGTTGTGGGAACTGGCGCTTGATAGACCGTCGTATTTGTAGAAGTCGTACTTGTGGTCACACCACCGCTTGTGTTTGTTGTCGTCTCTGTTCTGGTCACAGTCCCCGTAACCCCAGATGTCATTCCCGGGGTGCCTGTTTGTATTGGCATGGCAAGCGGTGCGCTGTAACTCTGTACGCTATAAGTAGGTATCGGTGCTTCAGTGACAGGTCCGTACGGCAAGGTTGGGCGATAAGGTTGGGCTGGACTATAAGGAGAAACGTATCCTTCGGCCTGCTGTGCCTGAGTAGCTTGGCGGGCCTGAGTGGCTTGTCTTGCATACCCACCACCAGGGACAGTCACCTGCCCCGGCGTAAAAACCGTATACCCCGGGTTTTGATAGGTTGGCGTTTCTGTGCTTTGGGACACAGCTGTCGAAAGAGACCAGATCAAGATACAGCTTGCTGTAATAACAATACCACTAAAACGAAGGGTTCGTTTGAATTTTATTGAAGTACCAACCATATGGTTTCTCCCAAAACTATCCGGGAGGAGACAATTCAACCGTTTTATATTTCTTCGTATTGTTTGCGCTTAATCACGTGTTGAATTTCAGTTCAGCTAAAACTTATCCCCGGATAGAGCTTACCTCTTACAAGACGATTATTCAGATCTACCTGACAATAACGATAATGTCGCCACGCTGAGGAGTATCAATATCAAGTGGTACAAACCCACCAAAAGAGAGCTTTGCCGTGACATCTGTGACCGTGACTAAGCCAAGCTCTTTTTTACGGATCATCAACACTTCACCAGTTTGCGGGTCCGTCAATTTTTTAATGACACGTTCAACCATAAACTTGTCATTTGCCTGTATCCCTGAATTCGCGCCCGCATTAATATAAACCTGCCCCTCGTCAAAATCGACAACTCGCCCTGTCCAAGCAACAGAATTGCTCTTTGCAGCGATCATTTGAACAGCACGTGTAATTGCTTTTCGTGTCGCTTCCCCCAAAGGAGTTTTCAGAAACTGGTTCGTTCCCATGCTCACCCCTTTATATCCAAGAGACAGGTCCCAGGATGAGTTATCAATAGGTTCGGAAACACGATATACTTCTTCAACCTGTGACGTCGTTGCATTAACAAGACGAATATCCATAGCAACTTTGCCAGAGGCAGATTGGCGCGATAAGGCCCCGCTAAAAAGATTGCCCACATTGCCCCCGGAAAGTCCGACACCAAAACCACCACCTTCATCTTGGTCGCCAAATTCAGTAACGGATCCATAAATCAGGAAATTCAATCCCGTTACCTGTCCGAGTTCTGGTCCTGTTGTGGGATTGGTGACATTCTGGCCCTTCATTTGTTGTTCAGCCAATACCTGTTGCATATTGGCACGCTCAACAACAATAAAACGACCAGATTCAACAAGTGCAGATGTCATCATTGCTGATAAGCCGCCCCCGATATCCCAATCACCGTACTTTTGTTCAAACGAACCAACAGCATCAAACTTCCCAACACTGACAACTCGTTTAGGCCCAGCGATTTCCTGAACAGGTTCAGTTAAAATTGCCACCTTTTCAGCATCGTCATTTGTTGTTTGCGCATAAACAAAAGATTGAGAAGAGAGAAAAAGAACAATAAATGAGAGAAAAAAGAAGCGAATTTTTGAAGAGTTATTATACCAAAGACCAGACATCTGCACGTTGCCTTTCCACACCTTTTCGTCTTGGTTAATCAGATTAATCTGCTACCCAAGAACCGTTTGATTTATCAATTTTATAGCGTTCAACTAGTGACCCCTCGACGGTAACAACTTCGGCCGTGATATATTTATCTTCTTCTTGGATTTTCCCGATCTTCAAACGCTCGTTACCATTAATCATCAATTGATATTCAAGTAACAAGCGGACAGCTTTTTCTGATGGCCCAGCAGGACCATAGATATTGTTTGCAGAGCGAGAATTATTTCCTGCTACAGGAGAAAGAGCGCGTGGCAACGTAGATGGCGGCGCACTTAAAGTATTATTTGTCTGCTGATTTTCGGGCTGATTTTCGGAAAGCGACCTGACAATGTTTGATAAATTATTAATCTGTTGCGTTAAGGCATAATAGTCGATCTGTCGATTACGAGGATCGCGATAGATACTCTCATAACCAAGTTGAGATTGCGCACGAACTTTCGACGCCTCTCTTAATTGCTGAGCTTGGTAATGCTGACGTTCTTTTAAACTGACGTCATCAGAGAATGTAACCGAGGAAAAACCAACACACTGAACCAGATATAAAAAAATAACGCCATATCGAACTATTTTTTTATTGGTTACATAACTCCTGAATTTAAGTGGAACATCCATTGATCTTCCAGACATAAAATTATGGAGGTATTAGTATTTATATCTTTATTATACACTATGGGAACATTTTTCAAAGAAGAGAATAATTAACTACAACCTATAATTAAATCACGCTCAAAGCCAAACTTCACATCCCTTACAATTTCAATCAATACGATTACAAAATACATCCTAAAGCTGCAGGTAAATTATCTAACGTTCCTCAATATCTCTCCTCCTGTCTCCCTAAAAACAAGGAATTTTATTGCTTTAATTAACTTGTATGATAATGAGTATCACTATTATTTAGAGTCGCAAAAGTTCTTTTAACCTTAAAACCGAGTGAAATCCATGTTGCAAACTACGGAAACTGAGGCCCTTTGGTCTCTAATAGAAGTAATTGATGCAGCCGGTGCTGTGGGTTGGGTTCTTGCCTGTATGGCAGTATCAGCTGCAGTTGTAACTTTCTATAAGGTTATTGTTTTTTGGCGCTCAGGACTTTGGCAGACCAAATCATTGAAACAGGCACGTGTTCACCTAAGGGAAGGAGAAATTCCCGAAGCCATTCGTACATTGGAAAACTTACACCACCCAGCGGTTCAACTGGTTACATTGGGACTGGAACGTGCCCAAACTGTGGGTTTTAATGACAAAACCCTTGAAATAGAGATGGAACAACTCTCTCTTGGCGTCCTAGAACGCCTTAAATCCGGTATTCGCTTTATTGGTGCTGTTGCAGCTCTCAGCCCTCTCATGGGGTTACTTGGGACTGTATTGGGCATGATAGATGCTTTCCGGCAGATGGAAGCTGCAGGTAATCAGGTTGACCCCGCTATTCTATCCGGGGGTATATGGTTGGCTTTATTGACAACTGCCATTGGTTTGGTGGTCGCTATTCCGACAACTGCAGCACAAATCTGGCTCAACAGTGTTATCCAGAAAACAACACGTCGGCTGGAAGAAACAGGTACAGCTGTTATGAGCGGGTTACATATTCACAGTCTAAAGCCAAATACTATTAACAATACTGTTAACCTTGCGGCCGAATAAACGTTATGCGCCTGAGTGCTGAAAACACAGATAAATTGCCTGTGATCAGTTTGACCCCCTTGATTGACGTAGTCTTTATCCTGCTGATCTTTTTTATGCTCGCGTCCAGTTTTCTGGATTGGCGAGAACTTAGTGTTCAAGGCCAAGAACACAAAACAAGTACAGCACCACCTTCGTCACCACCGAAAGAAACAATCCGACTATCTCTTCTTCAAAATGGTACGATCAAGCATGGCGCGAAAACAATCAGCCAAAGTGATTTGGATCAGTTAGTCACGACACAGACCTCTCCCCTAGATGTAATCAAAGTATTTATCTCTGTCGACGATGGTGTAAAAATGCAAAACACCCTCGACTTTCTTCAGGATCTCAAGGCATTGGGTCTGCTTGACCTAACCTTGGTTGAGCATGCAAAACCATGAAAATAAGGCAAAACGAAAATACATCTGAATTAACGGAAAGCACATTGCCAATGATCAATGTTGTCTTTCTGTTGCTGATATTTTTCATGATCGCAGGTTCACTTCAAAAAACACTACCTTTTAACATCACACCGTTAAAGGCACAGGCCGATATCCCTAAACAGGAAACGCCATTAATTATCCACATATCAGCACTCGGCCAAATTATGGTTGAGGATCAAGAAGTTAAATTCGAGAAACTGAAAACGGTTATTCAAAAAAAATACAATAGCAACGATGGCCAGATCACAACGCCGCAGTTCCCTCACATACGTCCGATAACCATTCGTTCAGATCAATCAACAAACACGATGGATGTCATTAAAATACTTTCCCTGTTGAAAGAAATGAAAATCGAACAGGTTGCACTGGCAACCATACGTTAAGAAGGTACGATCGTGGAGCTAACCATACGCAATGGCTTGTTTGAAAAGCTTCTTACCACCTTTGGCCTATTTCTTCTATGTGGGCTAACTATTACGGGCTTGATAGTTAACCACACACAACACGCAGGTTTCGAAGACGGTAACGACGGGGGCAGTATCGTTGTCTCCCTATCTTCAGCACCGGGTGCAGAAGCCGCCGCTTTAGGAGAAACTATCTCGAAAAATAATCCAGAAGCAACCAATCAGAAAGAAGCTCAAACAACACCAGAGATAACGCAACCAGTCGAAAAGGTTGAACGTAATGACCTTATCCCGGATATTCCCAAAGAAACAGAGGTTGTTGAAGAAGATTACGTTCCCGAACCACAAACAGAAACCATCGTTCCTGTGCCCAAAGAAGCACCAGAGATACCAAAAGACACGATAACAAATACGATACCGGAACCGAAAACACCACCTGAACCAGTACCTTCACAAACTGACGTCGCCGAGACCGTTATTGATCAGAAACCTAAAGCAGAACCCACCCCCATTACTGCAAAGGTTCAAAAGCCAAAACCTAAGCCAAAGCCCCCTGTCTATAAGCAACCAGAACAGACACAACAAAAGCAGAAAGTAAAGGAAAAGCCCGCCCCCCAAAAGACATCGACACCACAGCCGAAAGAACAGGCGGACACAGGAAGCGATAAAGAAGCTGTCGAGGCTACGAATAGCGGCCTCACGAATGATAATCAACGATCATCCGGGCAAAAAGGCATTACTTCGACAAAAAGTGCAAATACAGGTAGCAGCAGCCAACAAAATCGTAATAGTGGTGCAGGACAAAAAGCCACGGGTGATTATTGGAAAGCGGTACAAATACGACTGGCACGGAACAAACGTTACCCACGGAAAGCAAAACGTCGGCAAATGCAGGGCGTAACTCTCGTAGAAATTACGTTGTTAGCATCAGGAAAACTTAAAAGCTACCAGATACTTGAAAGTTCAGGGTTCCCTCTGTTAGATCAAGCTGCAACCAAGATGATCGAAAAGTCAGCTCCCTTTCCACAATTTCCTGCGAGTATTACAAAGCCACAAATGACCCGTCAAATCCCCGTTCATTTTAACTTAAAAAATTGAGATTAAACGGGCTAAAGTCTCTTAATTCAATACAAAAGAAATTTTGTTTATGTAATTATAAAACAACAGTTTTTGACTTTATTGCCTCTGAGAATTTAGTCCTTAAACAGATTAAGTTTGATTGATAAAAGCTCTCTCCCAACCAAGCAGCAAACTGGCGCCCGGTCTCATAAGCCTGTTCAGAACTTTTTTGTCCGGCGTTGGGCCCTTTTCCCTTCTTTGGATAAAGAAAGGGAAGACCGCGTCGATAATCATCGTAGCCTTGTCGAAAGCTCTCAGAACGATAAAGCTTATCAACGGAAGTAACAATAAAAGCTTTTGAATTACCTGATGTTATTGATGAATGAGTCATAGCCAAAACCAACCACAAAAAACATATAAAAGTAATATAGGTAAAATTATTTAAAACAAAAGAAGATTGTGTCTCCCCCATTCCTCAAGAACCCTTTGATACCCCCCTGTTATCTGGTCTTCCTAACGTTAATAAATCATAATACGAAGCTCTCATAGAACAAAACATTTCAATAGGTCGCAGATTGATCTGAAAAGCTGCTCTTTCAGTAAAATCAAAAGGCGCTCATTCGATACAATAAGATTTGACTCTGAGTGAAAAAATTTAGGTAAATCCTTAAATCCGGACGTTTTCAGTAACCAAGGAGAACACATCATGACGAATGACTGGAAAACAGTTCAAAATTGGCGAAAAACCAAGCGATTAGAGTTGCGATCGCTACGCAAAGAGCTCTCGGTTTCCCAAAGAACAAACACAAGAAAAATAGTTAGTGATCACCTTCGTCATAATTTCCCTGAATTACAAAAACCAGAACTATTAAAGAAAGCCTGTATTTGTTTCTGCTGGCCCTTTGAAGGCGAAATCAACTTTCTGGATTTGGTTAGGGATTCTCTCGAAAATGGAGCTACAGCGGCCCTACCCGTTGTTGTAGAGAAAAACCAGCCATTAGAATTTTGGGCGTGGCACCCTGGAATGAAAATGGTACGGGGCATTTGGGATATTCCAATGCCCGAAGAACGTATTCTTGTCACCCCAACAATTGCACTTGTACCATTGGTAGGGTTCGATAACGAAGGCTATCGCCTAGGCTATGGAGGTGGTTACTTTGACCGTACATTAGCATCCCTTAGCACACGCCCCTTGTCCATCGGCGTAGGCTATTCGTCTGGGCATCTAGAGACGATCTATCCCCAACCACATGATATTCCCCTGGACGCTATCGTGACAGAAAAGGGCTGCTCTATATTCAAAAAACCAAATCAACGAATACCAACTGACACAGACAACCTCGATAACTATTCATCCCCCCCCTGCTTTATGCACGAAGTTGATCCTGTGTATCTAGGGTATAAAAGCCAATCTGAATTAATCGTTCTCTTGAATGATTTTCTAGAATACGAACTGGAAGGATTAAAAATCATTACCTATCTTTCCAAGCAATCTGACGGCCAATTGTCCAATCACTCGCTGACACAGATTTCTGATGCTAAAAACAAGATCAGCCAGATGCTCTCACAGCATATAAACAGGCTAGGACAGGATCAAAGTTCAGACAAACCTATGACCAAGGCAAAGGTTTCTCCCCATCTTGCCAGCCCAGATCAAGCCCTCGTTCACCTTAAAAGCATTCATCATCAAAGCGTACAAATGCTTCAAGACATTCTGCCTAGAGTTGAAGACAATGAGGTAGCTCTGGATTTACAGAATATGCTGGATACTTACGAAGAGATCATAAAGAAACTCACAAGCTCATAGATTATCTGTAAAAAGTATAAGATTATTCATTATTATTGATGGCTCTGGTGATAAGGATATCTCCCCATCACCAGAGGCCTTCACACAAAGATCTTTTGTCACCAACAACCCGAACTTCAATCACTGAAATGGCACGCCACCATATGGGAATTACCCTCGGTATCCTGCTTTAGTAACGGGATTTCTTGTGCACAGAGATCAGTGGCCTTTGGACAACGGGTCCTAAAAACACAACCCGAAGGTGGGTCCAACGGGCTAGGCAAGTCCCCTTCCAACAAAATCGTCTCTTTGTTACGTTCAATTTTGGGGTCAGGAACAGGAACGGCTGAAATCAATGCCTGTGTATATGGGTGTTTAGGGTTATCATATAAATCATCTCTATCAGCAATTTCCATTACTTTACCGAGATAAAGCACCATCACTCTGTTTGAGATGTGTTTTACCACGCTCAAATCATGCGCAATAAAGACAAGTGATAGACCCATTTCCTTTTGTAGATCCATTAATAGGTTAATCACCTGTGCCTGAATGGAAACATCCAGTGCCGAAACTGGACCCGTCCCTATAAAGTGGAGAGTACTTTCTGTTAAATTTTGATCAACAGGAGGAACGTATGAACCTAAAAAAATCAGATGCATTTAAATCGGAAGCCATCCAGCTTGCCCTCACCAGTGGTTTGTCTCGCAAGCAAGTTGCTTCGGACCTTGGTATCGGTATGTCTACTCTTAATAAATGGGTTTCCCAGCACAAACATGATGATTTGATGTCAGGTCCGCATGATGATGTTCAGAAAGAATTAGCCCGCCTTCGCAAAGAGAACCGTATTTTGAAGGAGGAGCGGGATATTCTAAAAAAGGCGACGGTCTTCTTTGCCAGCCAAAAGCGGTGAGATATGAATTTATCAATGCAAAGAAGACCGAACATT
>NZ_CAKZMP010000211.1 GCF_937128705.1 uncultured Kiloniella sp. | reverse complement strand
GGGTCAGTTTGATCCTGAACCAGTTCTGTCCGTATATAGCCGGCACCCATGGTAAAGAGCTGTACCCACTCCCCTTCATCACCGTAAAAATCTTCAAAATGGTTATTCGCGCCATCTTTGACGATAAATTCCCATATATAGCAATATGACTGCTCGGGCATCATACGCCCCCTTCACCGTAGAATGGCGCAACAAACTCTATACTAGTCTGAAATCTCTGATACCTGTTGGGCATAGACAAAAACCCCAGCCTTCAAAATAGTTTAAATGATTTCCTGTATTCTAGAAATATTCGGGCAAAATCTTGGCCAAATTATCCCGGATGCGTTCCCGCAAAGGCTGATCAAAGCTTTCACGCTTGAATGCCCCGCCAGTTACACGCTCGAACAAATTGATGTATTTTTCACTGAAAATTTCCAACGTATCGTCAGGAATTTCAGGAATATCATCTTTATACGGGTCACAACGTTGACTAACCCATAAACGCAGAAACTCTTTATCAAGGCTTTCCGGCTCGTGCCCGCTATGCATCCGCTCCTGATAGCTTTCTGCAATCCAGTAACGACTTGAATCCGGCGTGTGGATTTCATCCGCCAAAGTAATGCGGCCATCCTGATCAACGCCAAATTCATACTTTGTATCGACCAAAATCAATCCGTTTTTCGCGGCGACTTCGCGACCACGCGCAAAAAGAGCAAGGGATAAACGCGCCAGCTCGTCCCAAACATCTTTGGATAAAATCCCCTGATCAACAATTTGAGCCGCCGTAATCGGGGCATCATGATCACCCTGCGCGGCTTTTGTTGTCGGGGTAATAATGGTTTTCGGCAGCTTCTGGTTCTTTTTAAGGCCTTCAGGAAAATCATGCCCGTAAAGCTTACGTTCGCCGCGTTGATACATGGGCCAAATAGACGTTTCGGTGGATCCCGTCATGTAATCGCGTACAACCATCTCAATCGGTAACATTTCCAGATTGCGACCGATCACAACATTTGGGTCAGGAAAGCTGATGACATGATTGGGGCAAATATCTTCGGTTTGTTCAAACCAGAAACGGGCCGTCTGATTAAGAACCTGCCCTTTATGGGGTACTGCCGCAAGAATACGGTCAAATGCAGATTGCCTGTCCGTTGCGATCATAATACGGCGACCATCCGGCAGGTCATAAGCATCACGTACCTTGCCTTGATAGTGCTTTGGAAGCTCAGGGTAAGTCGCGTCCGTAAGTCTGTTTACAAGCGCCTGTTGAAAGTCCTGATTATTGTCGCCCATCGCGATGGTATCCCTACAGATTGTATTCTTGCACTGGGTATGCGCATCAATGCATCAAAACCCGGTTATGATTTGGCTTAAATATCACCCCTATTGCCGGATCACAAGTTCTTGTATGCCTCTTGGATAAACAGAATTTCCAATTCCATTCATTTATGTCATTATCATGTATTACAGTTATTGTTACTGTACTTCATATTTAGGATATAGATGCTAGAGTTTTCTTACCCAGAACAACAACAACTGTACGATTACTGGGATTCAAAACGCGGGGATCGCTTTGCCCCAAGCAGAGGAGACATCGATCCCATCGACTTCCCTCACCTTCTTCCCAATCTTTGCATTTATAAAATTCACAGAAACCCTTTACGATATGAAGTTACGTTAATGGGGACAAGAGTCGTGGAAATATGGGGCGTAGATTACACAGGAAAATTTGTCGAAGATGTCCTTCTCGGCCCCGTTTATGATCAAGTCACGGAACAGTTCAGACATATTGTAAATAAAAAAGAGCCAACATTGCACGACCTTGATGCGAACTGGCTGGACAAGGATTACATCAAATATTCACGCCTGATGCTGCCCTTGTCAGAAAATGGAATTGATGTTGACCGCCGACTTCTCAGCGTTGTTCTACAAACCAAAGGTTCGTCATAGGTCTGGATATACTTTAGCCTAATTACCCCAGTTAGGCTGGTAATCAAAATCTTTGAATTTTATTACCCTGAAATTAAGGCGCCTTTGAAACTTTCGGAATTGGGACTGCTTATCCTATGTTTATTTAGATTGTTTTCCAAGGTAATCCATCAAGACACGGTAAGATCCAAGAATATGTTCTCTAGTTCTTTTTGCCGCCAAAGCACCATCCCTTTGTAAACAAGCTTTCAGAATATCATTGTGCTCGCGTCTGGCGACCTCCATCCCATTGGTCAGAACCAATTGCGCACGTAAATAGGAATCAACCCGATCAATCGCCTCGCCAACCAGCTTTAGATGATAGGGACGTTCGGCATCTCTATACAAAGTTTCATGAAACAAACGGTTCCATTCGCCCCATTTTGATGCATCTGTTTCGGTTGAGAAACTATCACAATACTCCTTAGCCTCTTCCAGTGTTTCGTCGCTCATATTAGCAACGGACTTTTCGATCACTATTGGCTCCAGATTGGCCCTGATCTCGTAAATCTCTTCCATTTCAGCGTGGGATAACGGAGATACGACATAGCCCTTATACCGAAGCGATTGCACAAGCCCCTGTGCTTCTAATCGCTTTAAGGCTTCACGAACCGGAATACGCGATACATTGAACAGCTCTGCGATATGCGCCTGTCGCATCGACTCCCCGGCCTGAATCTGTCCGCTAATAATGGAATCCCGCAATGCATCGTAAATAATATCCGACGAAGACGCTGTTTTTGCCAAATTAGTCGCAAAAATTTTCATCTTTTTTCCTCTCCAGAAATTATTTTTTGTACCGCCAAAAATCTCTTTTTTAACAAAGGCATATTTTTATTTTTCTCATTTTTACCCACCAAATTTTGGTCAAATCTTGGTCAAATTTATTCAAACCTGAAGGACAATGCAAAAATTTATATTGAATATTGTATA
>NZ_CAKZMP010000210.1 GCF_937128705.1 uncultured Kiloniella sp. | reverse complement strand
GCAAAGTTCTAAATGATGTCTGGCCAGCCGTAACGAAGGACAAATCTCTTTCAATGCAGTACGAGCACACGTTAGGTGTAACCGCCGATGGATGTGAAATTTTCACCCTATCCCCCAAAGGTTGGCATAAACCACCATACGATTAAACACCCTATAAATCTGGATAAACTCAGGCATTAGTTTGAAAACAGAAAAGCCACATTATCATGGTCATCGCGATAGGCTACGTCAGCGCCTGCTGGAAAAGGGTGTTGAAAGCCTTGCTGACTATGAGGTGCTTGAGTTCCTTCTTTTTGGCGTTAATCCACGGGGCGACACCAAACCTCTGGCAAAGAAACTCATTGAAACTTTCGGCTCTTTAGCCGAAGTCTTTTCGGCTTCACCTGAAGAGCTCAAACAAGTCACTGGTGTAGGTGATGCAGCCGCGTCACTGCTAAAGCTAATTCCCGAAGCGGCCCGCCGCTTAACAAAGGATGCCATTCTCGATCACCCTGTGATTGATACATGGGACCGCCTTATCGAATATTGTAAAATCGTTATGGCACGAGAAAAAATAGAACAGTTTCGATTGCTTTTTCTAGATCGGAAAAATCGTCTTATTGCTGATGAAATTCAGCAAAAAGGCACAATTGATCACACACCCGTCTATCCACGGGAAGTTGTTAAGCGTGCTTTGGAACTAAATGCCTCTGCCCTGATCATGGTCCACAATCACCCCAGCGGCGACCCCTCCCCATCACAAGCAGATATCGCGATGACAAAAGAAGTCAAAGAAATCTGTGGCAAGCTTGGGATCGAACTACATGATCATCTCATCATCAGCAAAACGGGGAACAGCAGCTTTCGCCACCTTGGGATTCTGTAAAACAGTGCTATCTTCCTAATAAAAAAGGCCACCTTTCGGCAGCCTCTTTTACGATATAATGGATCGTTTTATTGCGACTTAACCTGACGCAACCGATACCAAAAAGAGAATAGATAGAAGAACAAGAAACAAGCCACATAAAACTCGCTCAACTCGTTCAAATCCATATCAAAATACATGTGCTCATCTAGTCGGGTCCATTTCTGAAACAGTTGTCTCAAGACACGGCTTACAAGACAATAGATGGTAACTGGCAACCCAACAACAGTTGGAAACAACCAGTAAAGAGCACTTCCCATCGCTGGTTTGGCCATATAGCCAAACTTGATTATAAGCGGAATAACAATCGTTCCAATCGCCATGCCAACCATGATAATCGATTTTATTGTCGTATCATGACCATTGAGCGTATTGTGGAAATTGGTCTCGTTATGGTCATTAATGGCCGCCAAGCTTTCGGGCGTTTCCCACTGGAACCAATGCTGCCCCCAACTCGCTTCTTCGCCCGCAGCAATAAAGACTGCTATCGTACAAAGCATCAACCAATAACCGAGGTATTTTGACGGCAGGGCATCACGCATACGCCAAGCAAGGAAGCCAAAAATAACCGCTGGCACCAACATAACAAACGCAGCATTCTCAACGATACCGCGGCGCTCGCTCTCAATGTAGTATTCGTACTCTGCCCAATCTGGAAAAATCGTACGACCAATAACCATGACCGCGACCATCAATAATGGCAGCCACTGCCAATAAAGCTTGGAAAAGTCAGTTAGATTATCAGCATTTTTTACTGAATTTTGTGTCACATCCGCCTCAATGAATTTTTCATTAAATTTTATCGTCGAGGGCTATAACACAAGAAACGAGTTGTTGAAAGACAGAGACACAAAGACAAAGGGTTGTATGTAAAATGGAAAAATCACTTCTGTTTGTTAACAAAACGATCTTCACAGAAGGAAAGCACCCTATAAAATCACTATAACGGTTGACAGACGCTAACAACTTCGCTTGTTTCACCCTGAGATTGTTGGCAGTAAAAGCTAGCCATACCTTTGTGCACTTTCCAAAAGGAACAAAAGCACCATGATCCCGCGTTATAGTCGCCCAGAAATGACTTCAATCTGGGAAGCAGAAAACAAGTTTCGTATCTGGTTTGAAATTGAAGCACATGCTTGCGACGCCCAAGCATCTCTGGGCGTTATCCCTAAAGAAGCAGCCGCCGTTATTTGGAAAAAAGGTCAAATACCTTACACTCCTGAACGCATCGCTCGTATTGATGAAATTGAAGCCGAAGTTAAACACGACGTTATCGCATTTCTGACAGAGCTAGCTGAGAACGTTGGTGAAGAATCCAGATTTGTGCACCAAGGCATGACATCCTCAGATGTGTTGGATACTTGCTTGTCTGTTCAGATGTCACAAGCTGCTGATATTTTGCTTGCTGATGTGGATCGCTTGCTCGCCGCACTGGAAAAGCGTGCCAAAGAAACTAAGCACATGGCTTGTATTGGTCGTTCCCACGGCATCCATGCCGAACCTGTAACCATGGGGCTTAAATTTGCCCGTTTCTATGCCGAAATGGACCGAAACAAAAAACGCCTGCAACAAGCCCGTGAAGAAATTGCAACCTGTGCAATTTCCGGTGCTGTAGGTACCTTTGCGAATGTTGATCCATCCGTAGAAGAACACGTTGCCGATAAAATGGGTTTGACGCCCGAGCCAATTTCGACACAGGTCATCCCCCGTGATCGTCATGCAAATTACTTTGCTGTTCTGGGGATCATCGCTTCTTCTGTCGAAAACGTTGCAACTGAAATCCGTCACTTGCAACGCACTGAAGTTCGCGAAGCACAGGAATATTTTGCGCCGGGTCAAAAAGGCTCTTCTGCAATGCCGCACAAACGTAATCCAATCCTGACAGAAAACCTGACCGGATTGGCGCGTATTGTTCGTTCCGCAGTTACACCTGCCCTGGAAAACGTCGCCCTATGGCACGAGCGTGATATTTCACACTCTTCTGTTGAACGCATGATCGGCCCAGATGCGACTGTAACACTTGATTTTGCTCTAAATCGCTTGGCCGGCACGATCGAAAAACTTGTGGTCTATCCGCAAAACATGCTCGATCATATGAACAACTTTGGTGGCATCCACGATGCCCAGCGTGTTTTGCTTTACCTCACACAGAACGACATCAGCCGTGAAGATGCTTATCGCATTGTTCAACGCAATGCCATGCGTGTTTGGAAAAGCTATGGCATTGATCCAGATAATCCAGATTCACCAGCTGAGCTCGATGCTGTAGAAAAAGAAGCACAGGAACACGACAACCGCTTCTTCTTCTTTATGTCTAAAGACGAAGGTTTAATGGAGATTCTAAGTGTTGAAAAACTCAGCAAACTTCTTGATGAAGATTCCATCAGCTACCACACCAAAAATGTTGATCGTATTTTCGAGCGCATTTTCGGGAAGTGATTTAGCTTCACGAACGGTATATCCTTGAACAAGAGAGCCCCTGTTTTTGGGGCTCTCTTTATATTATATAAGCCCTTGAAATCGTCTATTCGTTTTTCACCAGCTCTATAGCCTGCTGCATAAATTCTTGAATCTGTCTTTCGATACGATGTTCAGATTTGTGCACACCGTTGCGATTAAAATCATCGACGATCTTAACCTGCAACCGATCGCGCCCCGTGTCGTTGATATGCAACTGAACCAACTCTTCTGCATATTTTTCGATATCGCTCCTAGAGAATTCCATTAATTCACCAGCCCAAAGCCCGACCAATCTATTCCGGCGTATTTTAGCTTTAAAGAGGATATCCTGCTCATGCTTAAACTTGTTTTCATGAGCTTCTTTCAATTCCTGTAATGCATCCATATTTACATTTCCCTGAAAGATACTGAAATACTAAAGATACTGAAATACTTCTGTATCGTTCAGTATAAACGCAACTTAATAACCAAAAGTTTATTCGCAAAGCCTCAAGCCACTTATCAAGCAATATGATTTAAAACCAAAAAAGGAGCCTTCTCTAGAAAGCTCCTTTTAACGTAATCATAAAAAACGAGGCTAATTGCGATTATTAGCTCATCATCTGTTTTTTGGCTTCTTCCATCAACTCAGCCATCTGACGCTCTAACTGATGAACTGATTTATCTACATTACGGCTCTGGAAATCTTTGAGAACCTTTTGTTTAACGTCCTCTTCACCAGGCTCAATCAAGTCTGCTTTGACAACAGTCTTTGCATATTCTTCCGCAGCATCCCCGGTGAGACCCATCAAATCAGCAGCCCAAAGCCCAAGAAGCTTGTTACGACGTGCTTCTGTTTTGAACCGCAACTCTTCATCGTGCTGGTATTTGTCTTCAAATGCCTTTTCGCGGTCACTAATATTAGTCATAGAACAAAGACTCCTTGCCTGAACTTAATTGTTATTCTTGAACTTAAAACTGTTGGTTATTCCAGTACGAAATCAGTTTACAAAATAACTGAAAGCTATTCATAGAACCATCTGTTATATATTTTGTCATCTCCCTTCACTTCTGCAAGGGAAACTCGTTAATTATATTAATATAATTGCATTTTATAGCAGGAACCCATTTTATAGTAGGAACTATGTGTACCGTTACGCTTCTCTCTCGCCCCGGTCATAAATGGCCACTTTTATTTGCTGGTAATCGGGACGAAATGAATGATCGTCCTTGGCTTCCCCCAAAACGTCATTGGGATGACCGCCCAGAAACTATTGCAGGCTTGGATGAACTTGCCGGGGGCACTTGGTTGGGAGTAAATGATTACGGTCTCATATCATGTGTTTTAAATCGTCGAGGAAACCTCGGCACGAAAGAAGACAAACGGAGTAGAGGCGAACTGGTTCTAGAAGCTCTAGACCATGCCGATTCTTATGATGCGGCCATTGCGCTTGCCGATTTAAATACCGCAGCTTACAGAAGCTTTAATCTTATTATTGCAGATTATAAAAAAGCTTTCTGGTTACGAAATGATACAGAAAATGGTCCGGGGATGGTCGAAGTTTTCCCCATTCCCAAGGGTATTTTTATGATCACGGCTGGCGATGGCAACGATGACAGCCCACGTATCATTTCCCATAGACAGGATTTTGAGAATTCTATTCCTGATGTCGATGCAAATGACTGGTCGGGATGGAAGGAAATTTTAGCCCGTAAAAATTGCGACCCCAAAAACGCAATGACAGTAGAAACCCAAACAGGGTTTGAAACAAGTTCATCCTCTCTCATTGCCTTAGCCAACCCAGAGATCACGACAAAATCCGGGACTCCGGAAAAAACAAAATGGTGGTTTGCCAATGGCAAGCCCGGTGATGTTCCTTTTGAAGAAGTACAGATATAAAATTCATTTTATCAGTCAAACTGATAAACACGAAAAATACAAACTCAGCAGCTTAAAAAAGCAAGATAAATCAATCAGAATGATCTGTAATATTAAGCAGTTAATACTGCTGAAACAGAAAGAGCTTATTTCCAACAAATTCTATCTGGCTGAGAAAGCCAAAGTGGGATTGTCTTCTATAGCGTAGGCTGCTATATGGACCGCGAATGTATAGGGTTGGAAACAGAAATTCATCCTTTGTTATCTCTTTATGGGTAGAAACCCAAGGGACTGAGAAAATGCCAGGCAAGCCATTTTACAAAGGCAAACCATTGGCCTCTTTAACGGGCACATTACACTATTGCCTGTCATCCGCACCTATTGGCGCAGGGTCAGTTCTGTCATACCTGCCCATAAACAGTTTCCATAAAGCTTTGACGACTTTTTCTCTGAAAACAAGACCAGCAATGATACAAGCGTTTGTTCTGATCTTGTGTATGTCGTCACGCAATACTGTGAACGAAATCTGGGCCTAAAGGCCCATTGTAGCGGGGGCCTTTAAAAGGTCCCCAAGTTGTTTAAACGAAAGTCGCTAATCAGTTAGTCGAAATACCTACCGACGACTGTTCGCAACTGAATAATGGAGAATACGGGTGAAAGCGCGCATCCATGTCACTCTGAAAAACGGAGTCCTAGACCCCCAGGGCAAAGCAATCGAACACACACTAGGCTCTTTGGGCTTTGATGGTGTTAACGAAGCACGTCAGGGAAAATTCATCGAACTCGATATCGCAGAAACCGATGAAGTTAAAGCACGCGAAACCGTTACAGCCATGTGCGAAAAGCTTTTGGCAAACACTGTGATCGAAAACTATTCCATCGATCTGGAACAGTAAGTTCGTGCTTTGCAGAAATATATTTCTGCAATCACAACTAAAGATCTGTAATGGCTTACTGTAATTTCAAACTACGAGGAACTTGCCAATGAAAGCGGCGGTTATCGTTTTCCCAGGATCCAACTGTGACCGAGATATTCAGGTTGCGTTGCGTCAATCCATGGGATCTGAACCCCAGATGGTCTGGCATAAAGACGCCGACTTTGATGATGTTGATCTAATTTGCCTTCCCGGTGGATTTTCCTATGGCGATTATCTTCGCTGTGGTGCTATGTCAGCCAAATCACCTGTTATGAAAGAAGTTGTTGCTCGCGCAAACAAAGGTGTCCCTGTTCTTGGTATCTGTAATGGTTTTCAGGTCCTGACAGAATGTGGCCTTGTCCCAGGCGCGCTTATGCGTAACAGCAACCTGAAATTTGTCTGCCGCGACCTTCACCTTAAAGTTGAGCGCAACGACACTGTCTTTACTAAGCAATATCAAGCTGGGCAAAACATCCGCATTCCTGTTGCACATCACGATGGAAACTACTTCGTAGATGCTGAAGGCCTGAAAGTCCTAGAAGACAATGGACAAGTTGCTTTCCGCTATAGCGCCGAAGACGGCAGCGTTAGCGAAACCAGTAACCCAAATGGCTCTCTCAATAATATTGCCGGTGTTTACAACACCAAGGGCAATGTTCTTGGTATGATGCCGCACCCTGAGCGCCTTTGCGAAGACGTTCTCGGCGGCACAGATGGACGCCCCATGTTTGATAGCCTCGTTGCGGCACTTTCATAAGGTGATAGAAAAATGAGTGAAATTACCCCTGAAATCGTCGCTGAACACGGGATCAACGAAGAAGAGTACGCTCTTGTTCTCGAAATTATGGGTCGCGAACCCAATCTTCTGGAACTGGGTATTTTCTCAGTTATGTGGTCCGAGCACTGTTCCTACAAATCATCAAAAAAATGGCTTAAAACGCTTCCAACCGAGGGTCCCCAAGTCATTATGGGCCCAGGTGAAAACGCCGGTGTTATTGATATTGGCGACGGCAATGCCGCCATTTTCAAAATGGAAAGCCACAACCACCCAAGCTTTATCGAACCTTACCAAGGTGCTGCGACAGGTGTCGGTGGTATCCTGCGTGATGTTTTCACCATGGGTGCCCGCCCAATTGCCAACGTAAACGCGCTGCGTTTTGGTGAGCCTGATCATCCAAAAACACGCCATCTCGTTTCTGGTGTTGTTGCTGGCGTCGGGGGCTATGGTAACTGCGTTGGCGTACCAACAGTTGCTGGTGAAGTCGAATTTGATCCATCTTATAACGGCAACATCCTTGTAAATGCCATGACCGTTGGTCTGGCAAAAGCTGACCGTATCTTCACAGCCCAGGCGTCTGGCGTTGGGAACCCCGTTGTTTATGTCGGCTCTAAAACAGGTCGTGACGGCATCCACGGGGCAACAATGGCTTCGGCTGAATTTGATGATGCATCCGATGAAAAGCGGCCTACAGTACAGGTTGGCGATCCTTTCACAGAAAAGCTGTTGATTGAAGCCTGTCTGGAACTCATGCAAACGGATGCCATCGTTGCTATTCAGGATATGGGTGCTGCTGGGCTGACATCTTCTTCTTTTGAGATGGCTTCTTCTGGTGACATGGGCGTTGAGCTTAATCTGGATCAGGTTCCACAGCGCGAAGAAGGCATGACTCCTTACGAGATGATGCTTTCCGAAAGTCAGGAACGCATGCTGATCATCCTCAAGCCGGGGAAAGAAGATCTCGCACGTTCTATCATGGAAAAATGGGACCTCGATTTTGCTGTCATTGGCACGCTGACCGATAGCAAACGTATGGTTCTGAAATTCCACGGAGATATCGTTGGAGATCTACCGATCAAACCATTGGCACATCATTCCCCGGAATATGACCGCCCATGGGTGCCAACACCAGATTCCAAAGATGTACTGGCAAACGATATCAAAGAAGCAACCGACACAACGGATGCTTTGAAGACTTTGATGAGCTCTCCGAACATGTCCAGCCGTCGCTGGGTGTGGGAACAATACGATCACATGGTAATGGGCGATACGATCCAACGCCCAGGCGGTGACGCTGGTGTTGTTCGTGTCCACGGGACTAATCGTGCTCTTGCTGTGACTTCTGACTGTACGCCGCGTTATTGCAAAGCGAACCCAGTTCGCGGTGGCGCACAAGCCGTGGCAGAAACTTACCGCAACATTACCGCGGTTGGTGCGACGCCTTTGGCTATTACCGATAATATGAATTTTGGTAACCCGGAACGTCCTGAAATTATGGGACAGTTTGTTGGTTGTATCGAGGGCATGCGAGACGCTTGTCTGGCTCTGGATTACCCCGTCGTATCCGGAAACGTGTCCCTTTACAACGAAACCAACGGCAAAGGTATTCTACCAACGCCGGTTATCGGTGGTGTCGGCTTACTTAAAGATTCTGATAAAACTGCCACTGTTACTTTTGGATCAGAAAACGAAAGCCTCGTTCTTATCGGGGACTCAATCGGGCATATAGGCATGTCCATATACCTTGATGTCATCGAAGGACGTCGTGAAGGGAATGCCCCGGTTGTTGATCTTGCTGCCGAACGTAAAAACGGTGATTTTGTCAGATCTCAGATTGAAGGTGGTTTTGTAGAAAGCTGTCACGATCTCTCTGACGGTGGCCTTGCCGCAGCAATTGCAGATATGGCCATAGCCTCAAACATGGGTGCCGAAGTCATAAAACCTGCTAACGTTGAGATACCAACGACAGCATGGTTATTTGGTGAAGATCAGGGACGTTACCTGATTTCTATCGGTGATGCCGAAAGCTTGCTCGAAGCAGCCGAAGAAGCTGGTGTTTCAGCTGTTGTTGTTGGACGTACAGGCGGCAATGACTTGACGCTACCGGGTGGAAGCACCATATCCGTAGCAGAGCTTCGTGCATGTAACGAAGCATGGATGCCGAACTATATGGCTGGGTAGTCTTAATCTATCCTTCGAAAAGAAATTTTGACGCAGGAGAGGATTAAACATACCTCTCCTGTAGATCTTTTCGAACAAGCTTTGTAGTGTGGTATCTGAAAAGGGTTGAGAATCCAAAACAAGGTCTCAATCTGAACCGGAGAAATGAGAACAAGGACAGTATTTATGCCGATGAACCCTGCAGAGATCGAAGCACTGATTCGGGAAGCACTGCCCGAAGCAGATGTAACCATTGAAGATCTTCGTGGCGATGGTGATCACTATGCAGCTTACGTCGTTTCGCCTGCCTTTGAAGGAAAAACCCGCGTGCAACAGCACCAAATGGTTTATCAAGCCCTTCAAGGACGCATGGGCAATGAGTTACACGCGCTGGCTTTACAGACCTCTGCCCCGCAGAGCTAAGCCCACCTATTAAATTAATACGATCAAGGAATAGACCCTATGGATAACGTTGTCGCTGAACGCATTCGTCAGGAAGTAAATGAAAACGACGTTGTACTTTTCATGAAAGGAACACCTGTATTTCCACAATGTGGGTTTTCCGCAACTTCCGCCCAAATCCTCACTCATCTCGGCGTAAAATTTACTGGTATTGACGTTCTTCAAGACCCAAGCATTCGCCAAGGTATTAAAGATTTTAGTAACTGGCCGACTATTCCACAGCTTTACGTCAAAGGTGAATTCGTTGGCGGTTGTGATATTCTTCGCGAAATGTTCCAGACCGGTGAGCTGCAACAGTTCTTCAAAGACAAAGGGTTAGAAACTCAAGAACAAGCTTCTTAACCTTCACTGACAATCGAAAGAGGCCGCTTTATGCGGCCTTTTTTTGTCTCTACTAAACCGTCATCGTTTATTATACGCACGACACAAGAGAACGAATAACATGATTAAAGAAAAACACGTTATGCAGCCGTTCACGATTTTCTGTTTACTCTTTTTATTTATCAATAATCCTGTATCTGCGAATTCAATAAGTCCTTATCCACAAGAAATCAAAGACGTTCTCACGAAATATAAAATTGACGAAAGCAAAATTACCTCGCAAAGAACAATTAGAGACTTTCGCAATAAGCGCCGGATATTTGGGTACGACACCTATATTCGCTTTGAAGACTGTAAAGGTTATTTACAAATTGTTCAGCATCGTTTTGGACGCGTAAACCAAATCTACACCAGAGGCGAATGTAAATTTCCTGGCATCGAAAGCTTTTAAGTTTTAAATCTTTGGTCAAAAGCACAGAGGCTTAAAACAGTCGAGACAATACGAATTACGGAAATAAAAAAGGTTGCCAGCAAAGCTGACAACCTTTTTTGATAACCATTTGATGCCACCGAAAATCGTTGGCAGAATTTTCGTCCCGATTAGCGGGAGTAAAATTCGATGATCAGATTTGGTTCCATCTGAACTGGATATGGAATATCAGCAAGTTCAGGAACGCGAACGAAAGTAGCTTTCATCGCTTTCAGATCGGAATTTACATATTCTGGAACTTCACGCTCAACAGATTCGACAGCTTCCAGAACCATTGGGATCTGACGACTTTTCTCTTTAACTTCGATCACATCACCTTCTTTAACAAGATAAGAAGGGATGTTCACTTTTTTGCCGTTTACAGTTACGTGACCGTGGTTAACGAACTGACGCGCAGCAAATACAGTTGGTACGAATTTCGCGCGGTAAACAACAGCGTCCAGACGGCTTTCAAGGATACCAACAAGGTTTTGACCTGTGTCACCTTTACGACGGTTAGCTTCTGCGAAGTAACGACGGAACTGTTTTTCACCGATGTTACCGTAGTAACCTTTGAGCTTCTGTTTGGCCATAAGCTGTGTACCAAAGTCAGAAGTCTTACCTTTGCGGCGTTGGCCATGCTGACCAGGGCCGTAGTCACGACGGTTTAGGGGGCTTTTTGGGCGACCCCAAAGATTCACGCCAAGACGGCGATTAATCTTATATTTAGCAGCAATACGCTTGGACATTTCTGTATCCTATATATTAAGTTTGGTGTCCCGGTAGTTCCAATTAAGGACGGGGAACAGGCCTTGGGCCGCCCCACTTTCCCGGGAATGCAGGCGCGACTATACGGATACACTTCCAAAAGTCAAACCTATTTCCCGCTGTACAGATTGAAAAGCCTGCGTAAGATGCCTTTTACAACTTTCTTGCAGGTCAGCAGAAATACTCATTTTACGAGGTTAAGCCAATGGCAATCCACTTTTCCAAAGAGGAACTGGCCCAACGCCGTCAGAATACAATCAACGAAATGGTAAAAAGAAACTTAGACGGAATGCTAATTTTCCGTCAAGAATCAATGTTTTACCTAACCGGATACGATACTTTCGGTTACGTTTTCTTTCAGTGTCTTTACCTTGGTTCCGATGGAACAATGACTTTGCTGACCCGATCGGCAGATCTACGACAAGCCAAACATACATCGATTATTGACGATGTGAGGATATGGGTTGATGGCCCCGATGCGACACCTGAATTAGAACTCCGGAAGATTCTGGATGAACACGGCGGAAAGGATAAAACCTTTGGAGTCGAACTTGAGGCCTACGGATTAACAGCCCGAAACGGACGCCGTCTTTATGCTGCACTGGAATGTTTTTGTCGCCTTGAAGATGCCTCTGACCTCGTAAGCAAACTCAGGGTCATCAAAAGCCCCGCAGAGCTGGGATATGTACGCAAAGCTGCTGAACTTGCTGATAATGCACTCCGCGAAGCAAATGATCTTTGCGTGCCCGGAGCATTTGAAGGCGACATTCTCGCCGCGATGCAAGGGGCCGTTTTCAAAGGCGGCGGTGATTATTCAGGTAATGAATTTATCATTGGATCAGGCCAAAATGCCCTTCTCTGTCGTTACTTCACTGGCCGCAGGCATCTTGATTCTGAGGACCAAATTACACTGGAATGGGCCGGCGCTTATCGCCACTACCACGCGGCGATGATGCGTACCATTGTGATCGGCACTCCAACAGTTCGCCAGATTGAAATGCACAAGGTCGCAACAGAAGCTATGGCCGCATGTATGGACGCCCTAAAACCCGGCGCAGCCGTCGGCGACGTGTTTGATGCCTACGCACGGGTTGCGGATGATGCAGGTATGCAGGAACATCGACTTAACGCTACTGGCTACAGCCTGGGGACCACTTTTGCGCCGAACTGGATGGATTGGCCGATGTTCTATCATGGAAATCCTGTAGAAGTGCAAGAAAATATGGTCTTCTTTCTTCACATGATCCTGATGGATAGCGATAACAACACCGCCATGTGCCCCGGCCAGACAGTTGTCGTTACAAAAAATGGCTGTGAGAATCTTTCCAAAATGCCGCTTGATCTGATTTCGAACGGATAGGACAAAAAAGGATGTGAGGATTGAAACTTAACAATTTCTCTTCATCCTTCCTTCACAATAGAAAGAGCTATTTCTTTGGCTTTTGCACTCTTGGACCAAGCTGCAATGTCTTCACCACACCGTGCAGTGTATTGACTTCCTGGTCCGTTAAATGAGCCCGTTGAAAAATATTCCGTAAATTACGCACCATGTTTGGACGTTTTTCCGGCGGCCAGAGGAACCCGGATTCATCTAAGGCTGCCTCAAGACGTTTGTAAAAATTCAACAACTCGTCTTTAGTCGCAAGCGGAGAACTACCAAGCAAAAGTTCTTCATCCGGGACGTCAACACCCTGCTGAAACCATTCATACGCGATCAACAAGACAGCTTGTGCCAAGTTCAACGAAGAAAATTTAGGATTCAACGGAACAGAAATAACAGTATCAGCCAGAACGACATCATCATTATGCAAGCCAGCCTTTTCCGGCCCGAAGAGAACACCAATCTTCTGACCAGATTGATCAAAAGCACGCATTTCTCTCGCAGCATAATGTGGCACGGCAACAGGCTTTGTCATATCCCGGGTCCGGGCCGTCGTTGCATAGACTTTATGTAAATCGGCAACGGCCTCTTCTGTCGTCTCGAAAACTTTCGCTTTTTCAAGCACCTCAATCGCGCCCGCGGCCGATGCTTCCGCCGCAGGGTTCGGCCAACCATCTCTGGGTTTTACAAGACGTAGTTCAGTAAGACCGTTATTCAACATAGCACGAGTGACCATGCCGATGTTTTCGCCAAGCTGGGGTTTAACCAGAATAATTGCTGGGCCGCCTGTTTTTGACGTTTGCCCCAAAGCGGGCTGAGTGGAATCAGTACCGGCCACCGTTTTCTCCGTTCTCGAAATCAAACCTTAGATTGAATGCTTTTCGGGATTAAATACTTTTGGCTTTTTCATGAAAGAGTTTCCATGTAATGCCATCATTAATCGCGTTATACGATGCATCGATAATATTTGGCGACACCCCAACCGTGGTCCACCTGCGCCCAGTACTATCACCAGATTCAATCATCACACGGGTCACCGCCCGGGTTCCATCCTGAGGTGTTAAAATACGCACTTTATAATCAAGCAGGACCATATCTTCAAGCTCAGGATAAAATGGCAACAGAGCCTTGCGCAAAGCGCAGTCCAAAGCGTTCACAGGACCATTCCCTGTCGAAACTTCCATGATCTCCTTATCGCCAACCTCCAAACGAACAGTGGCTTCTGATTCCGTCACAAGATTATGCGTAGCATCCCAGCGTCGATCATCCATGACCCGAAAGCGCGAAAGTGAAAAATACTTTGGCACTTCCCCAAACGCACGCCGCGCTAACAACTCAAAACTAGCCTCGGCACCATCATAAGAATAACCTTCATATTCCCGATCTTTCACCCGCTGTAGCAAGGTTGTCATCTTGCCGTTATCCTGAACATCCAAATTGATATTCATATCACGGAACATGGCCAAGACGTTCGAGCGACCAGCCTGATCCGACACGACAATATGACGCCGATTACCAACATCCTCTGGATTTATGTGCTCGTAGGTTTTGGGGTCTTTTTCAACAGCAGAGACATGCAATCCCCCTTTGTGGGTAAAAGCAGATTGCCCGACATAAGCTGCATTATTGGATGAAGCGTGGTTCAAGCGTTCATCCAACATATGAGAAACAGAGGTCAAACGCTTGAGCTGCTCGTCACTAACACCAATGTCATAAGACGTTTTTAGCTTTAGGGATGGTATCAGCGAGACAAGATTTGCATTGCCACACCGCTCGCCCAATCCATTAAGCGTGCCTTGTATTTGACGCGCGCCAGCTTCAACCGCCGCCAGTGAGTTAGCGACTGCGTTTTCGGTATCATTATGACAGTGGATTCCAAGGTATGTACCTGGAATTTTATCTGTCACCTCACTCACGATTTGACGAATTTCTTGGGGTAACGTACCGCCATTGGTATCACAGAGAACTATCCAGCGCGCACCTGCATCATAAGCGGATAACAGACAGTCCATAGCAAACTGCGGATTGGCTTTATAACCATCAAAAAAATGTTCTGCATCGAACATCGCTTCGCTTTTACGTGCTTTCAGAAAGGCAATGGACTCACCAATCATGTCGATGTTTTCTGTTTTTGGAATATCAAGTGCGACATCAACATGGAAATCCCACGTCTTGCCAACAATGCAAACAGCATCCGCAGCTGAATTAACCAACGGCGCAAGTCCGGGATCGTTTTCAGCCGAGCGCCCAGGGCGACGTGTCATACCAAAGGCAACAAACTGAGCTGTTTTAAGATCAGGGCGTTCATTAAAAAACTCGTTATCCGTCGGGTTAGCTCCAGGCCACCCCCCCTCAACATAATCAACGCCAATCGTATCCAACCCCATAGCAATCGCAATTTTATCAGCAACAGAGAAATCGACCCCCTGTGTTTGCTGACCATCACGCAATGTGGAATCAAATAGAAATACACGGTTTTCGTTTGGGGTTCCTGACGACATTTTATTACAAGTTTCTTTGTGAAATTGATTTATACCTGCTTTTGAGCACACAGATACGAAAAGGTCAACATTCCAGCCATGGTTCAAGATATTCTATCATGGAATCACATCTACAACTTCCCAAGACAACGAGGATAGAGTTACAATAAAAACGCGATAAAGCTGCTGCCAAACTCTCCTGTAAATCACTCCTTTATTTGTTCGTGATAGGACTAAGGAATTATTTCATGGAAAATCCTGTCATTAAGCAACCATTTCTAACTTCAGGCCATCAGGTTTTTTCCTGGATATGGTTCCTATTTTCACCAAAAGGGCGTATTTCAAGTTTCGACTATTGGTTTCTATATTTTATGCCACTTATCGCACTCTGTATCGCCTTTATCAGTGTTTACACACAAATTGGAATCTATATCCCTAGAACTCTCAAAGATTTATTGCTCGGTATTTTTGCCCTCGGCACCCTCATTCCTTCGATATTAATCCATGTCAAACGTTGGCATGATCGAGACAAAAGCGGTTGGTGGACACTTATCATTTTTGTTCCGATCATTGGTGCTTTTTGGATTTTCATCGAGTGTGGTTTCTTGCGAGGCACAACTGGGCCAAATCGTTTTGGGCCTTCACGGTTTCCAGAAGAACAGAATATCAACGAAGTTTTTGAATAAAGCTTTCCATTGATCATAAAGCCCGTAGGATAAATGAGATCTTACGGGCTTTTTTTATGAGTATTAAGCATGCCACAGCTTCTTCCTGATTTATCGTTATTAATCCCCTTCATTCTTGCGGGGGTTGCGTTGAACCTAACTCCGGGTGTTGATATGGCCTATGTCCTTGCCAAGACAACACATCAGGGTAAGAAAGCCGGATTGCTTGCTGCACTCGGTATTAGTCTAGGATCAATGGTACATGCCACAGCCTCCGCCCTTGGAATTTCGGCTCTTCTAGCTGCATCTGAAACTGCTTTTTTGACACTTAAAATTGCAGGTGCGATCTATCTTTTTTATATCGCCTACAAAATTTTGACGGCACCATCACAAAATCATAGAGAAAACGAAAAACAATTAATCTCAACAAAATCAAAAAACGGACGTATTATCCTAGAAGGTGCCACAACCAACCTTTTAAATCCCAAGATTGGCCTGTTCATGCTCGCCTTTCTACCACAGTTCATTGATGCTGCACCGCAGGACGTCGTGTGGCAAACACTCGCCTTAGGGCTTCTTTTTAATATCAACGGCTACATAGTTTTTGTTGCTCTCATCACATTAACTTCTTTAGCCGCAGCAAAGATCAAAGCCAGTCAGCGTATAAAAACGCTGCTGCGCTGGATAACAGCAACAATTTTGGGTGGCATGGCAATTCGCATAGCCTTTACAAATAACTAGGGCCCGGCCCCGAGAGTATCATCAAAGATCCATCGTTTTTTATAAGATTGGTCATTACCCATCTCTTTCCAAAAGAAAGTAAATCGCATAATTCTACCGAATTGGAAATGATCGATAGCTTAGAGCTCTTCCCCAAAATGTTGAATTATCTATACCTGCTTATACTTGCGAAAACTTATCTTTAAGAGTACTTACCGAAAAGGGCCGAAATAATTTCGGCCCTTCATTGATCAGTAATTTATGTAAGCAGTTACGACAAATACGTCCGTAATTATTTACGACGCCAAGTCGTGCCCGTTGGGCTATCAAGCAACTCGATACCTTGAGCTGCAAGGTCATCCCTTATTTTATCAGCACAGGCAAAATCTTTTGATTTCTTGGCTTCGATACGTTCTGCGATCAAAGCCTCAATATCCTGCTCATCATCACCCTCGCCTTTGAACCAGACTTCGGGGTCAGATTGGAGAATACCAAGCAAATACCCACCAGCCAGAAGCTGACCCTTTAAGCGACCAAGAGCTTTTCTATGGCTTTTACGGTCCGTCCCGGTTTTGTTTAACTCAGTTGTAATCTCATGAAGGACAGATAATGCCAACGGCGTATTGAGGTCATCTTGTAACGCTTCAAGGAAAGCATCAGAAGCTTCTTCTGTTGAGGCTTCAATCTTTTCAACAGCCTGTAAAGCCCCGTAGAAACGATCAAGTT
>NZ_CAKZMP010000209.1 GCF_937128705.1 uncultured Kiloniella sp. | reverse complement strand
GTGAACCCCTGCAGATATCACCGCAATCTGGCACTGGTTTTGAGTTGAAAAGTTCAAAGACAGTGGGGAGAGTTAAAAAGTGGATTCAACACTGCCAAAGAAAAGAGTAATATCGTCATACTCTCAATAACAGAATGATTGTGCATTTTTAAATTTTTGTTATCTGCGTATGACTGGGGACTAGACAGATTAATGTTATTCTCAAGAAGCATTGATATACAATTTAAGTAAGTTGCCTACCCCAGCAACCAATTAAAAAGCCCTCTGAGTGAAAACTCAGAGGGCTTTTTTACGTCTGGAGGGGGGAGAGAACTTAGTGTGAAAATAATAAGTAGCGAAACCGAGTAAGTTCTCGAAGTGGCCTTATCCGTGGTAAACAAGTATCAACATGTTGCAAATGATAACTATTCTCATTAAGTTGATTTTTAATAATTAGAATCAAAAAAGCAGCTATAAAGGCCAGATAATGCAGTTTAGTGATCGCGAGTATAGCGTCGAGGATTTGCGTATTTTTAGTGAACACCTAAAACTTAATGTTGAAGATCTGACAATAACCAGATCGGATAAAACAGTTGATTTTGAAACTGGCCTGATAAATGGATGTTTTCGGGAAAGCAAAATTTTATCTGGTTTAACAGTCTGTACATTAAAGGGGGCGATCCTTGGCGAATATAATGTTGAAGCAACAAATCCACCGGGGTTAAGCCTTTATATTGGATTTGAGGGAAGTGGTCATACAAAACAAGGTGAAAACACTATTGAGCATAAAACAGCGCCTAATATTTATTATCTGTTCCACGAGAGCCTTTTAACAATCAAGCAGGTATCTTTTCCTGGAAACATTGAAACTGTTGTTATTCATTTTGCTTTAGATGAATTAAAGCTATTTATCGAAGAATACTGCCTAAATAATGGGGAAAAGGACCGTTTAAATACTTATCTTCTAGCTGGTCGAGATTACAAGGTTTGGTGCCCAAATCCTTCAATAATCGAGGCTTTAAAAGGGCTAGTATGTACCGAGTTGACTGGAATAAACCTAAGGCTACATTTTATTCAAGTGGTGGTCGAGGTCTTAAAATCTTTTTTCACACACTTATTGCAAAGGAATAAAATACTACCAGAAGAGCAGGTGGTTCTGGCTAAAGATGTTCGGCATATTGATAAGGCAGTCGAATTTATTAAGAGCAATATGGGGAGGAAGCTAACTCTTCAGGCCATTGCAGATGAAGTCGGTTGTAGTAAGAAGCATTTGAAATTGAATTTTCCAAAAATTTGCGGTTATCCACCAGCTCATTATGTTCTGCGTACACGAATGGAAGTTGCTAAAAATATGCTCAGGTCAGGGCGAGCAACTATTCAGCAAACAGCTGCACACGTTGGGTATGCAAATCAAGCCAGTTTTACGACAGCTTTTCGAAAATATCATAAAATCACACCGAGTGAAGCAACATCGGCTGCCCTTTAGCTCTCCGTAAGCCCCCAGTACCTCTTTGCGATAATAAAAGGACTAAATGGGAAAACAACATCAATTGAGCACTCTTAAATAATCCTTCAAAACATCCAACGGTTGTTTCGTATACTGTTGGAATGTAGATATCATGTTAAATTGTTATAAAAAAACTTTGTTATCTAGCTGCATAATCTGTAGCGCGGTTGTCTTAGTTAATGTCCCTAGAAGTGGTGCTTTTGCTGAAGGAGGTAAGACCGATGAAGAAGGTAAGATTCAGCTTGAGCCTGTGTATGTAACAGCACAAAAACGGGACGAGGTTGAGCAAGAAGTTCCCATTAGTATGGAAGTTTTTACCGCAGATGAGCTTGAAAAACAAAATTTAACATCCGTATTTGATATTATTCAAAAAACACCAAATTTGTCTGTTCGAACTGGGGCAAACGGTGGAGATAGTCAAATTACAATCAGGGGGCTTGGCGCTCAACTTCCTTACGTAGATAGCTCTGTTCCTGTTTTTGTTGATGGGGTGGCGATACCTGCAAGCCAAGCTATGATGCTTTTGAAAAATGCAGATCGGGTCGAAGTATTAAGGGGACCTCAAAGTACCCTCTTTGGCCATAATGCGATAGCTGGTGCAATCAATATTGAAACCAAATTACCAAGTGATGAATTTGAAGGACAAATCCAAGGTGGTGTGGGAACCCGTGATCACTACCAAGGGGATTTATACCTTTCTGGTCCGATTATGGATAAAAAGCTTTATGGATCATTCACAATGTCTGGTACGACAGGCGACGGTTTTGTTAAGAATCTTTCAAATGATAAAAATGCAGATAAATATGACACTAAGTATATGCAGGGGAAGTTGCGTGCCCTACCTAATGACAACTTAGAACTTAGACTTAATCTGGACTTATCTGACCGCAACGGTCCCGCACGCTATTGGACAGATAGACCTAATTATACGGTTACAAGCACAGATAATCTGAAAGAGGAAACTCATTCACGGGGAGGGTCCTTTGATGTGATCTATGATTTTGATGAAGCCGAGCTTCGTAGTTTAACAAACATGCGCCAAACCAAAATTGATTCCCTATTTGCCTGGCCTTACAAAATAGATAGCAAAGAAGAAATTTATAGTCAGGAAATCAGGCTTTCTTCTGTAGATGAGGATAGTCCATTATCGTGGCTTGCAGCGGCTTATGTATCTCATGAACGAAATAACGTTAATCAAGATATTCCCGCTTATCCTGCTATTTACGATACCGACTTGAAAACTCAAAATTATGCGATGTATGGGAATTTAGGTTATGACGTAACAGACCGTTGGAATATTAATGTGGGCACTCGATTTACCCGTGTGGATCGCAAGGCTGATCAGCTATTTTCTTTTGGTGGTACCTCTACAACGTTGGATTACGATGAAACCTTTTATGGTTTTACGCCTAAAGTTAGTACTACTTATGCACTTACACCCTCTACAAATATTTATGGTTCGATTGCTTCAGGATTTAAACCTGGAACAGTTAACTTTGCAGCTTCTAATGCGTCTAATCAGAAAGTAGATAGTGAAAAGAGTATTAATTATGAGATCGGAGCTAAAGGCCGTTTAGCAAACGACAGAATCTCTTATGGTGCTGCGGTGTTTTATACAGATTTCTCGAATTATCAAGCCTATGACACCTTACTCAATGCGATCAATATAAAACGAGCCTATTCACGTGGTATAGAAGCTAACCTTTCGGCTCTACTGACAGATGAGTGGCAGATCGGGGGGAGTGTTGGATATCTAGATACGGAGATAACCAAAAGTAAGGATCAGTCATACGAAGGAAATAACTTCGCAATTAGTCCGGAATTAACGGCACGGATTTCAACCACATATGAGAAGGATTTGGGGCAGAATCTTACGGGGTATATTACGGCTGATATTACTTATCAATCTGAAACTGATTATAATTTAGCAAATGATGATAAAATTGAGGGTGATGCATACGCGCTTTTAAATGCTTCTATTGGTATCGACTACCAGAATTTAAGCCTGGCGCTTCACGGCAAAAACCTTACGGATAAAAAATACGCGGCTGAAATTTCCACAGAAAAATTTTGGACCCCAGGTGCTAGACGATCCGTTCTAGCGACACTTGCTGTTAAATTTTAAGGCTGTGTATCGTGGATGAATTGTTTAGTCCTGCTCAGGGTAAAGAGCCCTGGGCAGAGGAGAAGTTCTTTCCCTTAAGAGACGCTTTTTTACGTCTTTTTGAGCAGGGTGAAGAAATTGGGGCTGGCCTTTGTGTTTATGTGAAAGGGGAAAAAGTTTTAGATTATTGGGCTGGATATGCGGACCTTTTACAAAATAGCTTATGGCAACATGATACTGTTGTAAGTACCTTTTCTGCATCTAAAGCGATGGTCGCAGTTTGTTTACTTCACCTTATTGATAGAGGTTTTGCAGAACTGGATGAGCCTGTTGTTACCTATTGGCCAGAATTTTCCCATAAAGAAGGCGGTTTAAAATCAAACGTTACGATAAGGGATGTCTTACAACATAGATCAGGCTTGCCGGTACTCAGCGCAAATAGACCGGGTGACGTCTATCATTGGGACCGCATGATTGGTGCTATTGAAAAGTCCGACCTTATTTGGCCGACAGATACTGAAACGGCGTATCACGCAATTACTTTTGGGCACATCGTTGGAGAAATCATACGAAGAAGCAGTGGGATGATGCCTTCTGAATATTTCGATAAATATTTCGCGAAGCCATACGATGCAGATTATGCTTTGAAGCTACTGCCGTCCATGAAAGATCGAGTTGCCGTATGTACAGGGTACGGGAGGGGCGTGCAAATATTCTTAAGCATTGCAGCCCGGGTTATGCCATGGCTTGGTGGGTGGAAAAGGCTTTATTTCAAACCCTGTGATGGAAATTACCATCCGAATAGCGATGCCTGGCGAGAATGTGAAGCACCAGCAATTTCAGGGTTTGGTACCGCGAGGAGCTTGGCAAAAATATATAGTGTTATTGGGCAACAAGAACCGACGCTGTTTTCTCCTAAGTTAATGAAAGAGTTGATGTCGGTACCTAAAACTCAGTTAGATCAAGCGACAAACTCATTCGTACGAATTGGGCTTGGGGTCTTTTTTACGGATGATAATTTGGCCCCCTTTGGGCCAACGAGAAATAGTTTTGGTCATGCCGGGATGGGTGGAAGTTTAGGGTTTGTGGACCCGGAAAATCAGGTAGCTTTTTCCTTTGTTCATAATAAGCTCCACCAAAAATCAAAACAGGATCCATCATTGATGGGGAATTCATCTAAGAAATTGATCGACATAGCGTATTCTTGTTTGAGGTAGCAGATATCCTAACTTTTTTATAAAAACTCTCTTAGTTAATTGTCGTTTCTCTTAAAATGAAAAGTATTCTTTATGTCGGCTTGTATTTCTAAAGAAAAAATATTGTTACTTGGAGGACTGTATTGTTCTCAGTTTCTTGCTATATCGTTCATATTTACCGCTTTACCAGCAATACTTCGTAGCGAAGGTGCGGATTTAAATTCTATAGCTTGGTTGTATAGCTTTGGGTTGATTTGGTCGATAAAGCTTTTATGGGCACCTCTTGTTGATGCTTATGGATCTCGTAAATTCGGTCATTATCGTAGTTGGATTTTAATCTTACAGCCGCTTATGGTTTTTGCGATCTTACTCGGTGCTATTTTTCCCGTACCTGAAAGTCTGGGCATGCTCGGGGTGGCTCT
>NZ_CAKZMP010000208.1 GCF_937128705.1 uncultured Kiloniella sp. | reverse complement strand
AAAACAGGGGTCACTGTTGGCGGTTATAAAAACAGGTTCTTTGGAACGACCGTTCTTAAACACAATGGCCCTGAACACGTTTTAACATTTGCACCGACAAGATCCGGTAAAGGTGTAGGTCTGGTATTACCTACTCTCTTAACGTGGACTGAATCAGTCCTTGTTCTTGATATCAAGGGCGAGAACTACGCTCTTACTGCAGGATGGAGAAAATCTATCGGTCAACGTGTCCTAAGATTTGATCCTGCAGCGATGGAAGGATCTGTTCGATATAATCCTCTGGCAGAAGTTCGCCTTGGAACAGACTTCGAAATTGCTGATTGTCAGAATATTGCATCAATGGTCATTGATCCCGATGGTAAAGGTCTTAAAGATTATTGGGCTCAATCTGGTTGGGAATGGCTTACTGCGTGTATTCTACACGTTCTCTACTACATCAAGTTAAAAGAAGGCCGCACTGCAACACTTGCTGATGTTCATAAGTTTATGTCCATCGGACAAGATGACGATACCCCAGAAGGTGAAACATCAGAACTTGATGCAGCTCTAAAAAAGAGCCAAGCCAAGGAACTTGGCGGGGATGAGAGTTTTGACAAGCTTTGTGATGACATGGCCGAGTTTGATCATGGCCGTGATGTTGTAAATCAGGAAGTCGAACGTTCTGCAGGTGCAATGAAAAAGAAAGCATCACAAGAACGATCTGGCGTTCATTCATCAGCTAAAGTCCAACTTTCCCTCTATTCCGATCCGATAGTTGCCCAAAACATATCGCATTGTGATTTCCGCATTGATGACCTTATGAATGCTGAAAAACCGACTTCTCTTTATATTGTTATACCGCCTTCAGATATTGACCGATTAAAACCCCTCATCAGAATTTTGATGAACCAGTTTTTAACACGGCTGACCTCAGAAATGTCTTTTAAAGATGGAGCTGCAACCAAAGGCTATAAACACCGTCTTTTGTTGATGCTCGATGAGTTTACTTCTATTGGCAAACTGGAAATCTTTGAACGTTCTCTCGCCTTTATGGCTGGTTATGGCCTGAAGGCTTACATCATTGTCCAGGATCTCACCCAACTGCAGAAAACATACGGTCGGGAAGAATCAATAACCTCTAACTGTCACATCAGAATAGCTTATGCGCCGAATAAAACAGAAACGGCAAAATTACTTTCTGACATGACAGGGAAAACAACACTGGTACAGAAGAAAACCAGTCGTTCGTCATCAACGTCCAGGTCAGGCGTCAATGTTTCCGAAAGCCTGTCTGAAGTCTCAAGACCGTTGATGACACCAGATGAATGCATGTCACTACCCGGAATGAAAAAGAAACCAAACGGGGACGTGAGAAGCCCCGGAGATATGCTCATCTTTGTTGCTGGATCACCAACTATTTACGGCCAGCAATATCTCTACTTTAGGGATAAGGAATTGCTCAAAAAGGCAAAAATTCCAGCTCCCCAAAAGTAGCAACTTTACCCCATTCACTACAAATTAACTCCAAACTGAGAGGACAATTATGTCTGATACTCTTTCTGAAGATATGCTTTTAAGCGGCATTTTGCCGAGTGAACAAGAAATACTCGAACAAGCTGCCGATCAAATTGATGCTCTTGCGACGCAAGGTCTTTCTGTTGATGTGGACCCAGATGTAGCCGAGTTAATGGGCGCAATCCAAGAAACTGCACTCTCCACATTTGATGCTGAACAATCAATCCATTCCGTTGATTTGGAAACTGGCATCGTAATTTCTATTGATGGAGCTGCCGCATGAAGAAAAATTTTCGTGATGCCGTTGCAGAGGAAATCATTGAAAAGCTCGAAAACGGGACTGCTCCTTGGCAAAAACCTTGGCAAGCAGACGTGCCATTCAATCCGACAACAAACACCCCCTATAAGGGCATGAATTCATTCTGGTTAGAAATGGCAGGGTACGAGGATCCAAGATGGATGACGTACAACCAGGCTAAAAAATCTGGCGCACAAGTCATGAAAGGTTCCAAGTCGCGCAGTATTGAATATTGGCAGTGGTCAACGGAACATCCAATCCTTGATGAAAACGGCAAACCAATCAGGGATGATGAAGGCAAAGTTCAAAAACAATCCGTGAGGTTAGAGCGGCCAAAAGTTTTTCATGCTGCCCTGTTTAATGGATCCCAGATAGAAGGGTTGGAGCCTTATAAGGCCCCTGCTCTTACATTTGATCCTGTAGCTGAAGCCGACCTTATTCTTGAAGGCACAAATGTGTCGATCGTTCATGATCAAAAAGACCGGGCTTTTTATCATCGTAATGAAGACGTTATTCATCTGCCCGATCGTACTGCTTTTAAATCTGCATATGAATATTATGCAACTGCTCTGCATGAAGTTGGTCATGCAACCGGTTCCCCCAATCGCATGATTAGAGAAAAAGGGCCCTTTGGTTCTGACCTCTACGCCAAAGAAGAACTCATGGTCGAAATGGCAAGCTACATGATGAGCCGGGAACTTGGTCTAGGTCACTATCCAGATCGCCACGCTTCTTATGTTGATTCATGGCTCAATGCCATTAAGGAAGACAAAAATTATCTGTTCCAAGCCGCGCAAACGTCAGAAAAAATCCGTACATGGGTGATGGAACCTGAAAAGCGTATGGAATTGGAACGCACGACCAAACTTGCACATACACACGAAAGGGAAGCCTTAGAAGACAATAAATCTGTGGTCCAAGGTATGGATCTTACAGAAGAAGAGAAGGAAATAAGATTACAGAAAATCATCCAGCAGGAAGAAGCTCTCATCGAGAATTTCCAACCCGTTTTTGATGGTTATGACGCCAATCCTTTAAGCGTCCATAAACCAAAGCTGGTTGATGAAATAACCACT
>NZ_CAKZMP010000207.1 GCF_937128705.1 uncultured Kiloniella sp. | reverse complement strand
TGATCCCGAGAAGAGGCCCCGTAGGAAGTATCCGCAATGACGAAGACACTGATCTTTTTGTTGCTGAAGCAAAGGTTCCCGAAGATTCTAAATCTATCGGCATTCCAATGAACCAACTCTACCCCCTTGCCAATGAACATGACATCACTGTTCTTGGATTGGTAAGGCGCGGCAGACGGTTCCCCGGCTTTGCACGTTACGAAGAAATTCGAAAGGATGATCATCTGGTACTTGAGGGCGACCCAAAATCTATCGAAGCATTTTTAGGGAGCGCAGAACTCGACTTCGCAGGAAAAGAAAAGCACGAACACGGTCTGACGAGCTCTTCATTAAAACTTGCCGAAGCGATTGTTCCCGAAGGCGCAAGAATAGAAGGAAGATCAAGTAATAGTCTAAGACTTCTTTCTCGACACGGCGTTACACTTCTGGGCGTTTCCAGACAAGGAAAACGCTTTCGCGAACGTGTTCGTAAGCTAAGGGTTGAAAGCGGTGACATGCTTCTTCTTCTTGGCCCTGAAGATCGCTTAGCAGAAGTTATGAGTTGGCTCGGCGTTCTTCCTTTAGCTGAAAAACAGCACTCTGTCATTCAACGCAAAAAAGCTTCACTCGCGATAGGCTTATTCCTCGGTGCCATTGCTTTGTCAGTCGCAGGCTTAGTTTACCTCCCCATCGCATTGGCTGGCTGTGTTATTGCCTTTGCAGCACTTGGTGTTGTCTCTGGACGAGAAGTTTATGAAAGTGTCGAATGGAAGGTTATTGTACTTCTGGCTTCGCTTATACCACTTGGTATCGCCTTGGAGAATTCTGGCGGCACCAAACTTATCGCAGAATTGATCGTTGCTCAAACCACAGGTTGGCCACATTGGGGTATATTGACAGTCTTGATTGTTGTCACCATGACCTTGTCAGATTTTCTGAACAATGTCGCCACAGCTCTGATTGCCGCCCCCATAGGGCTGGATATTGCGAATGCCATCGGAGCCTCCCCCGATCCTTTTCTGATGGGCGTCGCTGTTGCAGCCTCTTGCGCTTTCCTGACCCCTATCGGACATAAAAACAATACAATCATCATGGGGCCTGGTGGCTATCGTTTTGGTGACTATTGGCGGATGGGCCTCCCCTTGGAAATACTGGTTGTCACAATCTCTGTTCCGGCAATCCTGTTCTTCTGGCCACTATAGGCACTTGCATTAGTTTAGGCTGTTGATTTGATGTAATCCTGAAATGGTGGAAAGCATTTTATTAGCCCTTGAGCACCTAGCTTTTCCATTAAAGCTACGTTTCGTTCCGGTATTTCATCCGGTGATTTGTAGCTGTCGAGCACACGCCCCATCTGTCCTTCGCGAATGATATGAAGAACAGGGAAAGGCGACCTGTTTGTCCAATTGGTAATATCTTCTGCGGGAAGATCAGCAAACTGGTAGTCAGGGTGGAAACTGGCGAGCTGGAATAAGCCTTCAACACCTGATTGGACCAAAGCATCTTCTGCGACATCTAGTAAATCTAAAAAGACTTCAAAATCTTCGAACCCTTCGGGAAAAATCACAAGCGATGTAGAAGCCTCTTCCTCTGGACTTTTCTGTAAGAATAAAAGCTCGTTTAGAAATCCATCCATCGCTGCCGAGAGATCTTGTTCTTGAACCACCACATAACGAATTGACCCACGACTTCGTTCTGGTGCAGCAAAGGGGCACAGGTTTTGGCCGATGACCATTGCATCAACCCACAATTTGGTCAGTTCTTGAGCATTGGCAATGGTATAAGGAGGATATAGCTGAGACATATAAAAGTTATAGACCCAATTCTATGCATTGCCCAGCAAGACTTGAAAACCAATGACATCTGAAAATTAACTAGATCTGGGAAATCAGTGATGCCTTAAAACATTGTAATCAGACCAAAAGACGGCAACAAAAAAGGCGACCACAAGGGTCGCCTTTTGAATACTTATTCCAAAAACTTAGAACAGACCTTCGATCTGTCCTTGTTCATTCAGATATATGTTATTTGCTGCAGGCTGACGCGGCAGACCAGGCATTGTCATGATCGCACCGGTAACAACCACGATGAAACCAGCACCCGCTGAAAGGCGAACTTCACGTACAGGAACTGCATGACCTGATGGTGCACCAAGAAGTGCCGGGTCAGTTGAGAAGCTGTACTGAGTTTTTGCCATACATACAGGGTAATGACCGTAATTTTCCTGAAGTTCTGCAATCTGCTTACGAACAGCAGCATCAGCAATAACTTCGCTTGCACCATAAATTTCTGTCGCAATGGTTTCAATTTTTTCCCATAGCGGCATTTCATCAGGATAAAGCGGTGTAAAGTCTGCAACACCAGAATCTGCAAGCTCAACAACATGATGAGCCAATTCTTCGGTACCTGCACCACCATTTGACCAGTGACTGGCAACGATTGCTTTTGCACCCAGCGCTTCGCAAGCAGCAGAAACAGCAGCAATTTCCTCGTCGGTATCAGTAATAAACTGGTTAATAGCAACAACAGCAGGAACTTTGAATTTTTTGATATTGGCAATGTGACGCGCAAGGTTTTCACAACCTTTGGTCACAGCTTCAACGTTCTCATTACCAAGATCAGCTTTAGCTACACCACCATGCATTTTCAGCGCACGAACGGTAGCAACGATAACAACTGCAGCTGGCTTCAGACCCGCTTTACGACATTTGATGTCGAAGAACTTCTCTGCCCCCAAATCAGCACCAAAACCTGCTTCTGTCACAACGTAGTCTGCAAGTTTCAGAGCAGTCTTGGTTGCGATAACAGAGTTACAACCATGCGCGATGTTCGCGAAAGGACCACCGTGGATGAAAGCAGCGTTATTTTCCAGCGTCTGAACCAGGTTGGGTGAAATCGCATCTTTCAACAGAACAGCCATTGCCCCTGGACCTTTGAGATCGCGGGCATAGATTGGCTGTTTCTCACGTGTGTAAGCAACAATAATATCCCCAAGACGATTAGAGAGATCGTTCAGATCCTTGGAAAGACAGAAGATAGCCATGATTTCGGATGCAACCACGATGTCGTAACCGTCCTGCCGAGGGAAACCATTAGCAACACCACCCATGGAGTTGGTAATCGCACGTAGAGCACGGTCATTCATGTCAACAACGCGTTTCCACTGAACACGACGGGAATCAATACCCAGTTCGTTACCCCAATAGATGTGGTTGTCCAAAAGTGCAGATAAAAGATTGTGCGCAACACCAATTGCGTGGAAGTCACCTGTGAAGTGAAGGTTGATGTCTTCCATTGGAACAACCTGGGCGTAACCGCCACCAGCAGCACCACCTTTAACACCAAAGCACGGACCCAATGATGGTTCACGTAGAGCCATGATTGCCTTTTTACCAATACGGTTCAGGCCATCACCCAGACCAACGGTCGTTGTTGTCTTACCTTCACCCGCCGGTGTTGGATTGATCGCTGTTACCAAAATCAGTTTACCATCCTTATTTCCCTGGATGGAATTGATGAAATCAAAAGACAGCTTTGCTTTGTGCGGACCATACTGAAGCAACTGGTCAGCAGGAATTCCAACTTTCTTGGCAACCTCAGTAATTGGTTGCATCTTTGCCTCGCGGGCAATCTCAATATCACTCTTGGCCATGGGGCTTTGCCCTCCCTACGTATCGGTAACAAAATTTCAAGAGACATTAACTGGGGTTTTCTTTTGGAGATATCGCAAGAGCGTCACTCCGTCATCAAGAAACACCGAAATCAGGTCGTTTTAGCATTCGCAATAAACTATCATAGCATACGAATTTCAAATCACTAAAGGCAGCCCAACGACCATAAACTACATCTAAGACAGCCTAACAAATTGAAATATATACTATATTTCTCTTAATAATTTTCGAGCATTAACAAACGCAGCCATATGAAATGCTGCGTGATCATCATTAAGAGTATACCGCTGCCCTATCGGACAAGCCCTGCGGGCCAGGCACCCCTTTGAAGCACAGGATGTGCCATCGCTGGATGCAACATGGCGAGCACAAGCAAGATAATCATACCCCCTATCAACATCAAAAGCATCCACAGGACAGGTATGTAAACAGGGTTGCTCAATGCAGCTCAAACAGGGGCTCACAGCTTCTGCGTTCATAACCGGCAATTCCAGCCTAATCGGAAGTGCGATAGCTGCCCGTAAAGCATGCCAAGTCCCCCACATGGGGCTAATATATAAACCAATCGGGCTGGGGAATAGGTCTACACCACGCGATGCCCACCTTTGGAAAGGATGATAGGGAGGACCATCCGAGGGAAAAAGCGCCTCACCACCAGCTTCAGACGCTATTGGTTCAATAACTCTTTTTGTCCAGCTATCCATCGGATCAGGAACAGCGTTCAAATATTCATTAGCCCCTTGAAAGGCTGACCAGAAATCACCAGAACCAATATTCCCGACCATGACAACCGACAAAGCGACCTGCCCTGATGATAGATCTGGCACATGATCATCTGGCTCGGGGTGAAAAACACCCATCAATACAAAGCCCTTGTTTTCAAGGTCACTTGTGAAATCATCAAGTTTCAGTGGACTATTCCTCGTATCAACTCTCTGAGTAACGAACCCAAGGCTCTGGAGGGCTTGGATCTTGAGGCCACTCCACAATATGATCTTCCAGATCAGCATCCTCAACGTCTGTTTCAGAAACCACCTTATCCAAAGCCGATACTCCGGCGTCATGAACTGAATTTGGATTGCCTGTAATCAACGGATGCCACCAGGGAAGATCCTTCCCTTCATGCAACAAGCGATAGGCACAGGTTGGCGGCATGAAGCTCAATGTTTCGATATTATCTGCGGTGACCTTGATACAATCAGGTACATAGTTATGGCGTGTTTCATATAAGCTGCATTGGCAAGTTCCAAGATCCAAAAGTTTACATACAACATCTGTATCAACAATCTCTTCTGTATCGGCGTCTTCCAGCTTCACAAGACAGCACTTGCCACACCCATCGCAGAGACTTTCCCACTCAGTGGGTGTCATATCTGCCAGCTTTTTTGTTTTCCAAAAAGGCTTCTCTTCTTTTTCTCTCAACATACGACGTAACATGCTTTTTATAGTTATCGAGTATAATCTTTTCATGCCCCATTTAAGGCATCATTTTGTGCATATTTAGATAATTAAATTATAAGTAACAAATCTTATATATACTAAAAAAAAATTTGGGCCTGCCACCCATGTGCTTATGTATATCTTCACGCTCGCAGATAAGGATCTCAGTCAAGATGAGACAGTTGTTTGTGTTTCGTTTAATTTATAGAACTCTTTTTCTCTTCCCCCTTTTGCTTTTCGTTTCTCCATTAATAGTCGAGGCCGATACTTTTGCACTCAGGATGGATGAACGGCAAGAAGGCACATCCCTATATTATCACGAGCTTTTGATATCTGCTCTGGCATTAAACGGCCATACTCTGAAAGTGATCAACAAAGGGGATTTACCCCAAAAACGGTTAGTGATCATGTTTGAGAAAGGTGATCTTGATATCATCTGGCTTTTGAAGTCCAAAGAACGGAATGAAAAGTACATTGATATCAATATTGATCTGACAAACGGGATGATGGGACAGAGAGTTCTGTTTATTCCCCCCTATGCCATAAATGAGTACGCCCATATAAAAACCATTGAAGATTTTCGCAAATCTCAAAAAGTTGGTGCCTTTGGCGCAAACTGGTTTGACGAAGAGGTATGGAAAGAAAACAATCTACCGTATCGTATTATAGACGGAGACTGGGGATCAATTTACAATCGGTTACTCCATATAAAACCAGAGATGACAGACCGTCTATTTCATTATTTTTCCCGCAGTGTGACCGAGGTAGTTCAGGAGGCCAAACACTACCCAAAACTAGCAATAGAACCCTATCTTCTATTTAAATATGACAGAGATTTTCATTTTTATATTCGCAAGGAAAACAAACATTTGAAACCAATTTTGGAACAAGCGCTTCGAAAGGCAAAAGAAACAGGCTTAATGGGCAGACTAATTCAAAAACACTTTGGCAAACAGCTTCAGTCTCTAAAACTCGAGAACAGAGTTCTCTTACAGCTAACAACACCACAATAACCACAACTTCTTTCTGACCAAGCCTAGTTATGTCGCGCCACAGGTCTTCTAGGCTCTAACCGATAAGTTAAATCCGATTTTACGACAAGATTTTGCCTCTATAGCTTGCTTGCAAGGAAATAACTGGTCTTTCAAGGAGTTGCACGCCCCCTCAGGGCTCGTGCAACTCCTGCTCAGACATCATGTTTAGCCATTCAATAACTTTGCTAATCGCAATCGATTTCTTTTTCCCCTTAGGATGAAGCAGCCAATAAGCCTGGGAAAGTGTTGCTTCTTTTCCTTCGAACGGTTTGATAAGCAAGCCCGTTGCCAAATCGTCTTCAACCAACCGTCCCCGTGCCAGCGCCACTCCCAAGCCTTGCACTGCCGCCCTAAGCACCAGATCTGAAGAAGCAAAACGCGGTCCAGCACGTGTATCAAAAACCAACCCGTCCTGTTCTGACAACCAACGCTGCCAACTTGCCTGCGGGTCACGATCATGCAACAGGGGCAAACCATCCAAGGCTGATAATTCGGTAGGGCGCCCCACCTTTAGCCAGAATGATGTACTCATTACCGGAAAAAGCAGCTCATTCATTAATGGTGTACATTCCAACCCTTCCCAAGGCCCCTGCCCCATTCGAATGGCGATATCAGCCCCATGGTCGCCGGCAAAGTTTAATTTCTGATCGACAACAATGGACAGCTCTATCCACGGGAAAGTCGCATTAAAATCTTGCAACCTGGGAAGCAACCACCGTGCAGCAAAGGACGGCGTCGTTGAGATTGTTACAGCATTTCCTTGTTTGCTCTCCCGAACGGCCTCTACGGCACTTGCTATATCATTTAGATTTTCAAGTGCAACGCGCCCTATATCTTCCCCTTGAGGGCTGAACTTAATTGTTCTCACGCCTTGTTCGCGATCGATCAAAGGAACGCCGATCCATGCCTCCAATTCCTGAACATGCTTGCTAATGGATGAATGTGTGATTTCAAGGAGCCGCGCGGCTGGCCTTATACCACCTGTTTCGTAGACAGCTGCAAAAGCCCGTAAAGCATTTAGTGGTAAATTTTTCATGGGTTATTTTATAGACCAAAATCATTGATTTTGTGAACAGTGTAAATTCAAAAAATCCATTAAAAGAATTGAAACGTTAAAACAACGAAAATCATAAATTAAGAAATAATACAAAATATCAAATAGATATAATAATTTTCTAAGAAAGAAGGCGAGTCACATGGGTATGCTGCATAAAGGACAATGGACTGACAAAGATGACATCATTCATGGCGGTGCATATATTCGCCCTGAAAGTAAATATAATGGTGAAATCCCAACAGATGTCATTGACAATATTGCCACTTCACCAGGTCGCTATTGGCTTATTGGGTCGAATAGTTGCCAATGGTCGCAAAGACCCATGCTAATGCGTCATCTGAAAAAATTGGACAAACATATTCCCCTTCATATCGCTCATGGTCCCCGTCTGGAAGGATATGCAATAAATGGTGGAAGCGAATGGAAGATCCCCGGATCCAACCAGACAATACACCATCTACATCAGCTCTACACTTTAAGTGATCATACTTATACCGGTCGCTCCACTGTGCCTGTCCTCTGGGATTGCCAGACTCAACAAATCATTTCCAATGAGTCATCCCAAATCATGCTTGCACTCGATAAAGTTGAGACAGAAGGTCAACGCCGCCTGACTTACTATCCGTCCGCACTTATAGAAGAGATGCTCGCCACAGAGAGCTGGATATATAACGGGCTGAGTAACGGCGTTTACAAAGCAGGCTTTGCCCAAAGCCAACATGCTTACAACCAAGCTGTTGAACTTGTGTTCGATACTCTGGACAGACTGGAACTGATACTTACGAAAAAACGATTTCTTTTTGGAAACAATCAGACCGCATCTGACTGGAAGCTATTCACAACCCTTATCAGGTTTGACCTCGTGTATTACACATTGCACAGATGCACAAAAAAACGGCTAATCGACTACCCAAACTTATGGGCCTACACGAGAGATTTATACCAAACACAATTGATCGAAAGCGCCGTTAACTTCCCAACTATTGTAGCAGCCAGTTTCCAAAATGATACGTCGAACAACCCATTCAATATTATCCCTGTGATGCCAGACCTTGATTGGAAAGAACCACATGGCAGAGATGACTTGAGGTGAAATTCAACCCGCGAATCACGAATTCAACAAACCGAGAAAGCAAGTGCTACGATTTACCGCACCCAACATCACACAATCAACACCAATTAAGTGTTAATTGTTTAACATTCTATATCAGTTAGTTAATTTGCAGAAATAAAATACAACACAATTTATTTGGATATTGTCCTTGATATTACTGTCAACTATGTTAAATCAAACTTAAATGTAATATGCAAAACACTATATGTATGATACATACTCGTCCCAAATTACATGACACCACAGGCGAGATTATAAGGGTGTGCCCGACAACACGTCTGTCAGCGCACTGATAAGCACTAAATAAATGCCTCAATCAAAAGGCAATTTATTTAGTGCTTATTCCGACTGGGAATAGAATTCCCGGCCACAGATGAACGAATTTGTAGCAAAGGCTTTTACGAGCCACGCTGTCATAGTAAGGAATCAGGAGCAGTTAATGACTGTTGAGCAATTGGCAATAGCGGATCCAACACCGGGTGATACCATGGCAACCACTGAAAAGCCGTTACCTAAATCGGTAACCGGTGAAACTGTACTGTCTGTTACCCACCACACGGACACGCTGTTTTCCTTTAAAATCACACGTCCAGCAGCTTTTCGCTTTCGTACAGGTGAATTTGTCATGATTGGCCTTATGGTTGACGGCAAACCACTCTTGCGTGCCTATTCTATTGCCAGCCCAGCCTGGGATGAAACGATCGAACTTTATTCCATTAAAGTTCCAAACGGTCCGCTTACATCTCGCCTACAAAATATCAAACCTGGCGACATGGTTCTCTTGGGCAAAAAACCAACCGGAACGCTGGTCCTTGATGCACTGGTTCCCGGCAAGCGTCTTTACATGATGTCAACAGGTACAGGACTTGCACCTTTTGCCAGCGTTATCCGTGATCCGGAAACTTACGACAAATTCGAAGAAGTTATCCTGATTCATAGCTGCCGTTATAAAGAAGAATTAAAATACGGCGAAGAGCTCGTTTCAAGCCTTTATGAGCACGAATTTCTTGGCGAAATGGTTTCTGAAAAGCTGAGATACTATAACTCAGTAACGCGCGAAGACTTTGTTCGCCGCGGTAGGATTCCTGAACTCTTCCGCTCTGGAAAAATCACAACGGATCTTGAGACACCAGCTCTGAACCCTGAAACAGACCGCGTCATGATCTGCGGCTCTATGGAAATGCTTAAATCCTGTGCTGAGCTTTGCGAAGAAGCAGGCCTAAGCGAAGGCGCCAACAGCAAACCAGGTGAATACGTTGTTGAGAAAGCTTTTGTAGGCTAGTGAAAATCATCAGGATCACATAAAAAACGGCGCCCAAGTGGCGCCGTTTTTGTTTCTTATCTCTATATTGAATATTATTGCCAACCTACCATACTCAGTGATAAATTTACCCTTAATCATTGATATAAAGACATTCCTATGCCTACTAGCATCGAATTCAAAAATATTTCTAAACGCTCAAATCAAGTTTTACTGGCAAGCTACATTGCAATTGCATCTCTTGTGGCAGTGCAAATAGCTACACTTTTTGAATTATCCTTACTAGAAGACATAAAACGTGGTAATTACAATTCAACAGAGCAGCTCGATTCACGCATAGCTAATAATGATTTATGGATTGAAATCCTTAATCTTGCATCTGCCTTAGCATTTATTTTTTACATCGTTTTATTTTTCATGTGGATCTATCGTACTAATTCTAACAGTCACACTTTCACCCAAGGAAAAATTAGACATACACCAGGCTGGTCTGTTGGCTGGTTCTTTATTCCAATCGCAAATCTCTGGAAGTCTTATAAAATTCCAGCAGAGATTTGGAAGGCCAGTAAATTAGGACCAGACTACAATCACACACACACGACCCCTTTATTTTTGAAGTTATGGTGGGTCGCTTGGATTGCAGATAATTTATTCTCCCAAATCAGCCTCAAAATAACTGACTCAGCAGTTGAACCACACGAACTGATTAACGCAGACCGCATATTCTTTTCCAGCAATATCGTTTCAATTATCTCTATCATTCTTACCATTAAAATGGTTAAAGAGATTAATCTATTGCAGGAGAATCAAAGCAATCCCATAAGCGAAGTATTCGCCTAGCTAAAAATATTGCTTAAAAAACATTAGCGACCGCCAACTGTTAGTCACTAGAGATAGCAACGACCTCTTAACTAAGAACACATGCGGATTTCCCAAGGCACGGCTTCCTCATAAATATAATTTCAAGCTTCTTCACCTACTTACGAATAGCAGGTTGTGTTACACCAAGGTCTATAGCCGCCTAAGAAATACTTCGTAATCGAGCTACAGCCTCAAAGGCACGCACTGCAGAAAGAGGGTGCAACAGATTACGCGACTTCATATTAGATATTCTTAGTGTTGGCAAAATTATTACGAAATTGATTTTATGGAATTAAAGGTGTTTTTTAAAGCACAAAGCCAATACACATAAGCATACTTAAACAAGATCGAAATTATGGAACTCTGGATTCCCATCACAGTTGCCGCTGCGCTATTTCAAAATATTCGCACAGCTCTGCAAAAGCACCTTAAAGGTCGGCTGGATACAACAGGTGCGACCTACGCACGTTTTCTCTATGCCGTTCCCTTTACTTGGGTATATTTGACTGCCTTACTTAATTTCCAAAGCTCCGACACGAACCTGCTTCCACCAATAAACGTAACCTTCTTAAGCTACGGCGCGGTGGGGGGAATTGCACAAATACTCGCAACCTTTCTTCTTGTTTGGCTATTTGGACAAAGAAATTTTGCCGTTGGCACCAGCCTGACCAAAACAGAAGCCATCCAGACGGCCCTGTTTGGTTTTGTTCTCTTGGGTGACAACCTATCCATTCAAGCTGTCGCGGGCATCATAATAAGTTTGGTTGGTGTGCTTGCTCTCTATCAGAAAAAGAAACAAGACACCTCAGCACCTTTTACCAAAAGCACAAGATTTATAACCCGAGTGTTAAGGGCAATAACAACAGACAGAAGCATCCTCCCCGGGCTCGTTGCTGGCGGACTTTTCGCCGTATCCGCCGTATCCTATCGCGCGGCATCACTATCATTGGGCGAAGGCGGATTTGCCATTCAGTCAGCCTATACACTGGTGTGGGTAACTGGCTTTCAAACCCTCATAATGGGGGGCTATATATTAAGCACGTCCCCCAATGTATTCATCAGAGTCCTTCAAAGCTGGAAAGCTGCGATCTGGATTGGATTAACAGGTATGCTTGGTTCTGCGGGATGGTTTGCCGCAATGACCTTAGAGAATGCAGCGCACGTCAGGACACTTGGACAGGTAGAACTTATATTCACCCTGATTATTGGCTACTTGTTTTTTAAAGAACGCCTAAAACGTATAGAGTTAATTGGGATAGCCCTCATTACAGCAGGGATTATTACACTAATATTGGAATAGTAACACGCTGCTTGATCTAGGCCGTCAATCTTTGAGCCTCAATAGGGAATACCAACGTCACGGTTGTTCCCACACCGGGCTCACTTTCAAGTAGAAACTCAGCCCCATGCAATTCCGCCAATCGCTTGGATAGCGGCAACCCAAGCCCCGTCCCTTCGTGCTTGCGGCTAAGACTGGAATCAACCTGACCAAAAGGCGCCAAAGCTTTAGGTATTTCACTAGATGACATGCCGATTCCTGTATCCATAACCGATAGCTCTAAGCCGCGGCCAGATACGTGACTTGCGATCGTTATATCCCCCCCCGGTAGTGTGAACTTGATGGCGTTGGAAATCAGGTTGATTAAAATCTGTTTTATCCGACGCTCATCACCACAAAGACTTGGAAGTCCTGTTTCAAGCTGCAGCAAGACACTCAAGCTTGCCTGCTCAACACGGCCAGACAACATTTTATGACAGCGTTGCACAACATCGTTAATGTCAAAATGTTCTTCGTGAAGCTCAATTTTACCCGCCTCTGCTTTCGACAGATCCAGAATGTCATTGATAAGTTCAAGCAGATGGCTGCCTGATTCATTCACATCCCGCGCATAGTCCTTATACCGAGGGCTACCAAGAGGACCGAACATTTCATTTGCTAAAATCTCAGAGAACCCGAGAATTGCATTCAATGGCGTACGAAGCTCATGGCTCATCAAGGCCATAAATTCTGATTTCGCCCTGTTTGCCAACTCGGCACTTTCTTTGAGAACAGTTAGTTCTTTTTCTACCTGCTTTTGCTCTGTAATGTCCTGCATCACACAGACGAAATACTGAATCTTGCCATCGTCATCAAAAATTGGGCTGAGATCAATTTGGTTCCAAAGCGTATGACCATCCCGATGATAGTTCAGCATATCAACACGGGCATGACGATTTTCATTTAAGCTCGTTTCCAGAACATGCCGTACATGAGGATCAGTATCATCCCCCTGCAGGAAACCAGAATGGAGATAGGGTATTTCCCTGTTTGTATAGCCCGTTAACTTTGTAAAAGCAGGGTTTGTGTAGATTATTGGACGGTTATCTTCCTGCGCATCTGCGATGATAACCCCCGCGTCTGTTGAGCTTACAGCAGCGGCCAACCGATGATTTTCACGACTAAGATCCATTAGCTCCGCTTCACGAGCTTTATAGTCACTAATATCGGTATAAACAGTAAATAAATCATTTTCCGGGGTCTTATGATCGGTAATTTTCAGCCAAGAATCTTCAGAGAACTGGAATTCCCGATTTCTTTTTCCCCGACGCGACATCATCGCCTTAATATAACTCTCGCGTTTCTCAACGCTCAAAGGGTCCTGGCCGGTATTCACATAGGAAATTGAGACATCCTCATAGGTCATACCCACCCGAATTGCCATGGGGCGTCCGGGGAAGAAAATTTCCTGAAAACGACGATTGAATGCAACCAGCTTATCATTTTCATCGTAAAGAGTGACAGCTCCCGAAAAACTTTCGAACGCACGAAACAATCGCGCATGAGCAGTTGCCATTTTTTGCTGCTCTTTTCTGCGTTCTGTTACATCACTTCCTGCCCCTCTATAGCCTTTAAATTCGCCTTTTTTGTCAAAAACAGGAACACCGCTTAATCGCAGTATACGCGACACACCAGCCAAATCAGGCACAACAAGCTCGAGGTCACGAAAAGAAGACCGTGATTTCAATATCTTTAAGAAGCTCTCATCTGTCAGACCATCCCCCTTTACATCACTAAAGGATTTTCCCAACAAATTCCATTCCTGAAGTTGGGACACAAAAGTAAAGCGCAAATCTGGCCCCATTTCCCAAAACCAATCCGTCGCCGCACCTGCAATATCTCGAAATCGACGTTCACTATCTTTAAGGGCAAGCACCGCACCATCCCGACGCTGAGCCGTCGTAACAAAAACACGCCCCCCCAGATAAAGGGCAATTATCAAGACAAGGCTAGCCGCCAATGCAAAACCAACCGATGCAGAGTAACGATCACGCCATACGACCTCGATATAATCAGCGGGAATACCAATGACGACGGATAAACCAAAATGGTGAATCTCTTTGCTCATGACAATCCGCTCTACCCCATCAAGATCAAGAACAGAGGCATCATCATTTTTGGCTAATTCATTTAGCTTATAAGGCGTTTCTCGCCCGATTAAATCACCGGAAAAATTATCGTCTAGCCACAAACGACCTGTATCAGTTTGAATTGAAACCAGTGATCTTTTGGGCAAGCCAAGAACAGCCCAACGCGTCATAAAGTCATGCACACGAAAAGTCGATGCAACATATGATCTGCCCTCGTCACCATTACTCTTGATTTCGCGCAGTACTGTTGCATACCATTCATCGTTAACTTGAAATGGTAAACTGATCCCTGCGGCACGATCCAAGTCAACTCTCTCAACTAGAGACTTGAGCTCTGGCTCAGGCGGTAAAGGTATAGACTTATCCCCGAGAACAATTGTTCCACCCGCATTTAAAATCGATACAAACTGAACATTATCAAACCCAGAACGCCGACTGCTCAGAGGAATTTCATCATCTATGTTCTTGAGAAAAAGTGTTAACGGGGAAGCAATACGGTTTAAAGCCGTATGAACTTGCTGATCAATTTCGCTGGATACTTCCTTATAGGTGCTATTTATCCATAAACCAATTAATAGAGCTGAAAAAATAAAGGCGGCAACGTTCAGTTGAATTGCCCGAACACGTAACCGACGCACAGAAAGAGTTCTTGTAAGCCCACGGCTCCTCCCCCCGTCCTCACCTTCAGTCGCCTCAAACAGCTCCACATCGCCCTTTATCACAATAAATCCCTCACTCTAACCTGTAATCATTTACGATTAAGAATCTCAATTGGTAAGAATCCCAATTGGGTTCAAAACTTATGATTACACTGCGATATACGCGCGCATTTAATACCTTATTAGATACCAAGAAAATCCCCAAGAAAGGACCCAGAGCCATCCGGCCACTTAACGTCTAGATCACATCTACAGACCAAGACTTATTAAATAGTTAAAAATGGGCGTATATGCGTTACAATATCATGACGTTTCAAACAAATGTTTGTCATTATTTCGTCAAAGGAAAAATGAGCGTCGCATATCGAACATGCAAAGCGGAATTTTTACAGTTATATAAATGTTATACATGGGGTCATGCGAATAAAATATGTGGCGTCGCATAATCGCTCCCCTAATAAATATAACCTTGGTATGAGAGTATACGGACATGTCTGAAGAAGATGATCTAGATCTGCGCACGCTTGATGATGACGAACTTGTCTTGCAAATGCATGATGACCTCTATGATGGTCTGAAAGACGAAATTCTGGAAGCTGTGAATATTCTTCTGGAACGCGGCTGGGCCCCATATGATGTTCTGACCAAAGCTTTGGTGGAAGGCATGCGCATTGTCGGTGTTGACTTCCGCGACGGCATCCTTTTCGTACCAGAGGTTCTTCTTGCTGCAGGCGCCATGAAAGGCGGCATGGGCATTCTTCGTCCTCTTCTGGCTGAAACCGGTGCACCAAAACTTGGCAAGATGGTTATCGGCACTGTTAAAGGCGACATCCATGATATTGGAAAAAATCTAGTATCTATGATGATGGAAGGTGCTGGCTTTGAAGTTATAGACTTAGGCATCAACAACCCGGTTGAGAAGTATCTAGAAGCTCTAGAAGAACACCAACCAGATATCCTAGGTATGTCCGCACTTTTGACAACCACAATGCCCTACATGAAGGTCGTTATTGACACCATGAAAGAAAAAGGCATTCGTGACGACTATGTCGTAATGGTTGGTGGGGCACCACTTAACGAAGCTTTTGGTGAAGCTATTGGTGCAGATCACTACTGCCGAGACGCTGCTGTGGCCGTTGAAATGGCGAAAGAAGCCATGCAACGCCGACATAACCAAGCTTAAAAAGCCGAATAGTTCAGGACGATGTCCGATATAAACACCCACATCGACGATAAGGAGAGTAAAACTCTCCTTATCGCATGTGGCGCAGTTGCCAAAGAAATTATTGCCCTTAATAAACTGAATAGCTGGAATCATCTCGAGATTACATGTCTTCCAGCAATCTGGCACAACACGCCAGATAAAATTCCAGAGGGCGTCCGTAACAAAATCCAAGAAAACAAAGATATTTACGGAAATATTGTTGTCGTTTATGGCGATTGCGGTACTGGCGGTGAACTGGACAGAGTTCTGGAAGAGGAAGGCGTCAAACGCATTGATGGCGTCCACTGTTATGCTTTTTTCACAGGCCTAGATGCCTTTGATCAGATGCATGAAGATGACATCACATGTTTTTACCTAACAGATTATCTCGTTAGACATTTTGATACCTTGATTATGGAAGGAATGGGCATTGCAAAACACCCTGAACTTTTACCAATGTATTTTGGCAACTACACAAAACTTGTGTATCTGGCTCAGACAGAAGACCAGAAACTTCAAGAGTTGGCACAGCAAGCAGCCGAAAAAATTGGCTTGGAATATCAATACAAATTTACGGGATACGGTGAGTTGAGCAGTTTTATGTCTGCCATCAACTAGGAGATTTACATTGGCAAAATTAACACTTGTTTATTGGCGGGATATCCCTGCGCAGGTTATCGTTAAAGCAGGGCGCAAAAACGCGAAAATTCAGTTACACGAACGCTTTGAAAAAGCAATCGACCGCGCCGCGATGAAAGCCAAACTTAAAGACAGTGATTCATATCTGGAACACTGGCGCAGAAGCGCCCCCATAGACTGCGGGGATAATCTGGATGCCGAAGCACAAGCCATGGCAACAAAGATCGAAAATGAATACACCGACGAAAAATTAGACGCCCTCGTTCAAAACGGTGGTCTTTCCAACGATAGTTAAGTCGCCAGTTAAGCTAAAGACTAACGCCCATTTAGGTTTAATGAGATGAGTACAGAGTTCAATCCAGAAGTCGTAAAACAACAAATCATCGACTTCATGACTGGTTTTACAATTGAAACCACACCGGGATCAGCGGCAAAGACACCCGATTATCGTGTGCACCTTCGCCCAGGTACAGAAATTGCTGTCACCTTTCTTCCCGGCTCTGACTTTGCTGATACCGTTTCAACGTCGAAACGCCTCAAAGACGAAGGTTTCATCCCCCTTCCACACTTTGCTGCGCGCTCTATTCGATCTCGTAATGATTTTGAAGAATACCTCAAAACCCTACAGGGCGAAGTTGGCATTGAACACGCTGTTGCTCTTGGTGGGGCCGTTGACAAACCACTTGGCGAATTCGAAAGCTCAATGCAGTTGATGGAAACGGGACTTTTTGACAAATACGGTATAAAATCAATTGGTGTGGCCGGCCATCCAGAAGGAAGCCCTGACATCAACGAAGTTGGTCTGCGTGAAGCTATTGCATGGAAGAACGCCTTCAAAGAGCAAACAGATGCTTACATGTACATTGCCACACAGTTCTGCTTCGAAGCAGAACCGATCATTGCCTGGGACAAAAAAATTCAAGCTGAAGGCAACAAACTTCCGATACATCTTGGCGTCCCCGGACTGGCAACCCTAAAAACGCTCATGAACCACGCAAAAGCTTGTGGCATTGGCTCTTCCATGCGTGTTCTGACCCGACAAGCTAAAAACATCGCCAAACTTATGACCGTCAATGCGCCGGACAAACTGGTTATGGACCTCGCCCGCTATCACGCAGAAGACCCGAATTGTGGCATCAAAAAAGTTCATATGTATCCATTGGGCGGTATGAAAAAATCTGCTGCTTGGAGCTATGCTGTTACTGACGGCGACTTTACAGTCGACCCCAAAGGCAAAGGGTTCAAGGTTAACCGTGATATCGGATAATATTGCTAAAACTTGTAACTTTGTCGCTTCTATAGCCGAATAGTTACCTGAAAGGACTATTCGGCAGAGGCAATTCTGATATAAGTCCTATACATAATTTAGAACATATGGCTTGACCTGCAAGCCGCTACTTTACCGGAGACGCACCGATATGACCCGTACGATCCTTAGTTCAGCGACCAAAGAGATCGCGATTGGTTTTGATGATCCTTTCTGTATTATTGGCGAGCGGATCAATCCAACAGGCCGTAAAAAGCTTGCAGAAGAAATGGCCAACGGTGATTACAGCCGTGTGGAAGCAGACTGTCTGGCACAGGTTGCCGCAGGCGCACACATGCTGGACGTCAACGCAGGTATTCCGCTTGCTGACGAGCCAAAAATCCTCGCCGAAACCATTCAACTTGTTCAGGGCCTGACTGATCTTCCCCTTTGCATTGATTCTTCTATCATTGATGCACTGGAAGCTGGTCTGAAAGTATATAAAGGTCGTGCGCTTGTTAACTCTGTTACCGGTGAAGATGAATCTCTTGAGCGCGTTCTACCGCTTGTGAAGAAATACGATGCAGCAGTTGTTGCGATCTCCAACGACGAAACCGGTATTTCTGAAGATCCGAACGTACGTTATGAAGTGGCCAAAAAGATTGTCCAACGTGCTGCCGATCACGGTATCTCACACGACCGCGTTGTTGTTGATCCACTGGTGATGCCAATTGGTGCTATGGGCACAGCCGGGAAACAGGTCTTTGCCCTGCTCCACCGTCTGAAAACAGAGCTTGGTGTGAACACCACCTGTGGCGCATCCAACATCTCATTTGGTCTGCCAAACCGTCACGCCATGAACGCACACTTCCTTGCCATGGCAGCAGCGGCGGGCATGACATCCGCCATCATGAACCCATTACACGAAGAAGAACTGGCCGGTATCCGTGCTTCTGACGTTCTGCTTGCAAAAGATCAAGACTGTCTGAAGTGGATCGCTAAATACCGCGAGCCAGCCCCAGAAGGTCAGGTTAGTGCACGTGGAGAGCGTCGTAACAGACGCAAACGGGCCTAACGAGTTCCAGCGAACAGTTGGTATTTATTAAAAGGCTCTCTTCATTTTATTTACGAAGGGGGCCTTTTTACTTAAAAACAATTCGCTTTAGTCTCGGTTATAGTTTCCCTATTTCCAACAAAGATCCTAAAGTTAAACACAAAGCCCCACGCGTCATACGCCAACACGGATAAGAACGCTAACAAGGGGCAAAGGAACAAGGAGAGATCCGTGGCAAAGAATGCACATATCGTATTTACCCCTTCTGGTCGACGTGGTGATTTTCCGATCGGAACGCCTGTCTTAACAGCGGCGCGTAGCCTGGGT
>NZ_CAKZMP010000206.1 GCF_937128705.1 uncultured Kiloniella sp. | reverse complement strand
CTATTGTTTAACCCAAATCTGCAAACCGGGTTGCCAAATCGATGATTTACTGCCTTGGAATATCAAAAGCTAGGTGTAGATTGCCGGACGCTTACAGTTGTTATATAATTTAGCTAATTTATATAGTGTGTCCGTCAAATGCTGGAGTTCCAGAGTGAACGAATACGAAATTTTTGCGCAAATAAAGAGTGCACTTAGTGATGCCCCTCGCAATCAATACACTGCTGAGCTACATCTGCAAATGATCAAATATGCTGATGAGTTGAAGAACATCACAGCCAAAGAGTTTTGTGAGAGAGTTGGCCTGCGAGGTAGTTTCGGTACGGAATTTAGCAAGATGCGGAATCTGACTCAGCGCTTGAAGGCGGCGGGATTGGATACCGCAAAAATTTGAGAAATCAAGCAAGCCCATTTGATTTTCAGAAACGGAAATAAGAACAACAATTCATAGGAGACTTTAATGGCGGACTCTGAGCAAACCACAACGACCCCCGAGGCCATGAGGGATTCAGTGATCAGCATGGCGGTTGAGTCCTGGCGCTTTGGCCGGGTGTTTGACCGTCTGCTGATGAAACTCGATGCTGGGGAACAGAACCGGTACAAGAGCCAGTTCCGCTGGTTTATCAAAAAGGTCGAAGAAGCCCTTGAGCAAGCGGATCTGCGCATCGTCAACGTCGAAGGGCATCCCTTCGATCCCGGCATGGCCGCCACTCCGCTGAATATCGAAGAGTTCGATACGAAGGATGCCTTGAAGGTCGATCAGATGCTCGAGCCGATCATTATGGGGAAAGAAGGTTTGGTTAAGACAGGAACGGTCACTTTGAGGAAGGTGGAACTATGAAAAATTTCGTTGGTATTGATCTGGGTACAACAAACAGCGCGATCTGCTCCTATGACGGTTCCGAAACCCGCATCTGGAAGAGTCCTGAACAGAATGATGTTACGCCATCAGCTATTTATATTGATCGTCGTGGCAATAAATATGTTGGTAAGCGAGCTTACGATTCTGCACCGCATAGCCCAGACAACTCAGCGATGTTATTCAAGCGTGTGATGGGAACAAGTACGCCAATTCAGTTATCTGCAGTAAATCTTACCAAGACTCCCGAGGAATGTTCAGCTGAAGTACTAAAAGTGTTGTTCGGGTACTTGCCAGAAGAGATTAGAAATGATTCTGATACGGGGACTGTAATAACTGTTCCGGCAGCATTTAACCAGATGCAGAAAGACGCAACAATGCAGGCTGCTAGTATGGCCGGGATCGGGAAAGTTGCACTTATGCAGGAACCCGTAGCTGCAGTAATGAGTGTCATGCGTGCTCGAAATACAGATGGAATGTTTCTAATTTATGATTTGGGTGGCGGCACGCTCGATATTGCCATTGCAGAAAGTATTGGAGGAAGGGTAAATCTTCTTGCTCATGGTGGCATAGCTATGTGCGGTGGTCGGGACTTCGATCGAGTATTAGTCGATAATGTGGTTCGTCCTTGGTTACTTGAAAAGTTTGACCTCCCAGAAGACTTTTCTGTGAATCCTAGTTATAAATCTCTCATCAGACTGGCTACCTGGGCTACCGAGCGCGCAAAAATTGAACTTTCAGCGCGCGAGGAAGTTGTTATTAGTCTCTCAGAAACTGAAACACGAGTTAGAGATCTGAGCGGAGATGAAATCTATCTCGATATCCAATTAAAACGTGAAACTTACGATAATTTAATTGCAGAGCGCGTAGCTGAATCGGTCAACTCAGCTCGCGAGGCTTTAAATAAAGCTGGGCTCTCTCCTCATGACCTTGAGAGAATTGTGTTTGTGGGTGGTCCAACCAATTACAAGCCTCTGAGAGATAAGGTTGCTTATGAGCTTGGAATACCTGGAAATACCGATGTGAATCCAATGACAGCTGTGGCCGAAGGAGCTAGTCTTTTCGCTGAATCTATAGACTGGGGTTCCCAGAACCGATCGCGAAAAAGCACCCGAGGTCAAATCTCCTCCGGTGGAGGACTGGAACTATCTTTCAATTACATTGCTCGTACTCCGAATGTTAAAGCGAAGATAGCTGTGCAGCTCGCTGGGCAAGCAGCATCTGGTTCAGAGTTTCAGGTCGACTGCGTCGACACTGGTTGGACCTCAGGCCGCCTGCCTCTCAAGCATGGCGCAACCATCGACGTCACCCTGACAAAAGCTGGTGACAACACCTTCAAGGTATTTGTTTTCGATTCTGTAGGCGGACCCATTGCTCTGCAACAGGACAATATCGTCATTACCCGAACCGCTGCCTCAGTGGATGCAATTCCAGCCTCTCACTCGGTTGGCATTGAAGTATTGGAGAAACTTGGCGGTCACCCCGTTCTCGACTATCTGGTTCGCTCGGGTGACTCGCTGCCCAAGAAGGGCAAAAAGGTATTCAAGGCCGCTGAGTCGCTCAAATCCGGTGCCTCGGGATCGCTCAACCTGAAACTATGGGAAGGCGAAATCGAAGACCCCATTACCGACAACCGCCCCATCGGGGTGTTGAAGATTTCCGGCTCCGACTTCGATGACGGCGTGATTCCCGCCGGTGCCGATCTGGAATGCGAATATGAGATCTTGGACTCCGGCAACATCAACATTGAGGTCTCCGTACCCTGCATCGGCGGCACCTTCCACTCCGGTAAGAACTTTTATTCACGCCAAGAGGGTCAGCTCGACTACACCGCCGCGGCCGTCATGGTTGTCGAGGAAGGCGAAAGAACGCTGAATCGCATCGACGAAATCAACGAGGTGGTGGACAACCCGAAGCTGGAACAAGCGCGTCAGAAGCTTGAATCTGCTGTCTCGCTCGATCCAGAGGAAGCTGAGACCGAGAAGTCCCAAGAGGCCATGGAGAAGGTTCTCGAGGCAAGGAAACTTCTTGCCCAGGTCCGAAAGGAGCATCTGAAGGAAATCCGACAGATTGATCTCGATGGCGTCGTTTCCTTCTTTGATGAGTATATCCGCCAACATGCCCGTCCATCAGAGGCGTCGGCTTTTGACAATCTGGCAAAGACTGCACAGCGCTCAATCGACCGAAATGACAAAGACTTTGAACACCACCTTGATGAGCTGAAAGGCAAAAACTTCGAGATCCTATGGCGGCAGGATTGGTTCGTGGTCGAGCGGTTCAAATCGATGGTCAACTCGCCCCACCTGTTTGCCGACAAGCACCGTTTCGAGGAACTCGCCCAGATCGGCACGCAACTCATGCGCTCCGATGACATTGAAAAGCTTCGCGCCGTTGTCGCCCAGCTTTCGATGATTCAGATCGGCGGCGGCCCCGACAACGAGATGTTCGATGTAGCCAACATTATCAGGGGATGATTTATGGCGAAGGACTTATGGCTGCCTAAAGGCTTTGAGTTGCCGGACGGATCGAAAATCCGGTCTCTCCTCTATGCAGGCGACGAGTGGCAGATTTTCGATACCAATGGCTCGAACAATATCCTGCTTACGCGTCCGGAACTTACGCAAAAGTGGGATGAATTCGGCTTCCTCGATGAATCCTTGTTCGGGGATGTCGCTTTTGGGAGTGAAACATTCCGGAGCCTGAGCAGCCATAAGAAGTACACCCTGACGGCGGTTGAGAATGGGAAATCCCCGGAAAGCAAGGTTGATGCACTGGCCTTTGCCTTCGCCCTCAAAGAGTCTCGGAAATTATCGGAGGATGCCTCCTTTCATGATGCTGTTTATGTGGAGCAGTACTCCCGACTTCTCCCCGCCTGGACGCTGAAACCCCACGTCGATGATCAAGTGGTTTTGGGTACCTGGATCACCGGAGGGGTCGTTATCTCCACAGAATCCTTCAGGCGTTTGACCACTTTGAAAGGGTGGATGCCTGCTGGCGATCTGGCCGAAATCGTAAAGGCCGCGGGGTTTACCGTACCAGCTGATGCGGGCCTACTGGCCAAGCGCAAGCCCACCTCTCAAGCTAAGAGCGACGCGAAGGCCGCTATTGCCAAGGAGGCAACCGAACCTGAACAGCCGCAAACGCCTGAAGAATCAGCCAAGGCCAAGGTTTTCAAACTTCCAGGACGGCCTCAGCTTGAGGAGTTTTTCAACGAGCACGTCATCGACATCATCTTCAATGCCGAGAAATATCAGGCTTTGGGTATCGATTTCCCTTCCGCCATCGTCCTCCACGGGCCGCCGGGTTGTGGCAAGACTTTTGCCGTGGAGCGGCTTGTCGAGTTTATCGATTGGCCCAGCTACTCGATTGATTCCAACAGCGTCGGCAGCCCCTACATTCACGAAACCAGCAAGAAGATCTCCGAGGTTTTTGACAAGGCAATTGATGGGGCTCCATCCGTCGTCGTGATCGACGAGATGGAATCTTTCCTGTCGGATAGGCGCTCCGGCAGCTCGTCCGGATTGCATCACGTCGAGGAGGTAGCGGAATTCCTTCGGCGGATTCCGGAGGCCATCAAAAACAAGGTACTGATAATCGCTATGACAAATCTGATCGAGATGATCGATCCGGCCATTCTGCGTCGCGGACGTTTCGACCACATCATCGAGGTGGGCATGCCGTCGCGGGAAGAAGTGGCATCGCTGGTGAACTCACTTTTGAGCAAACTACCGAAGGCCGACGGCCTTAACGTGGACAAGATCCTCGATGCTCTCACGGGCAAGGCGCTCTCCGATTCGGCTTTTGTCATACGCGAGGCCGCACGGCTTGCTGCCAAGGCCGGGAAGACAGAACTCGATCAACAGAGCATTGAGGCCGCGTTGAAGAGCCTTCCTAAAGACCAAGAGAAAAAAAGCAGACGCATCGGATTCGTCTGGGATGACAAGTAACCGGAGGGAGCATGGACCTATTACAAAATCCTTTTCACATTCTAAATGCCAGCCCCCGCGATAACCGTCGGCGAATCATGGAACTGGCTGATGAACGCAGCCTTTTGCTCGCCTCAAGCGAGTGTATGGAGGCGCGTTCGGAGTTGACGAACCCTCGTAAAAGGCTCTCCGCTGAAGTCGCCTGGCTGCCAGGCATAGGGCCAAAGCGTGTGGGAGAAGTGCTGTCGCTTCTCGAGTCTTCGCCAGCGGATTTGCTCGCCGTCGATAACCTGTCGTCAATTGCTCGGGCGAATCTGCTTGCAGCAGGACTCGCTCGTTTGTCTGACCACAATGCCGATGACGTGGCGGAATGGATTCTCGAAATCTCATGGGCATTTGAGGACCTCGACGCCGATGAGCTGAGCGTGATCATCAACGAGGAACGAGTTGTTTCCGGTTTTCCGGAAGTGTCGGATCTCTCTGCCGTCGAAGCTGAAATCCAGGAACGGCGGAGACACTATCGCCAGGTCATCAAGTCGGCCCTCGACAATCTTTCCCCAAAAGAACTCGTGGAGGCAGTCACCGTTGCCGTCGAGTCCGCGACTGATGATGGCGAGGAACATGGCCCTATTCTAATAGCCGACCTCGTTGATTCTTATGAGGTCGAAGCACAGGGCTTCCTTGATAAGGAAGAAGGAAACATAAAAGCCCTCGTTGAAAAACTGCGAGCCGCCGTCGATGCGGAACGGTCCGATTCCACCTTGGCCCCCATGGTGAACCAGTTGATTCAGGTTGTGAAGAACTGGGATACCGTCGCTCAGCCGATTCAGGTCAGCACGAAGAGCCGAGGGCTCGATCACGACGCCAGCCACCGAGTTGCCGGTTTGGTTCGCGGCCTGGCGATTCATATGTTCAATGAGCACGGCAAGCTAGATTTCTCGCAGCAACTCACGAATATGCTGCAGGAAGTGTTTGCGGAGGTTGGTGAGGTTGCTGAACGTACCGCTGAGGATGCAGATGCTCTTGCTGAGATTGCCGAAGAACAGCTTCGCTATGTCGAAGGTTTGGTAAACAAGGCTGAAGAGTGGCGAAGGGAAATAACCTATGAGGCGGAAGTCGGAGCCATTTTCAAGGATAAGCTTCGTATTTCCCCCGAAGGCATTGAGTGGAAAGGTCGCCGCTGGGATTTAGATTCTATCACTCGCGTTCGATGGGGTGGTACCAAGCATTCTGTAAATGGCATTCCGACTGGAACGACTTACAGTATCGTTTTCGGTAACAGCTCAAATTACACCTCAATTGAGCTAAAGAAAGAAGCTACCTACTCAAACTTTATTGACCGTCTATGGAAGGCAGTAGGTGTTCGCTTGTTAACAGAGTACCTACAGGGACTTCGAGAGGGGAAAAAGTATCATTTCGGCTCTACCATCATGAGTGATCATGGTATGGAGCTGGAAAGGAAAAAACTTTTTGGCAGCAACGAGCGCATCTTTTGCCGTTGGAGCGAACTGGTGGTTTGGAATGGCGCCGGTGTTTTCTGTATAGGAAAAAAAGATGGTAAGAAGCTGGCTGCAGCGTTCTCCTACCAAGAAGAGGACAACATTCATGTCTTAGAGGCAGTTATTCGAATGTTTTGGAAACAGGGTGGCGATAGGCTAAGTAGCCTCTTGGGGGAATAAAATTTATGGATGAAAAAGACAACAAACGCGGATTTTCTGGGCTCTCCGATCTGACCTCGGACACCCGGACTATCCCACATGCCCAACGCCAAACCAGCCCACAGCCATCAGCACCACAAAAATCAGTGTTCGCCTTGCTGGAGCTGACCAAGTGGCCAACTCTTCCGGCTCCATGGTCGAGCGTTGACAGCGGCGAGACCTGGATCTGGGGAGATTTCTTCCTGACCTTTCAGAGAAAGCCGAAGAACGTTCTTGACCTCACCATGGAAATGCAGGGGAAGAAAGCCGAGTACCGGGGGATGACCTATCACTACGCCATGTCGGTTTTCTACCGCATCGACAGGAATCCTCATGGACCATCGCACCGACCGATCATGACCATTGCTCTCGAGCAGGCCGATATGGGCATGCTGGCCAAAATGCTCGGCAGCGAAGCTGGCGAGCTCCTTCAAGCCGAGGGTGGCAGCAAAATGGGACCGCTGATGATTGGTCTCTTTACCGGCGAGACACGATTGAACCTTGGTGATTATGAAGGCGACACAAGCCCACAGTCGGTCAAGCGGAGGTTTTTCGAAATCCTGGGTCGGCAGTTGGGAGTAAGCGGCCAGCCAAAGATGATAGGCGACCTGGCGCAGGCGCATGGGCATCCGGAAACGGGACTGCCCGCCAAAAAGAAAAACTCCGGATGCGCCCCTGTGATTCTTTTGTGCATTGGCATTGGTGGCCTGGGCGCTTGGGGGCTGACGTTCATATGAGGGAGCTCGGCATGAGATTTATGTGCGAAACGGAAGGGGTCGGTGTCCATGGCTGGTGATAACGACAAGAACAAAAAAGGCTTTTCAGGGCTCTCTGACTTGGCGTCCGAGGTCAGTGACATCAATGAGCCCATAAAGCCGGAGCCAAAAACGGAGGCTAAGCCATCAACGCCTAAGCAACCACCCCAGCCTCAACGGGAAGCAGCCCCTTCCGAACCCGAGCGGAAAACAACAAGCTCTCCTCCGCCTATTGAAACCGTGAGCTCTGGCAAAAGTGGCGGTGGTTCGGGCGGCAAATGGATTCTTGGCATTATCGGTGTCATCTTTGTGATCTGGCTGATTAACAGTGGAGATCAAAGCAACAAGAAACCCTCATACACTCCGCCTTCGTCGTCGCAAAGCTACAGCTACCCGCAGAGCACTCCGGCTCCGGCAGTTCAAACGCCAAGCACGACCCAAAGCGCCGGACTGCAATATACAAAGCCTTCGGTCGGCACCAACAACGTGCTGTCCGTACCGGAAATTCGCTGGTGCATTCGGGAGGGCATTCGCATTGAAGCGATGCGGGACGTCATTGATAACAATGCGGGAATCGATGAGTTCAACCGAATCGTCAACGATTACAACAGCCGCTGCGGGAGCTACAGGTATCGCGAAGGTTCCCAGTCTCGAGCTGAACGTGATGTGGAAGCCTACCGAAGCCAGATTGTCTCGGAGGCCATTCGCGAGGCCAGACAGTTGGGACGTTCCTATCCATCTGTTTCACCAGGAGTATCGACCAGCACCGCTCCCAAGAAGCCCAGCGCCAAATATACCAAAGAGGCTCAACAGCTTCTTACCGATCTCGGCTACGACCCTGGGCCGGTGGATGGCGATTATGGTCGCCGGACTGCCGACGCGGTGAAGGCCTTTCAGCGTGACGTTGGAACCACCCAGGATGGTTGGATTGATGAAGACTTGCTGAGCACGCTGCGGAGAGTAAAGGCCGCTTATAAACCGCCTGTCGTCTCGCAACCCAAGCCTCAAACCCAGACAAGTTTGCAGCCGCGTCCCAGCATTCCTTCGGCGACCACCACGACGGCGGCAGGCCACTTTACTCGCGGCTCACATAAGGATGATGTTTTGCGCCTGCAGGGCACTCCCTCTGACATCGACATTTATTCCAGCACAGAAACCTGGTGGTA
>NZ_CAKZMP010000205.1 GCF_937128705.1 uncultured Kiloniella sp. | reverse complement strand
CCCCCACGCGGATACCAATAACCGCCGATACGCAACCACTTTGGTTCCAAAAGCTCTTCAATACGTTTGCCAATGGAAACAGTACAGTCTTCATGGAAAGCACCGTGATTCCGGAAGGATCCCAGGAAAAGCTTGAGCGATTTACTTTCCACCAACCAATCACCGGGTACATAATCGATCATTAGGTGAGCAAAGTCCGGCTGACCTGTAATAGGACAAAGGGACGTAAACTCTGGCGCGGTAAAACGCACAACATAACCAGATCCCTTTTGCGGATTGGCGACACGCTCCATCACGGCTTCTTCCGGGTTATCCGGTAACTTACTGTCCCCACCCAGCTGAGTGAGATTTGAATAGATGCTTTCTTCTGTCATTTCTTTTCAAGCTCCAATGTTCAAGAGCAGCCACTTTTTTGTATGGATGGCCAAATTCATATTATTAACAAGATCGTGTTCGTGGAATCTTGCGAGATTAAACGCCGCGTTCATTACCCCATATCAAAACATGCAGTTGCGGCAGAACAGTCGCGTCGTACCACTCGTCCTCAACCACCTTGTCTATGAGCCACCGCATCCGATCCATAACACCCAACATATCGATTGTAGGTTCTGTTTCTTTCACGGTTCCCGGCGTATGGTTCCCAGGTTGTAGATACATTCTTAACCTCGGGAACCGTCGGTTCACTTCTTTGGCATAGGCATAGTCGCGATCACCAAAAACCACCACTTTCATAATGGTTTCTGTATCAGATCCAGCAGCAGCCACACAGCTCGCTAACAGATCCCAATCGGTTTCCATTTCAGACGACGGCGGCTTCGGACTTAGCGTCAAATTATCCAGCTTTGAAAACCAGTCTTTGACCACGCTGCCCTGTGTTTCCAAAGCGAAGCGATAGCCTTGTTCATGCCCCAAATCAATCAGAGCACCGAGCGGCTGGATAGCCGGATTGCCACCAGACAAAGAGACAAGCAAAGGCTTGCCACCAGATAGCGACGCAATTTCCGACATGATTGCAGACGGTGACATTGGCTTCCACTGATCGCGAAAACTTGAATCCACGGCATAGAGCGTATCACACCAACTACAACGATAATCACAGCCACCCATCCGTACAAACACGGTGGGCAGGCCTGTTAAAGCACCTTCACCCTGTATGGTTGGGCCAAAAATTTCACTGACGCGAATTGTCCGTGCATTAGGGGGCCCATCGGAAAACACTTTCATGCTCGATGTGTTGTCGTTTGATGTTTCGGTAATCATGGTCTGTACTCAGCCCAGGTCTTGGGCGTCTCACTCACCCGAAGAGCTGTGACTTCTAACCAGCGTTCAAGTGACCAATCAAACAAGTGCTTGGCCAGACGCTCGGCTGTAACATTATCATCACCAAGGACTTCATTGAGATGCCGATGATCCAAGACATCATCAATATATTGTTTTAAGTCGCTCAATTCGAGATAATCACGAACAAACCCCGCCGAATTCAACGTCTCGCCTGAGAGTTCAATTTCAACGATATAGTTATGACCGTGCAACCGTGAACAGGGGTGCCCTTCGGGAACCCCCATCAGCTGATGGGATGCTGAAAAGGTAAATTGTTTTGATATGCGGTACATCCATCAAGCTCCCTTGGCTTTTTCAACTGCTTCAAGCCAATAGTCAGGGTCTTGATAAATTGTCGGATCATTCACCTTGGCAACATGAAAGGCTTCGCGACGTTCCACACAGGTGCCGCAACGACCACAATGATGTTCATAGCCCTTATAACATGACCATGTATCCTCAAAAGGAACCTTCAGACGGTTGCCTTCTGCGGCAATGTCACTTTTGGGAAGATGAACAAAAGGAGTGTAAAGTTTTACAGCCGCGTAGCCATCCAGCGCATGGCGCTGCATTTCTTCGAAAGAATCAATGAAAGCAGGGCGACAGTCGGGATAGATAAAATGATCTCCCCCATGCACCGCAGCGGCAACAGCGTCTGCATTCTCAGCAGCAGCAGCACCAAAGGCAATTGCCAACATAATAGCATTGCGGTTCGGCACAACCGTAACCTTCATGCTTTCTTCTTCATAATGCCCGTCAGGCACATCAACATCGTCCGTAAGGGCAGAGCCAGACAGCAAGGCCCCAACATTGGCGATATCAATAACGTTGTGCGGAACACCAAGACGTTCTGCACAGCGGCGGGCATAATCGAGTTCTTTCTTGTGACGTTGACCGTAGTCGAAAGATATCAGGCGCGTTAACTCAGCCTCCGCAGCAACCTTGTGCGCAAGCGTAACCGAGTCCAAGCCACCTGAACAGATGACGAGTGTTTTCATTCGTTCCAATCCTTGTTTTTCTACCGGGTAGGCTGCGACCGGGGAGCCTGACATTGCGCGGATGGCTCCAGTTTCGATTTAAATCGCGCA
>NZ_CAKZMP010000204.1 GCF_937128705.1 uncultured Kiloniella sp. | reverse complement strand
ATAAAGCGCAGCAGCTGTTTCATTTAGTGGTCTTGGAATATCTTTTGCGATTTTCATTGCCTCGCTTGATAGCTTCCCCATATCTTCGATGTTAGTATCTACGAGTGTCGAAACGTTCCTCATAGATTCATCCCAATCGCCAAAACTTTTAACACCCAGTGTACCGATGGCTGCTAGTGGAGCAGAAATCCCAATCGTCATTTTTCTGCCAATATTGCTGACACTTTTCCCCATACGCTCAACACTTCTGGTGATCTTCTTTATTGGTCCTGTTGCCTCATCAACTGCACGAATAATTGCTTTAATTTCAAGGTCTTTCATTTTCTCACCTTATTTGCCTTAACAATTTGATCAACAGTGTTGGACCAATAAATTAGCTCATAGGCCGTCAGAGATTTTATCTCTGACGGCTGCATGTGGAATGTGTACGCAAACTCGCCGGCTAATCCTCTCCAGTTCCTTGGAAACCTCCCAAAAAAGGGGCTAGAGCCTTCATCGCGTTACCAACATCTTGGGGGGACATAGACTTTACAGATGACAGCGGGATTTCTGCGCATGATTCTATGATACTGGCAACCTTTGCCATATCGTCAGTGGCTTTTCCCATTTTCATCATATCGCCCCAAGTTGGTTCTTTTAAGCTTAGAACGCTAACTTCATCACCATGAGCTTGAATAGGTTTAGTAAGTTCGACTTCGATTTTATCCATAATTATTTAACCTCGTCTCCAGAGATTCCTTCGAATTTGATTGATAATGTGCCTTCGGCACCGTCAAGTTCACGAGCCCCTGCAGTCCAGGCATTACGGAGAACATAAGTTTTCCCGTTTGCTAGTTCTGCTGTCACAGTTGAATCAGTGATGGCTTCAATAGCTTTTAGGCTTAAATCATCAGTTGCGAAAAACTCGCCCTCAATGAAAGGAACACGCGGAGTTTCTTTGAATCCAGCAACACCGGACAACCCCGAAAGCCCTTCACGTTCTGCTTCATCGGTCGAGACAGTTATAGAGCCCGCGAGGGTGTATTGTTTGCTATCGACTTTAACGAAGGCTGTACCTGCAATTCTTTTACCCATAACAAAGCCCTTTCTTAATTTGCGTTATATTGAAGACGGAACTGGGCGAGAACTGCCAAGATACGAAGTTGGTTAACCAGATCAGGTGGGAACAGAACATCTACCCGTGATGGATTAGAACTGGACCGCTCTACGATAAGGTTATCAATAAAAGCTTCCCGGTTTTCTACCAAGGCACGTTCTTCTAGCCGACCATAGCTGGCAATGATTTCAGCCTTAATGATTTTCGGGGTTACGATGGCTTGACCTGCGCCAAATCGTGTGCCGTCATTTGCAAGCTTATGACGCGGGTATTTTTGTGTGATTCCAGCCCGTAGGTAATCCAAGACGTAAGCCAGAGTGAATAGGGTATTTGCATCCAGATAAGATGCATCCGGCTCCCCATAACTGTTTTCTTGGTATGTTGTAATAGCTCGTTCAATTCGGCTATAACCGCCTTCAACATAAGATGTGGCAATACCTGAATGAAGCAAAATGTTACGTTCTGAAATCGTGAACCGACTTGCTTCCGGTGGTGATAAGAACCCAACCATTGGCAAGGTTTGCAAAGGTCTGGCAGGGTCAATGCTGATATGTTTTGCAGCAATGCCTGTCCAGATCGCAGCGGCTTCATATGTAGGGGTTGGACTGTCATACACCCCGTAACAAGTGGTGTGCGGGTCGTTTCGGGTTTCACCAAATGTATTCAGTGAACCTAGTGTATCAGAACGGGCCGTAAAGCAATGGCTGTAGTTCTGCTGTAACGGTGACCAACGGCCAGTAACGTCATCCAGAAATGTTTGCATGACAGCTAGGTTAGCAGCGTCTGTATATGCCATTCCTATGAAACGGTATGGTTCATCACCAACGGCCGCAACTGCTGTGCTAATGTCTGGGTTACCAGATCCACCTGACATGGCAGTGATGCTGATATCCAAGCCAGTAGGAGAAACCTCACCACCTACGACGCCATAATAATTACGGCGAATATCAATACCATTACCAACTTCGCCTTTGTGTCTGGCGGTGAAATCAACCTGAGAATTATCACTACCGTTTACAACAGCGGCAACAGGAAGGTTTGAATCAGCTGTGATAGCTGCAGCAATTGCGGTTGCTAGGGCTGCTGGCGTATCTGTTGATGCGACACCATATCGAATACGTTGACCTGCGATGTAAAGGTTATCGGTGCCAGATGCACTTGCCCCGGCATCAACCTTGATTGAACCAGTTGCGGCAACACCCGAACCATCATCATCAAGGGCAACGCACCACAACTCTGTATAATCGTTGTTTTTAATATACGCAGTAACCATGCGATGCAGCATACTGCCTTTACCAAAATATTGGCCGGCTTGGTCTGCTGATGAAACCAAGACGGGGGTATTCACCGCGATAGGTGCTACTGCAAATCGTTGACCGATAAGAAGCGCCCGATAATTCCCCTCAAAGCTAAACGCTTGGGAATTATCGACTTCTGCATAAAAGAGTGGAACCCGAATATCAGCAGGCATTTGGTTAAATGAAATGGACAAGGTTTAGCCCTCCTGTTTTGGGGTTGCTGCGTCACGATCAGCAGCCGTTACTTTTGTACCTGTTAGTGAAGACAGGACATGACAATCTGGCTGCCCAGACTTCGTAAGAAATTCGTCGGTTCCTTGCTCGTAGCAATGGGCAATTGCTTCTTCCAAAGACATCTTGTTATTTTCGATATCTTCATTCACATCAGTCTTTGCAGTCACGACATGCACAGCGTCACCGCATTGCAAACGGCGTAACCAGTACGTGCTTTTAGGAACAACTTTCCCATCTTCTTGCAATGGTTCACCTGTAATGGGATCGGGAACAGAAACGGGTTTCCCATCCACCTTTTTGTCAGGATTTGGTTTTAGGTGTAGAGACATTTTACCCTTCACTTTCTGTATCGATTTCTATTTTCATTGAAGCAATTCCTGGTGGGCTAGTGACTTGCACATCAATGCCTTCAAGGTCATCCGTGATGACTGGGTGATATTCTGAGGTGAATTTCAACCCGATCTTGATTACTGCTGTGGCTATAGTTGTTTCACCTTCATCGCTAAAAGCAATGTTTGTTGAAAGTGATTTTATTGTTGAAAATTGTTTAACAAATTCAGGGTCTTTTAATAGCGCGTCTTCGACCTGCTCACAGATGATATCGAGTTGATCGTCCCATCCGTCGTTAGTAGCTACATAGGCGTCTATTTGTAGTGTGATTTCATCGTCGAATACGGGAGTATGACTGCCACTGTTCGAGCCTTGTTGCTCCAGAGTGAAAATACTCAGTGCTGGTAATTCGTCTTTCTCAAAACTCACCACACGGCTTTTGTATACGTCATCACCAGCAACTGTATTTGCTGCTTTTAGACGTGTCACCACATCGTTTCTGAGGCGGGTTCTTTCGTGCACTGTCAGGCTTTCTTGAGAATTAAAACGGCTTGTCTGCCATCGTCGGGTTGTACGGAATGAATTTTATAAAGAACTCCACGAGCTCTTATTAAATCGTCTCGTTTTGGCTCTTTTGGTGTGCGGTTTTCAAAATCCGCAAGGTCAACTGTTGCAACTGGCTTTCTGGTTTCAACAGCAACTTCCCCACGGTCTTCAATCATCAGAAATGATTCATCAAACTTTGCCATTAGAGTGAAAGACGAGCCTCCCGCCTTCGTGTATTCAACGCACTCGTAGAAGTTCTTTTTAGAAGCTCTTTGAAGTCGTCGGGCTCGTCCTTCCCACCCCATTGCTATGCCTTAACGCCCTTTGGCAAAGACTTTGGACGTGTACAAATTGGCAGTGGGTTTGATTGGATTTCTGCTTCCCAGAATTTGTCCCGTGGATCACGATAAGGAAGGGAATACATAGGTAGACCTTTTGTATTCACAAAATTCATCGTATCTGCTGGAGCAAAATAAATATCAAACAGACCAGGCACACCTTCGACATAGATACGGCACTCGTCGGTGCCAATTGCTACCTTGCCGTCGTCTGTGCCTTCGTAGTTTTCAAAAGTAATGCCGCCATACCGGAACGTTGAATAAGCAAGGTTGCGGTCTTTAAGAACTTCGGCGGCTTGCCAGTTCTTGTATGGCTGCATCGTTTCAGCGTTGTGAACAAGGGCATCAAAGAAATTGTCGCCACACAAAGCTTTAATACGCATGCCGCCAGTCGGCATACCATGCAGAGCTTTTTTTAATTGGCGCTTGATGTCCAAGCAAACTTTATTAATTACACCGTTATCAGCGTTGGCTTGTGTAATACCGCTAAATGCAAAAGAAATATTTGCAGGAGAATTAACCCTGAATTCATCAAACAGGTTATAGATAACCGTGTCGTCAGCGTCTAAAATCTTACCAGAAATAGCACCTAGCATAAGGCGCTCAATGGTAAGGTCCATTTCCATGATTTTTTCTTCTTCGCGCTCTTTGTAGACAGCCATAACTGATTCAAGCTCTGATTGACTACCAAAGGCACGAATACCAGCCACTTCATCTGCTACAAGCCGAGCGTTTCGTGAAAGGTGTACAGTGCGAAAGTCTTTGATATTCCGTCGTTTATTCGCGCTCTCGGAAGGTGGTGTGCCACGCTCTGAGGTTTGAATCAAAGAAAGGCTTCCATGCTTTTCTTCAATCGCGATTTTAGTGGTGTTAACACCGCGGGGGCGAAACAATCCAGAAGATCGCAAACGGCTTGGTGCGTGCTCGGTATGGTTGATTGCAGATGTCAGCGAAATCATGTTGAACGCTGACCCTTCAAAAACGTCGAAACTTGCCATGGTATAATTTCCCTTACTGTCCGCTATCTTGATTGCGAATGATGATGCCGGCTGCTTCAAGTTCGGAAATAGCCTGTGTTTTTTGTGGGCCTGTAATTCCATCAGGCCAAACCAAAAGAAGCCCGTTCACTTCTGCTTTACGGGTGATTGCCAATGCACGGGCCGATTGCCCATTAACATTTGTGCGACGGTACAAAATTCCAGCCGCGACTTGGCTACCATCTGCGGCACCTGGTGTGAGTTGGTTGTATTCGTCATCAGCAGCTACCTGTCCAATAACGGTTGCGGTCTGCAAAACTGCTGTTTGATCTTTGACAACGATTTCATCACGACTGATGCGACCGTTACCTTCAGAGATAAGGAATTCGCCTTCGCGTGGGCCCATCTCTAGTTCTGTGCTTTTGGCTGGAGATGCCATGACTTATGCTCCTTGGGTTTTCTGGCCTGACCAGTTGCGGTAGGCAGTGTTAAAATCAATGTTCTGAGAAGTGCCTTCATCAGCGTTGCGTTTGTTGTCGAGTTCATCTTGGTTATCAACGGCACCGTCACGCATTCCGTTGATATAGGCGCGAACCTCACCAAGGGATTGCCCCTTATCAATGAAATCAGTTGCGGTACGAATACCGATGTTTGCTGTCGCACAGAGGTCAAGGATTGCCCTTGTGTCGTCTGTTTTGGCGGGCGGTTTAACTACTGATTCTGGTTCATTCCGTGTTTCGGATTCAGCGCCACCTTGGTCATCAGAAACTGTTTCGGTACGAACCTCTGCAGGTGTATCATCTGCTTTACGTTCTTCTTTTTTCTTATCTTTTTCTGTGGCTTTGTCGGCCATGTCGGAGTCCTCCAACCTTTCAAACTGGCAGGGGAAAACTGCTGTATCATTCGAACGGACTCCTGCTCCCGAGTCCGCGCCGACAGCGACAAATGAAATTTCAGTGGGTTCCCAATCAACGGCGCGATAGATCAAATCATCGTCTTCGCGTTCCTCAATGATTTTGTGTAACTGATAGCCAACTGAGACGTTTCGGATAATACCGCCGACTATTTTGCCCCAAAGATCATCAGCTTCTTTTGTGCCTTCATGAATTCGGATAAGGGCTTTTCCTTCCCCGCCATCGATCCAGCCTTTCTCAACAACACCAACTACTGATTCCGTTGAGTAACGTTCATGGCTATCTAGGGCAGGAGCGCCGTTGTTCAGCCGGTCCAAACGAACGGCAGCATCAGACACATCAAGTTCTTCTGTGTAATATCTGTCGCGGTTCCAGTCGTAGCGACGAACCCCAGCGCCGGTGGTAAAAACAACTTCAATTGTTCTGTTCTTTTCATCCACAGAAACTGGGCTGTTTGCCGCTGAACGTGTTTGAAGTGGCATTTTCCCGGTGGGCATACGTCAAAAACTCCGATTAAACATATTATTTAATTAACAGATATACCGATAATCAGCAAATACACCGATCAAATTAATCAAAAATATTTCCCAAAAACATCTTTCAGAGCGGCTCCAACACCGCCAGCTCCTACACCAAGGCCAATTAATACCCCAAACCCTTTGTTTTTAATCTTTGTAAGATCATCAACTATGGGCTTCATATCCCCGACATCATTGGCGACTTTTTCAAAATTCGATATTTTTTGATTCAAGTCTTTTAGTTCAGCAAGGATGTCTTTTGTTGTTTCTTGCTGAAACTCATAGGCTTGTTGCAAGCGTCCGATGGCCTGGCTAACTTCGTTTAGGTTGGTCATTTAACCGCCTGCTTTATTTGGTTTCTTGGTATCATCGTCGTCGCTGCTGGACATATCTTTCTCGTTAGACCCGCCTGACATCGTTGTTTTCCTTGGATCGCTGTCGTAGACGAGGCCCAACCCATCGGCTCTTGAATTATCTTCGGCTTGGATGTTGTCTATTTCCTCAATGTCGCCACCAAGCTCGGCAACGGCTTCGGCACGTGTGATAAGCCCTGAACGGATCTGTGTTTTGATCGCGTTTACTTCTTGAACCGGGTTAACGTATCTGAAGCCGGGTGGCTTCCATTTTGCTTTTAAGAATTTCTTCGGATTAGAGCCAAATCCGGGGGCAATAAGCCCTGAAAATATAACGGCCTGTTTTACGAATTCTTTCCACACAGGCTGGCACAATTGGAAAATCAAAAATCGTTGAATTCGTTTTGCTCTGGCTTGAAATTCTAAAAGTCCGGCACGAATGCTGGAAAAATTAACATCTTCCAGTGACCCGGTTAACTGTTCATAAGTTACCCCGATACCCGCTGCGATGGCGCGAAGCTGCATTTTCATGAATACTTCATAGTTCCCGCCAACATCGGCAGGTGTGGAAAATGCTACGTCTTCGCCAGCTTCAAGAATTTGTACGGTCCCGGCTTCCAGTTGAGTCTCTGGTACACCTTCATCATCATATTCTTCGTCTTCATCATCGCCTTCGTTGTAATCGTCTTCATCATTTTTAGTGATGAATGCAGTGTACATCGCAGCAGTCTTTTTGCGGGTTAGTTCTGCGTCTTCATATTCCAGCAGATCCCGTACCCGTGTAACAACTGGGGTCATCCAGGGGATGCCACGTATCTGACCGGGGCGCTTGATGTCATAGATGTGAAGCACTTCGTTGGCCGGGATGCGAACAGTTGATAGATTTGACATGCCGGTTAAAATATCGCCGGGATGTTCGCGGTACATATGATAGGCGATGCGTCGGCCCAACCGATCAAACTCTATACCGGCTTTGATATGGCGACCATTTCGCAGAGTTTCGGTTTTATCAATCGGGACGTACTCAGCTTCTAATATTTGAAGCTGCATAGGTACTGTTAATCCGTCCGTGGTCCGTCTTTTCCGTATCCTGATAAATACTTCACCCGCCTCAACGACTGAACGCAACGCAAGGGCTTGAAGCCCATCGAAATCTGTTATGCCATCTGCGTCGCATTCTTGGGTCCAATCTGCATATAAACGGGATGCAGATTTCTTGAAATTATCGTTGGTATAGTTGGGCATAACCTTGATGCCAGTACCAACAACGTTGTTAACAATTTTATCAATGCCGGATTCAATCCACGGCACCTTACGGGCTAAATCTCTGGCTCGGTCGCGCTGTAACTGGAGTGAACCCAAAACAAGGCGATTAATGCCGCCAGATTGGGGCATGAAGTTTCTGACACGTCGCCCCGTAGAGCCTCCATCATAGGCGGCTTCACGTTTGGCTTGGTATGTCGGCAAATAATTATCGGTTCCTTTAACGCGAACCCTCGTTCTTGCAGCAGTCGCCACGTTACATACCCCGCCCAGTTACGATGCGGCGCTGATTGCTTTTCTTTTTTTTGCCTGATGCGTGCCGAATTCGGTTATTGAGATCCCGGGCAGATCGGTCTAGCTCTGTCTGAGACTTCATTGTGACCAATCTGTCTCCGTCCTGAATGCTTTTTTCGGGATTATATCGGGCCTCGTCTAGCCCTTCTTTAAGGTTTAACAGGTTCGCCAAACTGGTCATTGCGTCCGTTCCTAAGTTTATCAGGCGGCCAGACAGATGGTGGGTTTGTTTTCACTTATCGGGAGATCGTGAAATCCGTCTGGCCTAAGCGGACAATAACACAAGCGGTAAAATCGGTAAATATGCCGATTGATTATCTTGAACGTCTTACTCTTCGTCGTGACCTCTTTTTCTTCTTTGCCACGGGGACCATAACGGGTTCATGTTCTTCTTCCTGTCTAACGACATCAACCACAGGGCCATTCTTATCTGTCCTGGCATTAATCTCTTTCTTGCGCCTTTTCAGATTAAAGCCACCAACTTTCAGGGCTTCCAGTGCAGCTGTGGCATAAACCCTGATGTCTAATGCTTCGTTACGCTTGTGACCTTCTTTCAAATCCCAATACCTGACTTGTTGGCCCTTGAAGTATTTAATTTTCACTTCTTCTGATGTGAGTTGTTTAAAATGGTCTTCGTCATAGCTCATGTTGAAGTGAGAATAGCCTGGGCCAAAGTCGGGCATTCTTAACCGGGAATATACAAGCTCTTTTGCGGCATCTGTACCGACATTGAAAACAGTAAGCTTGCCCTTGGTCTTACTAGCTTTTTTCGGCCATATCGGTTTACCTGCACCACCGATGCCACGTATAGCCCAGATACGGCGCCCGAAACGCTGGCTGCAATACTGGGTTACGGTCTGGGTAAGGTAGTTAGCATCCACACACGTCGCCGCAATCGGCAATTCAAAACCGCCTTCGTGTTGTATTCGTGTGGCTAACAGTTCATCAAGTTCGTCCCAAATCAATGGCCCGGTTGGATCACCATACAAAACTGTTTTTTCTAGTCCCCAACTTTCACCATTCAAACCCCATCCAACTCGCTCAACCTCGATGCGGTTACCCTGAATATCAACCCCAGCCGTAATAGTCACAACGTCACGCGGGCATACCAGGCCATAATTCTCTCGACGTTTTATCAGCCCTTCACCATCGACACGTTCACCGCGATCTTCCCAAACTTCCCCAAGTACGGTGTTTACAAAAACCTGTAAGGCTTGTGGATCGCTTTTTGATTCAAGAAATTCAGCGGCTAACTTCGACCATGCCGCATTCGGGAATAAACTATATGCGGCCCATATGTGTAATCCGGCATGACCCTTGAACGGTGCCGTGGCTACCCATCCATCATCTTCCATGGCACGGCCGTGATCAATCATCCAAGCCTTGTCTTCTTCGTGCATTTCGCAGCCACAATGACCGCAAATAAAATGGGCTTCCTCTGGTTTACCCTTCGGCCATTTCATGTAAGCAATCTTAATGCCGTCCGGGCATTCTATCGGTTCGCCGTAATCCTTGGACGGGCTAAATTTCCAGATATTACGTTCTTTGCAGTGTGGGCAGGGCGGTGCAAAGTATCGTTTATCAGATAACTGAAAATTCTTATCAATTTTTGACGCACCCTTAACGGTGGGGGTGGAGCCAAGAATAATGCGCCGGTTCCAAAACGTTTCGGTTCGCTTAATACCAAGTTTAATCTGGTCGCCCTCTGCACCAGCACCTTCGACGGGGTAGCCATCCACTTCATCAAAAAATAGTGCCCGGATCGTTACGCGCCTAAACCCCCTTGCTGAATTGGCACCCACCAAAATCAAAGATGCGCCATTTGTGAATTTACGTTTCAACTGGGTGACGCCAGAACCCTTTTCCTTTTCCGAAACTTCAATGGCTTTAAGAACGGGGGTGTCCCGCACCATCGGAATCACTTCGTCAGTGCTGTAGCCCTTGGCATCATCAAGTGTTGGTTGCACCACCATCATGGGGGACGGCTCTTGATCGGCATAGAACCCAATGGCGTGATCAATAATTTTTGTATACCCTACTCGGGCACTTTTCTTAAAAGTTACCTTCTCGTTTCGTGGGTCAGTTACGGCATTCATCATGCCTTTCTGGTAACCTAGTGTTTGCCATTTGCCCGGTTCAGCTGAATTCTCTGGGCTTAGGTATGCATATCGATCAGCCCATTCAG
>NZ_CAKZMP010000203.1 GCF_937128705.1 uncultured Kiloniella sp. | reverse complement strand
TTTACCATGGCTGTTTCTTTATCACCAAGAAACGCATGAGCGACATCAACATATTCAGAAATAATCACTTTTGCGGGTGTTTCTGCACGTTGTTGAATTTCATAAGCGCCAGCAACCATCACCAATCTTAACAATGGGTCCAACCTGTGGATGGGCCACGATTTATCCAGAACAGAGACCAGCATATCATCAAGAAGTTCCCGTTCCTGACAGATACCTTTGTATAGCTCAATAAATAGCTTCTGGTCCATGGCAGCAATGTTCAGTCCGTCGACTTCTTCATCTCTACGCATGTTCAGGAACTCATCCAAAACAGTCTTGGAACTTCCTTGGTTGAACTCTATCTGGAAAAGCGCTTGTATCAAGGCAAGGCGAGCCATACTTTTTTTCAGGCTTGCAGTTGGCGCTTTAGAATTGTCCTCAGTCACGGTCATAATTCCTTATGCAACACCGTACTGGCGTTTTAATGCGATCATATCAAGGCAAGCCCGTGTTACTGCGCCACCTTTGTTCTTTTCGGTAGCTCTTGCTCGTGCCCAAGCTTGTGCTTCGTTTTCAACGGTCAATACACCATAGCCAATCGCCATATTGCTATCAACGGCCAGATCCTGAAGCTTTCTTGCGCTTTCCACACAAACATAATCGTAATGGCTTGTTTCGCCGCGAATAACACAACCAAGTGCAACATATCCATCAAACTGACGACCATCTTTGCGCAGGGATGCAAATTTAATTGCAGCAGGTAGTTCAAAAGCACCTGCAACGGCAACAACTTCGTAACTGCAGCCGTCTTTTTCAAGTTCAGCAATAGCCGCACTTTTCATCTCATCAGCAATAGCGCTATAGAAACGTGCTTCAACAATCAGAACGTGGGGTTTGTCAGTCATTCTTTGCTACCTAATAAATCCATACTGTCTGGCGCCTAATCCAATTCGATAGATTAGGTCGTCTCAACTATTGGACGCTGTTCAACTACAGAAAGCCCGTATCCGTCAAGCCCAACGATGTTTTTCTCTGCATTTGTGAGAAGAATCATCTTTTGAACACCCAGATCAAGTAAAATTTGAGCTCCAACACCATAATCTCTTAGATCATGGTTAATTTCGACAGGCTCGCCAAGTCTTGTTTTAATTGCGTCAGAAAGACTTCTTGGCGATGGTTCTCTAATAAGAACAATAACGCCCCGTCCTTCTTGGTCGATCATCTTCATCGAATTATGAAGATCGTCTGCTTTTCCGCTCTGGGTGTCTATTAGAACATCATCAAGGATATTTAAAGCATGCATTCTAACAAGCAAGGGGGCATCCGTCGAAATATCACCTTTCCATAAGGCAATGTGCTCGGCGTAGGTTGTGTTATTGACATAGACGGCCAAATTGAATTCGCCAGCAATCTTTGAATGCAACTTATCTTCGAGTGTTTTTTCTATTAAGTGATCATTTTTCCGTCGATATGCGATCAAATCTGCAATAGTTGCGATTTTGAGCTTGTGTGTTTGTGCAAACTCTATGAGGTCATCACGACGGGCCATTGTGCCGTCATCATTCATAATTTCACAAATAACGCCAGAAGGGTTTAAACCTGCCAAACGAGAAATATCAACAGCAGCCTCGGTATGTCCCGTTCTGACAAGAACACCACCATCTCTGGCCACAAGCGGAAAAACGTGCCCTGGCGTTACTATGTCATCAGGGGATGCGGACGGATCAGTGGCAACTGAAATTGTACGTGCTCTATCCGGGGCTGAAATACCCGTTGTGACCCCTTCTTTGGCTTCAATAGACACGGTAAAAGCAGTTTCATGCCTAGTTCCGTTTTTTTGCGCCATAAGTGTCAAGCCAAGTTCTTCAACACGCTCCTTACAAAGGGCCAAACAGATAAGGCCTCTGCCGTATTTAGCCATGAAATTGATGGCTTCGGGGGTCGCCATCTGAGCAGGAATAACCAGATCGCCCTCATTTTCGCGATTTTCATCATCGACCAAAATAAACATATGGCCATTTCTTGCTTCTTCGATGATCTCTTCTGGTGGGGATAGGATATCACTAAAAGATTTTGCGCCATTAGAAGACGAATTAGCCATTGTTTTGCCTTTCCAGTAGCTGTCCAACGTAGCGGGCGAGTAGATCAATCTCTAGATTAACCTTACAATCCCCGACTTTAAAACTTCCGACCTGCCATTGACCAAGGGTTGTCATCTCTGCGGTATGTGGAATGATATTCACGCCGAACTGATTTCCGTTAACTTCGTTGACGGTCAGAGATACACCATCCAGAACGATTGAGCCTTTGGGCGCAATAAATTTTGCAAGTTCTTCAGGCGCTTCAAAAGTAAACCGTTTGGAATCGCCATCGGGAACGATACTGATCACAGAAGCAACGCCATCTACGTGGCCTGAAACCAAATGCCCCCCAAGTTCATCGCCCATACGTAACGCCCGTTCAAAGTTAACTGGCGTCCCCTTGGTCCATATCCCTAAAGTCGTTTTTGACAGTGTTTCGGCCGAAACATCAGCGCTAAACCACCCCTGCCCCTTCTCGACAACGGTCAGGCAAACGCCCGAGCAAGCAATCGAAGCACCTATATCAACCGTGTCCATTTCAAAGGCAGTATTAAATACGAAGCGTTTGTCGCCGTTATTCAAGATTGATTGAACAGATCCAAGGTCTGTTATGATACCCGTAAACATCTAAATGCCTTTTCTTATGCATTTGATAACAAAATTAAAAATCACGTCGATAACTTTCGACCATATCTTCACCCAGCTTGGCAACATTGGATAATGTGAACTTTGGTGCCAAGGATAGTTCCTCTAACCCAAAACCTGTTGTTACCCCCAAACCATCGCCCCCAATTATCTTTGAGGCGCGAAACCAGATGATACGATCAATAAGATCCGCTTTGAAAAGTGATCCGATTATATGGCTTCCACCTTCGACCAGAAGTCTTGTAACGCCTTGTGCTCCAAGCTCTTTCAAGACTGCGATCGGGCTGATGTATCCATCTTTATCTTTATCAATGAGGCAAACTCTTACGCCGGCATCTCTATACGCACTCAAACGCGACGTATCGTTTTCCCGAAAAGTCATCAGTATCGTTTCATGCTCTTTTGCTCTTGTGACAAGATCATGCGTCAAAGGCAACCTGAGCCTGCCATCCATAACAACACGTTTGGGAGACTGATGTGTCAGGCCTGGTATCCTAACATCCAGCCGAGGATTATCTATAACCGCAGTTCCACTACCGACAAGAATGGCATCGTTTCGTACTCTGAGCATATGTCCTGCCCGGCGAGCAGCTTCGCCAGTAACCCATTTACTTTGCCCGGACTTTGTTGCGATACGACCATCCAATGTGGTTGCAACCTTTAGAGTAACAAGGGGGCGTCCGTGTCGAATTTTTGTGAAAAATCCAGCGTTTAATTCCTCTGCTTCGTGTTGTCGTACGCCGACTTCAACCTCAATCCCCGCATCCTTTAAAGCTTGTAAACCTCGCCCTTGGACGCGTGTATCGCTATCTTCCATAGCAACAACACAACGGCTTATTCCCGCAGCGATCAAAGCATCACAGCAAGGTGGTGTTTTTCCGTGGTGAGAACAAGGTTCAAGGGTCACATAGGCTGTTGCCCCTTGAGATGACATTCCTGCTTCGTCTAAAGCAACGGGTTCAGCGTGCGGGCGCCCGCCGGGCTGTGTTCGCCCTCTGCCAACAACCCGTCCATCCTTGACAATGATACACCCCACGGATGGGTTCGGACTAGTCGTACCTAATCCCCGCGCGGCCAGAGACAAGGCGGCATCCATATGTTGGAGATCAACATCATGCTGTTCTGCGGACATCACACGTTTCTATAACTGTTTGAGACGATATTTTGTAATTCAGATAAAGTGAAAAAGCTATTGATCGGTCGGGTCTCGGCCTAAAATATCGAGGTCGTCGCCTAGTTTACCAACGAACTCTTCAAAATCTCTTACTTCTTTGAAATCTCTGTAAACAGACGCAAATCTGACATAACCAACTTGATCAAGTGTTGCCAACGCATCCATGACGAGTTCGCCAATTAGATCTGTCGCAATCTCGCTTTCACCAGATGATTCAAGGCGACGGACGATGCCGCTAACAACGCGTTCAACACGGTCTCTGTCAACATCACGTTTTTGGAGGGCAATATTCATTGATCGGGCGATTTTCTCCCGATCAAAGGGTTCGCGCTGTCCATTCCCTTTTACAACAATCAGCTCACGTAACTGAACGCGTTCAAATGTTGTAAATCGGGCACCACAGCTTGCACATTGACGGCGTCTACGGATCGCTGTGTGATCTTCTGTTGGTCTCGAGTCTTTGACTTGAGTATCTTCACTACTGCAAAACGGGCAGCGCATATTCCCTCACAGTTTCCCCCTAAGGGGATCCGAGTTATGACGATTTGGAAATCATAACCCGGATAAAACCTTAGATTTCCAAATCTTGGTAGATTGGGAATTCACGGCAAAGTGCTTCGACTTCGCTGCGAACTTCCGCTTCGATTTTGGAGTTATCTTCGCGGTTTGCAGCAAGTCCATCAAGAACTTTAGTGATAAGTTCACCAATTTTCTTGAATTCAGCGTCTTTAAAGCCACGTGTTGTACCTGCCGGCGTCCCCAAACGGATACCGGAAGTTACCATTGGCTTTTCTGGATCGAACGGAATGCCATTTTTATTACAGGTCAAACCGGCACGGTCTAGGCTTTCTTCTGCAATGTTACCTGTCAGGCCTTTTGGTCGTAGATCAACCAGCATCAGGTGGGTATCTGTACCGCCCGTTGTAATTGCAAAACCGTTTTCAACAAGTGTTGCTGCAAGTGTTTTTGCATTGCTGACAACCTGTTTCGCATAAATTTTGAAATCAGGATCCAGGGCTTCTTTCAATGCAACAGCTTTGGATGCAATACAATGCATCAACGGGCCACCCTGAAGACCAGGGAATGCAGCGGAGTTGATTTTCTTTCCGATATCGAGATCGTTTGAAAGAACCATACCGCCACGACCAGCACGTAGTGTCTTATGTGTTGTTGTCGTCACAACATGTGCGTGTTCCATAGGGCTTGGGTGAATGCCTGCGGCAACCAAACCTGCAAAGTGAGCCATATCAACGTGCAGGTACGCCCCTACTTCGTCTGCAATTGCACGGAACTTTGCAAAATCAAGTACGCGCGGATATGCGGAGCCACCAGCAATAATCAGCTTTGGTTTGTGTTCAACAGCCAGATCACGAATTTCATCATAATTCAGCTGGTGTGTTTCTTTATCCACACCGTAACTAACAGCATTGAACCATTTACCGGAAAGGTTCGGGCGTGATCCGTGGGTCAGGTGACCACCAGAAGCAAGATCCAGCCCCATGATTGTATCGCCTGGCTTGATAAGAGCCAAGGTAACGCACTGGTTAGCTTGCGCACCAGAGTGCGGCTGTACGTTAACATATGCACAATCGAAAAGTTCTTTGGCACGGTTAATTGCTAATTCTTCGACAATATCAACGTATTCACAACCACCGTAATAGCGACGATTTGGATAACCTTCGGCATATTTGTTTGTTAGAACAGTTCCCAGTGCCTGCATCGTAGACAAAGAAACGATATTTTCAGATGCGATTAGTTCAATCTGATTTTGTTGACGTGCCAATTCTTTGTTAATTGCATCAGCAATTTCAGGATCAGTCTGCGCCAAAGGTGCATTAAAGAAGGTGGTTGTATCTAAGCTCATGACAACTTCACTCTCTGGTAAAGGTGATTATTATCCAAGTTTCTCGATGCGCCCTTGATGGCGCCCACCGGCAAACTCAGTGTTCAAAAAGGTTTTAAGGCAAGCTTTTGCGACCTCAATACCGGTTGTTCTGGCTCCTAAAACCAGGACGTTGGCATCGTTATGCTCACGCGATAAACGAGCCAATGTTTCGTCGTGACAAAGAGCTGCACGAATACCTGCATGTCGATTAGCGGCAATGGAAATGCCGATACCTGAACCGCAGACAAGAATACCTGTTTGTGCGTCACCATTTATAATTGCTTTTGCTAATGCAGAACCAAAGTCCGGATAGTCAACACGATCCGGGCCGTTTGTGCCCAGATCAAGCACATCAAAACCCAGGGCTTCGACGTCCTTTTTTAACAAGTCCTTTAGTTCATAACCTGCATGGTCAGCAGCCAAGGCAATGGTAGTTTTGCTCATTTGTCCGTACTTTTTTTGTTTTCCCGATAAAGCGAATTGATCACATAGCACACCTGTTGTGTTCTCGAAAGACAATGACAGGTTAAAGATCTCATCCATAATTGATTTTTGTTTTAGTTAAATCACTATGAAATAAGTTCGAATATGTTCCCAGAATTTAAGGCTTATCTTTTTCGCTTTATCAGGCCTTTAAACAGGTTAAAGGTTATAATGTGATTCTTTTGTCTCATGCTAGACAATTTACGTACATTTTATAGAACATCTGCGGCATTATTGTACCAAGACAACTTATTGGCATAACATATTAAGCGATTTGCTTTTGTTCTTAGGCTGCTATCTCTTTGAATTTACTCTCTTAAACAAGAATGAAAGGTATGTATAAAATATATTGAGAGAAAATAAGTGTTTGAATTTTCTCATTTTTTTAAAACCTGATAAAAATTATGCGCTATTATGTCGCAGGTAAAAGAAGATTTATCTGAGGCTCCAGAAGCTCAAAATGCATTTGATTCCATTTTTTCTTGTTTGTTGTCGTCATGAAAATTTGATTTTGAGAACTTAGTTTCTCAATTTTAAACGATAATTCCGCCTCTATGGTCTTTTACCGTTTTTTGCTGAACAGATTTATCTGTCCTTTTTTTATTCAAAACATAGCTTAGCTTTTTTATGACGATTTGTTTTAGCTTTTGCTCTGTTTCTTTGGGGTCACCGACAATTGATACTTCGGTCATAGTCGCTTCGTGAAAGGCACTTACCTTTACGTAAGAACCCATTCTTGAAAACTCTATTATAATTCCCTGATCAGCTGTACTCATCAAACCAAACCAACAATAAAAAAGGTCTCTGTTAATACAGAGACCTTAAAAGTAACAGAAATAGTATCCTTTTCAAAGATACTACATGTAACTTGTTATTCGATTATGCCTATGGGTTTACACCGCCACCCATTGGCATCGGTGAAGACCAGAATAGCTGAAGGCGATGAAGCGTGGCCGTCGTCACTTTTAAATCTTCGTCCGTAACGACACCGCCACTTATTTGTTCAGCATGGGCATCAAAAAGGGTGGAAATAGAATTGAAAATCTCTAGCCCGGTATCAGAAGCCCGTACATGAAATGATCTGCGGTCATGTGGTGAGCGTTCTTGAATGAGGTAACCGTTTTCGACCATTTTCTTAACATTATAAGAAACGTTCGATCCTAAATAATACCCACGATGGGTCAGTTCCCCGACAGAAAGTTCTTCTGCCCCTATGTTATAGAGGATCAGAGCTTGAATATTATTCAGGTCCCGAATGCCGCGGCGATCTAATTCAGCCTTCACCACCTCCAAACACTGGCGGTGCAAGCGTTCAACCAAAGATATTGTTTGCAGATAAGCAGCCTTCACGATGTCCTCACAATAACCATAAACTTTAATGAAATTTGATGGTATTTTATGCAACAGGCGTTAACGGCGGATTAACCGGAATCTAATTTATAAAGAAAATATATATAAAATCATTGATCCAAAAGAGTATTTTCCATTTTTACTATGTAATTAAAAGTAATTCTTTCTTGCTCTGGTTGTCTTATAAACGTAGGGTACATGATATTAATTAGCGCTGATTTGGAGCTCAGCTTGCGGGCGCTTAAAAAATGCAGCTAAATCGAGGGGAAACCCATCTGAATTAAGATTACGCATTTTTTCTGCCCTTTCTGTGCATCCTGATCAAAAGTCCCTATGTTTAGGGAAATAAAACTAACGGGTGATGCAATGACAATCGATACAAAAAATCCGGAGACTTTGGTTCTTCATTCTGGCTACAGAAGTGATCCACAAACAGGTGCTGTTGCGGTACCTATCTATCAGACAACATCTTTTCAGTTTGATAGCGCTGAACATGCCGCCAATCTTTTTGCTCTGAAAGAGTTTGGGAACATCTATACACGCATCATGAACCCAACCACGGCTGTACTGGAAGAACGCATTACAGCTCTGGAAGGTGGTGCTGCATCACTTGCCGTCAGTTCTGGTCAGGCCGCAAGTACATTGGCTATTCAAAACGTTGCCAAAGCTGGCGATAACATTGTCAGCTCTACTGAACTCTATGGCGGCACATATAACCTTTTTGCAAATACACTACCGAATATGGGCATTGAAGTTCGGTTTGTTGATCCGACTGATCCTGAAAATTTCCGCCGTGCAACAGATGAAAACACCAAAGCCTATTACGCAGAGACACTTCCCAACCCACGTTTGCGTGTTTTCCCCATAAAAGAAGTTGCTGACATAGGTAATGAAGTTGGTGTGCCCCTAATTATGGACAATACGGCGGCACCAATTCTTTGTCGCCCGATTGAACATGGTGCTCATGTGGTTGTCTATTCCACTACGAAGTATATCGGTGGCCACGGAACATCTATTGGCGGCATGATTGTTGACGGTGGTAATTTCGATTGGGAAGCCAATGCAGATCGGTTCCCGCTTTTGACCCAACCTGATCCCAGCTATCCTG
>NZ_CAKZMP010000202.1 GCF_937128705.1 uncultured Kiloniella sp. | reverse complement strand
GTTGAATAGGATATGACAGCTGCAAATCCAAGGATAACCATAATTGCTGTCAATCCAACAAGCCTGAAGCTCAGGCTTTGGAAGGCATTCTTCATGTTTTTTACCTGTGTTTGTTGATGGTCATCATCTTCTTAATTGTGCGATGATCCATCTGTACGGGAAAGTTTAAGAACAGGCAGTCTTAGGGGGAAAAGACTAAGAAAGCGTTTAATTTAAACGTAATAATTGTATTTATTTCTGTGCGAGAGAATTGAGAGTGGTTTTATTCACATCACGACCAAGTATTTCGTCCTGTTTTCCCTTGGCTCAAAGTGGATTGGCTCTTTCAAAAATAAAATCTCGAAGTCAGTCACGCTATCCTTGGTAGAGAGGGTTTTGTTCTTTTGGAACATAATTATTAATCTACAAGAATTCGATCTTATTCATTTGAGAACATCATTTCCCAAAAGTTCCAGATACGAGGGGCCCATAAAAAGCTGGTAACAGGATCTGATACATTAACGCAGATCCTGTTGATATGATGGTTGTAATTACCAGTTCAAAATAATGCGTCCGCGTTTACCGCTTTTTTGTAAATGTCTGAAAGCCTCATTGTAATTGTTAAAGTTATATACCTCTTCAATAACTGGGACGAGGGATTTGCTTGTTAATAGAGTTTCGACTGATTCCAGGCGATTTGTATCGCCATGCATTACCATCAGGTATGCGACGTGTTGGTCTTCTGATGTACCTCCATTCTGATCGTCTGGCAGTGCCGGAATAAACTTCCCTGAAGCGCTCAGGAGAGAGCGACAGTCATCAAGGGTGAAACGAGTTGAAAAATCAAGAATGAGGTCGTAATTACCCTCAAGATCGTTAAGAGATTTTTCAACATATTCATATGCTTTATGAGCACCAAGTTCCTTTAGGAACTCCACATGCCCCTTTCCGACAAGCGCAGTGATCTGGTGGTTTCTTTGCTTTGCCAGTTGTGTTGCATATACGCCAACGCCGCCAGAAGCTCCGATAATCAAAACGTTCAAATCAGAAGGTTTAGGGGCAAGATCTTCGTATATTGATAAAGATGTTAGAATACCAATAGGAAGTGCGGCAGCTTCTTCAAAACTCAGACCTGTGGGTATTGCTGATATATACTCCTCGGGTAGGGTGATATATTCAGCGTGGGTTTTACAGCCCGTTATTAGGTGCGCATAGCCATAGACGCGTTCGCCAATGTTGAATTTGTTACCTTGCGTTTTTATTATACCAGAGAACTCAAGCCCAGTTTGGACGGCTTGGTCAAAGCCATATTCTTTAAAATAGTTGTCATAGATCCCGGCCGCGCTTTCCATGTCATAGGGATTAGCTGATGCGCTGTGGACCTTGATAAGAACTTCGCCTTTGCCCGGTTCGGGCTTTTTTAAGTCGCTGTTGTAAGTAATAGTTTTTTCCTTGACGATTAAGCCTTTCATGACTTCCCTCGTAGTATATGTTGAATGAAGAATATTATTTAGGTCTAATGACCTAAATTTCAAGAAGACTTCTGAAGAAATAACTTTGGTAGGGTGTGGCGAGTGCCGAAATCAAGAGAACAGCAAAATAATTTGAAGCGAGAGGCAATCGCCGCGGCAACACTATCCCTTCTCGATGAATGCGGCGGAGAAGGGTTGTCCATGCGTCGGGTCGCTGAAAAATCCGGGATAAGCCTTGGTAATTTACAATATCATTATAAGAACAAGGAAGAGCTTTTAAGTGCGATACTTGACGACTTCCTTAAACAATATCTGGCTGAGAACTGGGGGGAGCAAAAGAGTAACTCTTTGGAGCATACTTTTCTGAGAATCCTGACGCACAGTAGTTTTGATAGCTGCGCAATTGTTTTTAAAGAACTGTGGTCTTTGTCAACACGGCATGAAGCAATAGACGACATGCTTGTCGGCTTCTATCGGCAAACACATAGGTTTTTTTGTCAGATCCTTGCCTCGTCTTGCAGCTCATCTGTCGGACAAGACAGGATTACGCGGACGGTAAACATTCTGATGCCGTTTTTTGAAGGGTATTGTGTCACTAAAAAAGCCTTGCGGTCCGATCCCGAAATTCTGGCGCAGGATCTGGCGTCATTCGCGGAAAACCTTATGGAGACGGAAAGCTTCAGGAAGAAAAGCTAAGTGTGGCTTTCAGTTGCAATTAGGGACATTGAATTAAGCAACCATGCCTGTTCGTCTTTGGTCGATTGATTCCAAAAGCTCCTGTTTTTCTTCCCCAGTCATAATGACCCAGTCTCTTATTTCGTCAATTGTACGGTGGCAACCAATGCAAAGCTGTGTCAGATCATCCATCTGACAGACCGAAGTACAAGGGGAGGGAATAGAGGAATCAAGCTCTTGGAGAAGCTTTTCGCGCCGCTTTTTACGGCGTGCGGTTCTTTCTTCACGGGATAATCTTGATGACACGATACTTTTTTCCTGCACTGGATATCATTCCTATTCCCTATTATCCTACTCAGCTATTAATTAATTACTCGTTCTTTTCGCGACAAGAACTTATAACTAGAACGACAAAAAGCCCGGATGTTTGAGGTAAAGTGCATGTATTAACTGCAATATTACCTGTATCCAAGGGGTGGAATGATAAAGTCGGGATAGAGAATAGGGATAAAACTACATGGTTCGGACAATCCGTCTCTATGGTGGGCTTGTACTTTTTATTTATATACTAACCCATCTGTTGAACCATGTTCTTGGTCTTCATTCTATTGAGGCTATGGATGAAGGGCGCAAAGCCTTTTTGGCATTGTGGCGTAATCCTATTGGGACCGTACTGCTATATCTTTCTCTGTCCTCTCACATGGCGCTTTCTATGTGGGGTGTTTATCAACGCCAGCATCTACATATGAAATTCTGGGAAATGGCCCAACTGTTGTCTGGGTTACTCATTCCTTTCTTGTTGATCCTGCATATTTTAGGGACACGGTTTGCGCATGAAATATATGGGGTAGAGGATAACTATTTTTATGTGCTCTATGCCTTGATTGTTTACAATATTGATACGGGTCTGCGACAAGCATTATTAATGATTTTAGGGTGGGTTCATGGCTGTGTTGGTATCCACTATTGGCTAAGATATAAGCCTGCTTATGAAAACTATAAGTCGCTGGCGCTTTCGTTTGCGGTTGTTATTCCTGTTCTTTCCATGTCGGGGTACTATGTTGCGAGCCTTGATATCCTCAAACTCGCTGATGATCCTCAATGGCTAAAAGCATTCTTTGGCGTGTACAACCTGCCTACGGCGGAAGAAGCTCAAGAAATATATGATCTTGAAGGGATCGTTCAGTTTGCGTTTGCAGTGCTGATTGTTGTCGTGATCATTGGGCGGTGGGCACGGTTTGCGATTCAGAGATGGCAAGGTACCTTTAAAGTTACTTACCCAAATGGAAAAGCATTTCGAGCGATAAAAGGTACCAGCCTACTTGATGTAAGCCATTTGAATAATATACCCCATGCTGCGGTTTGCGGGGGTAAGGGGCGTTGTTCGACTTGTCGTGTACGGGTTGGTACCGGGTTGGATCAATTGCCTGAAAGTGAAACTGGTGAGCTTAAGGTGCTTACCCGGATTGGGGCGTCAGGCAACATGCGGTTGGCCTGTCAGACCTATCCTATTGCTGATCTTGAAATGACACCATTGTTACCTGCTCAAAGCGGCTTAAAAGCTGCACGACGTCAACACAGTTCAATTGCACAGGGACAGGAAAGAGAGATCGCAATCCTATTTGCGGATATAAGGGGTTTTACAACTCTGTCTGAAAAGAAACTTCCCTACGATATTGTTTTTATTCTTAATCGTTATTTTGAGGCGATGGGAACGGCGGTGGAAGAGTCCGGGGGGCGTCTTGATAAGTTTATTGGCGATGGTGTGATGGCACTTTTTGGCATTGATCGTGGTGTTGAGACTGGATGCAAAAATGCGTTACGCGCTGCGCGTCGAATGGCGGAAAAATTAGATGAACTTAATGCACACCTTGCCCATGAATTGCCGGAACCCCTTCGCATAGGTATCGGTGTTCACACGGGGGCTGTTATCGTGGGTGAGCTCGGCTGGGGGCAGGCGACGTCGATTACAGCGATTGGCGATGCTGTGAATACAGCCAGTCGCCTAGAAGGCATGACCAAGGATTTAAAATCACAGCTTGTGGTGTCTCAGCCGCTCGCAAAAATCGCGGGGGTCGATTTAAGTGATTTTCCCCGGCAACATATTCAGGTCAGAGGTCGACAGGATGGGATGGATATTTGGTCCCTAAAAAGTGCAAAGGATTTACCGAGGATCTGAGTTTAAGGCTAAAATGCTTATTGAGTTTTTTCATAAGCTTCAATTGCTTCTTTGAGCGAGGTGTATTCGTCACATCCAAAAGTACAGCTTTTATCCAATACTGCCAGACGTTCTTTGGCTTTGTCAGGATTGTTTAATTCCAGATATAGCTGACCAAGATACTCATTGGCCCCTCGATGACGCGGGTTCAGATCAAGTGCTTTGGTATAGTAGTCGAGCGCAACATCTTTGTTTCCCATTTTTCGCTGGCTGTAACCAAGCATGTTATAGGCATCTGCATTATCTGGTTCAGCTTTTATTGCCTTTTGCAGCAAAGGTTGAGCATCACTGTATTTTTCATCTTCAATCAGCTCTATCGCATTTTTGAGGTCTTTGTTGGAATTGCTGCTCCAGCTACCACTACCGGCGGCCAAGCTTTGGCCTGTTACACCCAAAATAAAACCGCTGAGAGATAGTGCGAGGGTAAATGCCTTGATCTTCATGTGTTGTATTCCTTTGTATTCATCCAATTGTACTGGGTATTTAATACAATTGTGCTGGGTGTTATTGTTTTATTGCCCTATAGTTATGATTGTAGGTTTTTTGTAGAATTTCAATGATCTATTGATCACATTATTCTGACATAAAAATAATGAATAAAATTCTGCTTCAAGTGTTTAAGCCTTCTTGCCCTCTATAGTAGGGCATAATTTGGCGTTAGTAAGATCCGACTTGCCATTCTAGCAAGTTCGAGTTTTCAAAATAGATTCTTTATAGAAGAGAAATA
>NZ_CAKZMP010000201.1 GCF_937128705.1 uncultured Kiloniella sp. | reverse complement strand
AGCCTGCTCTTCACATAGGAACCGGTATTCCAGGAGCAGGATGCCGACATTGTCTGGTACCTCAATCTGGTATTCATGGTTCATCTCGCTGGCCAGCTGAGCAAACCCTCGAGATAGCACTGCAACATCGCTTTCCATTGCAGGGTCTGTCAGGGCTGCATAAACATCTGCAGCTGAGCGCTTCTTCATGGAGCGTTCCTGTTCGCCCCAGGCGAAGAGCATACGGCGTGCGTAGCCAGTTTGGAGAAACTCAAAGAAAGTGTCTTCTGTGGCCCCACCATCGAGCAGTTTAGATGGGGTGCCAAAGAGCAGCATATTAGCAGGTGTCGGTGCATCGAGGTCGATACCCCGAGAATTGTCGACAGTGTTTTTCGTCAGCTTTGCTTTGGTCTTGCCCTTATCATAGAGCTCAAGGAATGTGTTCATAATCTCTGCGCTCTGCAGAAGATTGGAACCAACCTCATCGATTTGGAGATTGATCCCGCCACATCCGGAGAGCATCAGCTTTTGACGAAGCTGCTTCACTGCCGGCACGGTGCCGCTATCAAATGTAAAAGGATACGGACCCGCCTGATCATACTCCCTCTGGAGAGAGGTTTCTTCTGTAGACGGATCCGTCCCCTTATAAGCAGCCCGCTTATTCGCGAGACGTATTAGGTTTTTTTCTGCAAGACCCTGCATCGTTGTTTCGATGAAACGCTTCTTGAAGCCATGCATCAAGGTGTCTTCAATAATGCCAACTGAATGACCCTTACCAAAGCCTGATGTGGCGAGAGCCAGGGCATACAGGTTTACCGGGATCTTGCCGCGGTCTTTGGTGATAATCTCTGCCCGCATCGCAGCGGCCATCTTTGCAAGGAAGTAAGCACACTCAACTCGAAAGAAGTTTCGATTATCGTTCTGGGTCTTCTTGGAAATAATATTGACCATACGTTCCAAGACAGGATGATCGGTCAGCGTATTGAAGTCACGCATCTCATAGGCCCTCAATGGTTGGTGGTTTAGTCGGTCTGATATTCCAGTCGTTGCGTACACAACGGTGCTGCATCGCAGTAGGAACATCTCCGGACTTCGCCAGGGAATGTTTTAATGACACCCACTCCGCCGGCTTTAGCTTTGTGCTGCATAGCCGCAGGGTAAGAATCAAAATTTTTGGTGGCCCGGCCGTTCTTTTGAGCGGTCTCGGGGTTCTTGTAATACTTGTGGACGTCAGGCTGCTTCCACAGCTCTTCTTCCTTACAGCGAGGCATGTCGCTTTCGTGCTTCATAGGCACAGTGGCGAGGATCTCGTCGATCTTCTTGATGATGAAACGTTCAGTTTCTTCGAGGCTCATCAATTGAACTGGCAGCTCGCTGACGGGGAATGGCGGATAGTTATCAATCCTAGAAGCCTCACCGCGCTTCCAATCTTTGAAGATGAAGTTGATAATTCCAACTTCGGAAGTGATCACTTCTGGATCCAACCAGCGATAAATACTCAGCTGGATGGCAAAGTCTGATTTCTCAGATTGATCCATTTTCATCCATTTGTAGGTCGAAGTGGTTTTGTTGTCCTCAACCCGCCCAGCAAACACCTGGTCAAATTGTCCTGAGATCCAAACCTTGGTCCCGTTGGTCGCAGTGATCATCCGGAAACGGCGTTGCTCCAGATAGAGCGGTACCGCACTGGGGTTTTGCTCGAGCAATTTCTTTTTTGGATTAATCACAAGATTGTCGATTATATGCTGAGCTGTACCGATTTTCCTGAGAATTTGATCTCGAGCATCTGAAAAGATTGCACTCTCGATTCCAGAGTGAATTGACTGACCCATCCGCGCAGCAACCAGGTCCTGGAGATCTATCGCATTGTCTTCTGGCGGTACACGGTGTCCAAGGACAAGAGCCTTAGTAGGCTTTAAAAGTGTCGTAGCTGAGACGATCGGATTGTCATCTTGAGGTGCATCAACCGGGTCGTGATCATATGTGTCATGGGCAAGCCATGCAGCCATCACGAGGCCCAGATTTGCTTGGTTCGTTAGCGGACGGTCAGTCATTAGGAGATCCTATTCGTTGGCGACAATCTTTGTCGGTTGGGTTCGGCCCATGTACTCTTTCGGCGACATAAGGCCCAGATAATAGATACCAAAAAAGAAGAAATTTGCCACCCATGAAGGGTCTAATTCATATTTTTCTTGGGCCTTCATCAGGGCTGCCTGGCGAAGCGTATCCATGGCGTCTGCGTCCATTCGCTTGCGGGCTGTTTCGGTCAAAACGTTGATTTTAACCGACATTGGATATGGCGCCACACCGGCATCTTCGTTGCCAGGGTGCACTGCTGCAATCTCAATTGCAGCCATCCAGAAATGTTTCTTGTCATCAGCCATTGGGGTATTCCTCTGCTATTTCTTGGCCTATTCGTTTGATGTCCATTGCGGACGCGGAGTTTGGTATGCTGTGCTCTTCAGCCCATGTCGGATAGAAGATTGAAGCTTCACCAGAAAGATGGACATCAGGGTGACTGATATCCGGGTGGTTTTGCCATTTCACTTCTTCAGAAAGTGTCCGATTAAACCACTCTACAATATATGGGTTGGCTTTAACCAAATAATATTGAGCATCGTGGATCTGACAACAGATTCGAATTTCAGCTCGAAAATAAGTTGATCGAACTTTCTTCATAAAGGCTGTGGCAGCACGATTGTTCAACAAGCCCCAGGACTGGCCAAGGGCATTGCCGGCAGTACGTGCTTCAGAGAGCGCCTGATAAGGTGTGTGACGCTTTGTGTTGAGCGTCTGACCCAGAAGAGGCGTTCTCACTCTCAAGCCAAAAGCGACAGTGATATAGCCATTGTCCCTGGCTCCCTGGATCTTGAGATCGACCCAGTCATCTGAGTGCTTATAGAGCTGATGGTATTTCTGTTCGATATCCAAAGCCTGAGCTTTGTCGATGCCACACTGTGTAACCAGAGCATGGTGGGTACCACCATATGTTAGCGCGAACGTCGGCGCTTTTGAATCTTGTCTCTCCTGCGGATACTTAACAGCAATAGAATTGATGGAAGAAACAGAAGTAGGGTCAATGTCGGGCATGTTATCGCCAAAATAAGAATAAGCACGTAGACAATGACCATCATAACCATCGGTATAAACTTTCAGTTTGTTGGGATCTTTGGTCGTTAGTGCCGAGATTTTATCCTCGAGACTATCGAAGTCGAGACCCATGAAAAGATATCCAGGAGGCGCTTTCACACATCGTTTGATGTACTTAGCGAGTCTGGATCCAGAAGGGATATTCTGAAGGTTTGGATCCGAGGAGCTCAGTCTGCCTGAGACAGTACCACCCAAGTTAAAAGAACCATGAAGATAGTGCCATCCATCTGGGCCTTTCCGGGCATTTTTAAATGCCGGGATAAAGGTCGATAGGAGGATGCTCACGTCTTTATACTCGATAAGAGCATCGAGAAGTTCGAGCGTGGGTACATCATTCGTGTGGTTCTTCAGGTTTTTTAAGATAGCTCCTTTGGTAGATGGAGCGCCGCTGTCCGTTTTTCCAAGGACTGGGAATCCAAAAAAGGCTGGATCAAATAACAAGCCAGCCAACTGAGAATCGCTGCCAGGATTAAACTCGGCACTGGCGTCAGAAAGGGTAACCCTTTTCTTTTTGAGCCGAGCGTTCCACTTGGATATTTCCATTTGTCGAAGGTGGTGACGGTAATCTTGGACAACTTGGTTCCCCTGAATTGTAGCTTCTGCCTGGGCCTTGAGCTTCATCAGCTCAGCTTCGGATCCATGAACAGAAGGCATGTGAACAGGCAGCCCAGTGAGCTGCATATCGATAATGTCGATGAGAGATGGCCGGAAGATTTCTTTGTACACCGACATTTGATCATCAGCGATCATGATCGGCATGTTCTTTTCGTAGACGTACCAGGTACTTAGAGCATCCACCAAGTTGTATTCGAGGAGCTCTTGGACCGGGATTTTCGTGATGTCTTTAATTTCCTCAACAGCATAGTTGCCTGCAAATTCAACAGCTTGATCCTTAAGGCTAAGCTTATTTCCCGAAGTCGAATTCGTAGCCAGGTAACTGATGATTTTGGTATCATGGATCATATCCTCACAAGCCAGGGCATCGAAAATCTCTTCGTAATCGTGCGTGGTAGTGTCTTTAGATAGCTGGTGGATAAGTACGCTCAGGTCGTAACTGGCGTTGTGGAAGATCAGCCGGCGTTCTTTGCCTTTTTTGTGCGTTTCATAAAACCGAATGAAAAAATTAAGAAGAAGTCGACGTACATCTTGGTTTGGAAAATTTGGTGCCCAGTCAACCTGGAAAGCAATACCTTCATGTTTGTTCCAAGCGAATGCGATGCTGGCGATACCGGCATCATCAATATGCAAACTAAACCCTTCAATGTCACATGTCAGACGCTGCTTACGCGCAAGTAGGTATGCCAGAGCGGTCAATATTTCATTGGGTGTTTGGGGATAGTAGCATTTTTTGATGATGCCAGTTCCAGGATCCTTGTATTTACCCTGTCTATCCTCAGCCACAGATTTCATTGCTGTGGTAATAGATGCTTCGGTCTTCACTGGATCATAGAACGCCATTTTGTGGTTTGGGATAAACCCAACCCGCAAATGTTTAAGATGCTCGAAGTGGTCCTCATGAGGAGGTGTTAGAGAGCCCACTTCGAGCGCCGCTTTCGCGGAACCGGTAAAAGTCTTGTAGTAATCGGGATTAGCGATCAATACGTGTTTAATCTTGGTATGCTTGAGCTTCTCGAAAAGCTCGTTGAACCACTCACGGCGCTCAGCAACTGAGAGTGGTTTCTTTTTCTTCTTGGGGCCTGACAGGAGATAGGGCAGCTGAACAGCTGCAGTACGATCGAGAATGTGCTTTGCTGGCTCTCCTTGAGCGATCAAGCCTTTATCGAGATAGGTTTTCTTCATCTCTGCATAATCAAGTTCGTATGAGAGAATGAGGATTTCTACATCGTTGGGCTCAAAGTCATTTGAAAAGCCAATCCATCGCATCAGTACGCTGTCCGTCTAAAAAGGAACCGATTAATGGGATCATCGACACGGTTGTAGTGCGCGAAAAATGGAGCTTTCGCTTTATCTTCTGGGTGAAACTTTGAGTCTTCGTAGAAGGCTGCATCGTTTTTCTGACAGAAGAGATCCAATCGGCTCAGTGAATCTGAAAGTTGCATAAGGCCCCGCGGTGCGTTGGCACAGTATCGACTGGGATTGCCTTCAGCAAAGCGCTCAAGGGCTCCCAGGAAATGGGCGATATACGTTGTGTGTTGCTGAACCTCAACACGGTTCAAGCGAAGAAATTCTGCTTCTTCCTCGAGACTGGGATCGATGATTTCGATACCCTCTTTACCGTAGGCGCCGGCGACAACAAAAAGCTCAGACTTGTAATAGAAACCGTGCTCGGATCCTCCAAGTATCTGGTTCTTCTCAACAAGACGTTTAGTCTCTTGGCCAATGAGTTCTTGTTCTCGAGCCTCAAGCGAAGCTTGAATTTCAGTGAACACCAGCTTGGAGATGAGATCATCTTTCCAAGCTTGGATCAGTTCATCGTCTGTATGGCTCATGGAATATACAAACCCCTCTGATTTTGGTGAATGCCGCGGTCATAGACATAGATTCGTTTCCGCGCACGAGACGCACCAACATACAGCATACGCCGTAGCTGATTTACATCTCGAGACGTGAAAATATCATCCATGATCAGGATGACCGAATCATAAGTCGAGCCTTGGGCTTTATAGACCGTCGAGGCTTCACGGTTACGGAGATCGATCCACTCTTCCTGGAGTTTGTAGAACAGCTTCCAGTTCCGGAAATTCTTCGACTTATAGTGACGTCGAAGGGAATCCCATGCATCACGATCAGCTGGATATTTCACAGTGTACCGAGAAGTGAACGCAGAAGAGACTTCCAGCATATAGGCATCCAGGGAGTTATGATCATCGATCTGAACTTCCTCAGGGCCATAGATGCCGTGAATTTTGACCTGCTCTTCGACATTGAAAGATGCCTGGGCAGAGAGTGGGAAGTGGGAGTTACAAACCATTCGCTCACCCACAGTTGGATAATCAGGTAAACCACGAATACCGCGGATAAACTGGTTATAGCCAATCACTGCTTTGTTGGTGTAGCAAAGGATCCGGCAAGCCAGCTCAGGATCGTCTGCTTTCATGGTTCCATTGGGACCGTAAATGCCCTCGATGAGCAGCTTTAATTGATCGCCGTTGATGAAATCAATCTCACCAGGTGCTTGCTTCCATTTTGTAAGCTGGTCTTTTGGTCGCTCGAGAAGAATATCTTCTTTGAGGCCCTCACACAGTTTCTGCAGCGCCGGCGAACCAGCATTACGGACAGGCGTTGTAATCTCGTAATGGCGATTTCCAATATCAGCGAGAGCCACGGCAGGAGAAAGCTTCTCCATAACCGGCGGCAACTGGTTCTTGTCACCAACATAGATGATCTTACACGTTTCGTCGGTCGCTTCCTGAAGGATCATATAAAGATCTTTATCGATCATAGACGCTTCATCAATGAAGAGCATCACGTTCGAATGGATCTTATAGTTGTTGGTTCGCTTCAGGTAAGTC
>NZ_CAKZMP010000200.1 GCF_937128705.1 uncultured Kiloniella sp. | reverse complement strand
TTCGTGAAAAAGGGTATGAAGCAACCACGGTTAAAGACCTAGAAAAGGCTACGGGTTTAACATCGGGAAGCCTTTATAATTCTTTTGGCGGCAAGGAATCTCTTTTTGATATCGCGATTGGTTATTACAACAATAATGTTGTGCGAAATAGGATCAGCAGATTTTTGGATCAGGCAGATGATCCGCTTGCGGGTTTGAAAGATCTTTTCCATTCGTTACTTAATGAGCTTGGTGGTCAGGAAAATGGATGTTTATTAACCAACACGGCAGTCGAATTTAACAACAGACGCAGACATATAACGCAAGAACTAGATACTGGATTTTCCCTTTTAGAAGCTGCGTTCAAAAGACAGATTATTCGTTGTGCCGAAAAAGGACAAATAGCCAAGCACCCTTCCCCTCAACAAGCAGCCACACGCCTGCTCATTTTTTACCAAGGTATTCTCGTTCTGGTTCGGGCGGGACTGCGGCGCAAAGAAATAGAGCAGATCATCAATGATGAAGTGGATATGATTTTGGGAAAGCGTCTTAATGCTGCAAAAGCCTGATGATCATAAGAATAACTTCTCTCGGTATATTCTGGAACAACTTGAACCGTTGGGTGACTTAAAAATAGGACGGTTCTTTGGTGGCAAGTCAATCAAATACAAAAACAAGCAGTTCTGTATGATCATGAAAAACAGGCTGTATTTCAGGGTCTGCCCGGACAGCCTTTCTGAATACCTGAATTATGGATCAGAGCCTTTTAGCTATTTAACAAAAAACGGTCGGGTACAGGTCAAAAAATATTACGAAGTCCCTACCGACATTCTGGATGATATTGACGGATTAAGGGCGTGGGCAAAACGCGCCATCAAAGCTACGTTATAAGGAGCTACGATTAAGACGTTAGGTTCTAAAGGGCCTCGTTTTAAATAGCGGTCCCTCACCTTCTGTTAAATTTGGATCTCGTACTTTATCCGGCAATTGTACGTTTTAACTTTGCAAAAGTACTTTCTGCACCTAACTCACCACCGAGCTGCTTTAGATAGCTCCGCACCTGTGAGCTCATAACAACAGAGCCGTCGTTCATAAACCTTTCGTGGTTTTTCTCGATATCAGCCAGATCATAACGGTAGTTGACCATAATGCCGCTTGCTTGCGATATTCCTTTTTCAGACGTATCACCCAACCAGTTGATCTGGTTTAGCTGTGCACCGTTTTTAAGATGGAACCGTGCCACAGGATCCAATGCGCGGCCTTTATGATCTTTTTCATGGAAATAAGCGACGCACAAACGGCTGAGCGGACCGCGTAAAAGCTCGCTGAGTTCTTTATCCTCATACCAGTTTTGGTCTTGAAAACAGAGAAAAATAGCAGTCTTGGCAACATCCGCCCCTGTCTTTGCCTTTAGACGCTCCATTTCATCACTTGTGACGGCGTCTTCGTAGAAACTAGCATCCAGATCGGCAAGCCATGCCCTGAAACCGGGAACAGGCGACAAGGTCGCATAGGTTTTTATCCACGGCATTTCATGGGACAGATGTTGCACAACCTGTTTGATCAGGTGTTCACCAAAGGATATACCGCGTAATCCGGTTTGCGTATTGGTTATGGAATAGAAAATAGCCGTGTCTGCATTTCGTGGGTTCCCAAGTGGCGCTTCAACGTCTAATAGCGCTTGAACATTTTTTGCCAAACCCTTCACCAACGCAACCTCGACAAAAGCAAGGGGTTCATCGGGCATACGGGGATGGAAAAGCGCGTAACAACGACGGTCTGAATCCAGACGATTTCGAAGGTCTTCCCAGGAATCTATTTCATGTACTGCTTCGTACGCGATCAGTTTCTCTAAAAGTGCGGCAGATGTATGCCAGTTCATTTCAACCAGATCGAGAAAGCCTGTATCGAACCAAGAATTCAAAAGTTGTTGTAGATCACGATCCAAAGCGTTGAGATAAGGGTCTTTGCCTTTTATCTTTAAAAGATCATCCCGGATATCAACCAGAAACTTCACGCCATTGGGTAAGGCATTGAATTGCATCAATAGCTTTAATCTATCAGGGGCAGAAGCCTGTCTTAGATGATAGGCGGCGATGATACGTTCGGCTTCGTCTTTTGCTGTTTGGTACTCATTGATGGTTGATTTAATCAGATCATCATTGGCACAAAAATCTTCTGCAAGCGTTTTTAGAAAAACACGCTTTCCATCAAGATCAAGGTCCAGATAGGTTCTGCCAAGATCCGCTGTCCGCATTCTGGCAGAAACATCACCACCCGGACCATTCAGGCATTCATCCATCATTTTTTTGATGTTTTTTGTCTTAACGGACGAATCAGAACTAGAGAGTCCAACGCTGCGCGCGGCCGTCTGGGCGATATCCCGCCATGCACCGGATAGCTGTGATAAAGTACTTACAGTTGCCAGATTTTCGTTCGCCATCATTAATACCCTTAAAGATCAGAATGTGCTCAATCACACTTGATGATGATCCTGATATATTCAAGACCAATACAAAAGCTTTCGACCAACTTTTAAAGCCCCTTGTTAGAGCAATACAACTTAATAGCAGCAAAACTATGATTGCCTTAAGTTAGCTCGATGAAAGCATGGAACGGGAACTTTTTTATTGTGCTAGTTGCTGTTCGCAGCCCGATTGTGCGCTCTCCAACTCTGTGCTTCGATGAAGACCTTCCTGACATCGGCATGTGTGGTTCTGATTTGCCGTTCCATTTTGGAAATAACGGCTTCTACTTCCTGCGATGAAATATCATCCTTAAAGTCAAGCGACAGAGTAACCAGAATATCCATGGGACCATTTTGTAGTGAAAGGATTTCGTTGGTTCTAAGCACTTCTGGATGATGGGCGATAATGCGACGGATTGATCTTTCAATTTCCGGGTCAGCCCCTTCACCGATTAAAAGTCCTTTTGTCTCGTAGGCCAAAACCCACGCGATGGTAGCAAGTAAAATACCAATAATGACAGACGCAACACCATCGAGTTCAGGAATATCCAACCACAAGCCTAGGCCAAGTCCAATCAATGCGACCATCAACCCTAGCATAGCAGCAGAGTCTTCTAACAAGACCGCAAAAATTGACGGATCTTTACTTGCTGCAACAGCTGCAAAATAATTACTTCCCTTTACGGACCTTTTAAATTCTTTGAAGGCAATATACCAGGCAGCCCCTTCAAAAACGAGCGCGGCGCCGAGCACAACAAAGTTAACCATAGGGTTTTGTATCGGCTCTGGATCCATAATTTTATGGATACCTTCGTATATGGAAACACCTGACCCCACAGCGAAAACCAATAAGGCAACGACAAAGGCCCAGAAATACAATTCACGACCATACCCATAAGGGTGTCTTTGATCCGGAGAGCGTTTTGCACGATGCAAACCGTAAAGCAACAACCCTTGGTTCCCAGTATCTACCGCTGAATGGATAGCTTCGCTGAACATAGCAGAGCTGCCTGTGTACGCAGCCGCAATTGCCTTTGTTATTGCAATCAAGCCGTTTCCGGCCATTGCTGCGAAGATGACCATTTTGGATGAATTTCCGGCCATGCCTGTTCCCCTTTATCACGAACAATTTCAAGGTCCGTTATTACAATCGGCCCATTGATCTGATTTGGTTCGTGTCTTGAAATAGAAATCAAATAAGAAGCGACATAATAAGGAACATGTGACAAGGTTCAATCACCTTCTTAGACATTCTAATTTTTACTCTCTGATTTTATTTGTATGCCGTACGGATTAATGATGCCTCGTAAACTTAAAATTCTCTTTTTGAGCCTTGCTGGAATATTCCTCTGTCTCTTTCTGTTTATGACAGGAATGTTCTTTTGGATGCGCGGATCTCTCCCGCAGCTTACAGGTAGTATCCAGATAGAGAGCTTACAAAAGAAGGTCGAGGTTATTCGCGATACGGACGGGCTGGTAACCATCAAGGCTCAAAACACAAGCGATGCATACAAGGCACTTGGCTTTGTCCACGCACAGGATCGGCTTTGGCAAATGGATTTCATGCGCAGAGCTGGTTCGGGAAGACTGTCAGAAGTCGTTGGTGAAGCAACGCTGAATATCGACAAGTTTATGCGTACTTTGGGTTTTCAAAAGCTTGTTGAATCAAACTATGAAATGCTACCCCCCAAAGTACAAAAAGCTTTTGAAGCCTATAGTGCTGGCGTCAATGAATACATCAGTAATCATGCATCAACGCTTTCACCTGAATTCCATCTATTAAACTACCAACCAGAAGAATGGAGGCCGACAGATTCCTTGTTATGGGGACGGCTTATGGCGCTCCAGCTTTCTGATAATTTTAACCGCGAACTCTTGCGCCAAAGGCTTCTACAGCATCTGCCGACTGAAGACATAGATGACCTTTGGCCTCAAGATAATAATGATCCGACGATTATCCCTCAGTTGGACCTGTCTAAAGCTTCTCAAAAAGAAATCTTTGCTGGGGGGCACCCCCTACCCTGGACCTTAGCACCGAAAGATGCATCAAATGCATGGGTCGTTTCTGGCGATAAAACTGCAACGGGGAAACCAATTCTGGCCAACGATCCTCATCTTGCCTTGGATGCGCCGGGTCCTTGGTATCTGGTTCGAATAGAAACGCCAGATTACACCTGGGCCGGGGCAAGTTCCCCGGGTGTTCCTTTTTTGGTTCTTGGGCATAACAGCCATATTGCCTGGGGTTTTACAACGACACACAGTGATACTCAGGATCTGTTTATTGAACAGGTTAATCCGGATAATCCGAACCAATATCTGACACCTGAGGGATATAGGGATTTTGAGGAAACGACCGAGACAATATTAGTTAAGGATCAACCTTCTCAAGCATTTCCGGTGCGTAAATCACGCCATGGACCAATCCTTACTCCTGTACTGAGTAATTCCCCTATATTGAATAACTCTGGCAACAAAACAGATGAACATCTTTTAGCTCTTGCCTGGACTGCACTACGCGAAGACGACCTGACAGCTCAGGCTCTGTATGACATCAACTTTGCAACAGATGCCAAAGACTTCGCACAAGCCGTAGAGAATTTTCATTCTCCTCAACAAACATTGGTCATGGCAGATCGTCAGGGTAACATTCAATTAATGGCACCGGGGCGAGTTCCGGTTCGACATCAAGGTGATGGCCGCTACCCTGTTGTTGGTTGGACGGGCACAAATGATTGGATCGGGATCGTTCCGTTCAAGGATCTGCCACAAAGCTTAAACCCCCGCGATCAGAAGCTCGTTACTGCAAACAATAAGCTTATCGGCAATGATTATCCTTACTTGATTGCAAAAGATTGGCCCAATTCTTATCGCGCAAGGCGAATACATCAACTGCTTGATAAAAAAGCTAAACTGTCCGTAGATGATAATTTGGCTATTCAAATGGACACGCGATCTATTGCCGCATTGGAAATATTAGACATTTTATCCGATACACCTGCGGCTGATCTGAAAAGTGAAGCCATAAAACAAAAACTTTCACGTTGGGATGGGCAGTTAACTCTAGATGCAACTGAACCAGCCATTTTTTATCACTGGATATATTGGTTAAACCGGGCCGCTTTTGGAAACCTTCCTACAGATGCAAGTTCTTTTCAAACACCAAATATTTTACGCTTACAAAGGCGGTTAGTTGAAAGTCCTAATTCTTGGTGTGTATATGGGGAAAAGCTCGTCAATGAAGATAACTGTGTCGCCCAGATGACAGAAAGCCTGCGCAGAGTTGCTTCTAATTATACTCAACTGGAAAAAGACAATACTTGGGGAGAGTTACATTCAACAACTTTTCAACATCAAATTTTTGATAGAATTCCGATTTTAGGTGAGCTATTAAAACTAAAGATCGCCACGCCGGGCGGGCATGACACGGTTAATCGTGCAAGCCCGTCAATGAAAAGTGGTGATTTATGGCGTTTTCCGAATGTTCACGGCCCCTCTTATCGGGCAGTTTATGATCTGGATAACCTTGATAATTCAAGGTTCTTAATTGCAACAGGACAATCGGGGAACCCACTGTCAAAGTTTTACGGTAATTTCCTATTACGTTGGCGCGATGGAAATTATGTGAAACTGGATGGGAAAAACACAAGTGGTCAAAATCAGCGTTTAATGCTGAATAATAAATAAGAACTAAACTAAAAAATTAGGATTGATAGGGTGACAGTAACAATAGACGATATCCGACAAGCGGCGGATGAAATACGCGGTGATGTGGTTAGAACACCCTTTGTGCATGCTAAGCGGCTCTCTAAAATACTTGGATGCGAGCTTTACCTTAAATTGGAAAGCCAGCAATTTAGCGGATCATTTAAGGACCGTGGCGCTCTTTATCGCATTAAAAACCTGACAGACGCGCAAAAAGAAAAAGGTGTAATAGCTATGTCTGCGGGTAACCATGCACAAGGCGTTGCTCTGCACGCTAATCGTATGGGCATACCGGCCACAATTGTTATGCCTGAAACGGCCCCGTTCAGTAAGATTGAACGAACCCGTGCTCTTGGTGCCAAGGTTATTCTGTCAGGTGAAACTTTAGATGATTCTCGCAAGGTTGTTGATGAAATCGTTGCAAAAGATGGCCTGACTTTTGTTCATCCCTATGATGATGAGCATGTGATTGCTGGCCAAGGAACAATTGGCTTGGAAATGTTGGAAGAACAACCCGATCTGGACGCAATTATCGTTCCTATCGGTGGCGGCGGTATCTTGTCTGGTATTTCGCTGGCGGCAAATGCGATCAATCCAGATATCAAGCTCTATGGCGTCGAAGCGAACCTTTTTCCTTCTATGTCACAGGCTATAAAACATCAGCCGGCGACTTCTGGTGGCTCAACAATGGCGGATGGTATCGCCGTAAAAGAACCCGGTATTATTACCCGCGAGATCATTGACCAACTGGTAGAAGAAATTTTTCTTGTTGATGAAAGTCAAATTGAAACAGCTATCCTGACCCTTGTCGAAGAACAGAAGGTTGTTTCAGAAGGTGCAGGAGCAACAGGTGTTGCCGCTATTTTAAACAATCCGGAAAAGTTTAAAGGCAAAAAAATTGCGACGGTTATCTGTGGCGGTAATATCGATGCACGAATGCTGTCTGGCCTATTAATGCGCGGCCTGATGCGAGACGGCCGCTTAGTTCGCATTAGGACCGAAATGGTCGATCAACCCGGTTTGTTAGCAAAAATATCGAGTGAAATCGGGAAAGCCCGCGGCAATATTATCGACGTTATGCATCAAAGACATTTTTATGATGTGCCTGCGAAAATGGTCGAAATAGATTTTATCATTGAGACCCGGGATAGCGAGCATGTTGACGAAATTGTAGAATGCTTATCAAAAATGGGTATTTCAACACGAATTTTATCTTCTAGATCAACGGATTAATTCTACCTTGATGTTTTTCCACTAAAAGGGGCTTTTGCCCCTTTTAATCAGCGTGTCGTCAGGTTGCGGGCACTATCTTTTCATTTTTTGAAAGGATAACAACAATGAAGTCCCGTAATAAAGTTCTTATCGTTTTCTCGTTCATTACATCACTATTTACTTTTACCTCGCCACTTGTAGCAGAAGAGGTTTATTTTAAAAATATTACATGCTCTGCATTTGATAATACTGACGAACTGATGTCTTTTGCCTTTTGGTTAGATGGCTATTTTTCTGGAACCCTAAAGAAACAAGTCATAAACGAAAAGGGCATTGAGTTTATTCTGGAAAAAACGCTTGCCGCTTGCCAAAACAATCCGAAAAAGGCAGTGTTTCAAATAATTCATGACCTAAAATCACCTTAACTTAAAGTAGTTTAATGACTGATAGCTCCCATAAAACAAACAGGCTTTCTTTTGCAACCCGCACAATTCACGCGGGACAAAGTCCAGACCCAAGTACAGGGGCTATCATGCAACCAATTTATGCGACCTCTACTTATGTACAGGACGGATTGGGTGTGAATAAAGGCTATATGTATAGCCGTACAGAAAATCCGACCCGCCAAGCTTATGAGCGTTGTATAGCTGATCTAGAGAGCGGTGAGCTAGGGTTAGCTTTTGCATCGGGTCTTGCCGCAATTAGTACCGCATTAGATTTGTTGGATTGTGGTTCCCATGTTATTGCTATGCACGATCTTTATGGAGGAACACATCGTTTATTTCGTGATGTACGTCCTCGTTCGGCAGGTTTAGATATCGATTTTGTTGATTTAACATCAATTGATGCCCTGAAAGATGCTCTGAAACCAGAAACAAAAATGATCTGGATAGAGACACCAACCAACCCTCTTCTTCAGCTTGTCGATCTACAGGCTATAGCTTCTATTGCCAAACAACACGGCATAATAACGGTCTGTGATAATACCTTTTGTTCTCCGTGGGTTCAGCGCCCGCTAGAATTGGGGATTGATATGGTTATGCATTCGGCAACTAAATATCTAAATGGCCACTCTGATATGATTGGGGGTGTCTTGGTTGTCGGTGAAAACCCTGAACTATGTGATAAAATCAAATATTTACAAAATGCATTGGGGGCAATTCAGGGACCTTTTGATTCTTTCCTTGCGCTGAGAGGCCTGAAAACACTTGCATTACGTATGGAACGTCATTGTCATAATGCGCTGAAAATCGCACAGTTTCTGGAAAACCAAGATCAAGTTGAAAGGGTCTGGTACCCCGGACTGCCGAGCCACCCACAACATGAACTGTGTAAGCAGCAAATGAAATCAGGCGGCGGTATTGTCACGTTCACCCTCAAAGGTGGATTAGAAGAAAGCAGACGCTTCCTTGAGCGAGTTGACCTTTTTGCTCTCGCGGTAAGCCTGGGTGGTGTAGAAAATCTGGTTGAACACCCCGCATCCATGACCCATGCTGCAGTGTCACCAGAGCACAGACAAGCAATTGGTATAACAGATAATTTGATAAGATTATCTGTTGGCGTTGAAGATAGTAATGATCTAATTAATGATTTAAAATTTGCACTTAAGTAATTAAAATAAAACCTTATAGGC
>NZ_CAKZMP010000199.1 GCF_937128705.1 uncultured Kiloniella sp. | reverse complement strand
ATATCACCGACTTCGCTAAAATCATAAGACATAGAAAGCGGGGACGCCCCCCGATCAATCTGACCATCTGTGATCTCAATGTAGCGAATTGCCTCTGCCGCCCATGTCATACCATCCCACAAGCCAACCTGATCAAAGACTCGTTGTGATCCCAGAGCAATGGCGGATGATCGCCCGTCAAAAGGCGTGGCTTTTTGATCAGAAGGCTCTTCGCGATCAACAACCGCAACCTCCATTCCTGCGCCAGCAAGAGCGACACCCAGGGTAAGACCAACCAGGCCACCACCAACAACGAGAACTTCAACCGTTAGATCTTTTTGAGCCATATTATTTTAAGCCATTTGTATTCAGAATCGTTACACAAGATAAGCTTTTTCAGAATAGCGTTGATCTGATCACGCCCGACTTGTTCATTGTTATATAAGAGGGATTATCGCTTTTGCCAAAGATAACCGACAATAAGCGGGTATTTGCGACAATTTAGCCTGAGAGATTCAACTACTAATTCTAAGAGATTAATCAATAATCCCACTTCCAGAAAACGCCCACCTTACTGTCAGCCGTTTGCCCGGTTTCGCTCTCTAGTGTGATGTTCGGTGTCAGGTCAATCTGGACTTTTGCCTTTGTGCTGTCTGCCGATGCCCCCTGATCAACACCAATATAAATATTGTCCGTTATATATTTCCCGGCACTGACTTCAGGAGATCCCGTATCAGAATTCGTACCGGCAGTAAGAACATCCACACCCAGAGAATCCCTAGCAAACCCCAGAACGCCACCGCCGGAATCTATCGCCCCGGACAAGGATGCAATCGCCGATGCCAGTTGCAGAGCTTCCACCGCAGAGAGTTTACCCGAAGCTTTCCCAAACAGAACCTGAGAAAGCACCTCATCCTCTGGCAACCCATCGGGAGAAGAAAAACTAATCTTGGGATTAGATGCTGTTCCCTGAATAGATACAATCGCCGTCACATTATCAGCTTCATAGACTGCAGAAAGATCGAGATCGGGATCAATCTGTGTGCCCCCCAGCAACGCGATTTTGCCCTTCCGCAGGTTAAAGTTTTTACCTGCAAAAGAGAACTGACCCCTGACCGGGCTCAAGTAACCTTCAATCACGGGAGCATTGGCAACGCCCTTGATGGTAAACTTGCCTTCCCATTCAGAATCAAGCCCTCGGCCCCGAATGAATACCTTACGTGGCATATTCAGCAGCAAATCCAGCGAAATTTTTGAGGGTTTTTCTTTCTTCTCAGCCTTTACATCGGCTGCGTTCCGCTGCCCTAAACGGTTGGGACGGTTGATTTCAGTTACTTCAAGGTCCACAACACTAGGGGCAACGGCACTGCCAATATTAATATTTGTTTCCCGTGTCGTAATATCGCCCGCAACAGTCATACTTGCCGGAGATCCCTTGATTACGATGTTACCATCGGTTTGTACCGCGATCTGATCCTGATCTAGAGCGGCGAGGTTATCGAGTTGAATGGCCAAATCAATCAGTGGATTACTTAAATTTTCAAAGCGAACGGTCCCCTCAGATCTCAAGATGCCTTGCTTGTTATCATTTGCCTGAAGATTCAATCGCAACAACTGACTATTTTCCAACCCGGCATCAAGCGTAATATTTTTGAGCAGTGTTCCCAATTCGATATTTTCATAGCGACCTTCACGTATCGTTGCCGAGCCAATTATTTGTGGGTTTGCTATCGTACCGGAAACTTTGAGGTCAGTAGCGAGCTGCCCACGCATTTCCTGTGTATCCAGCGCCAGAATTGCCCATAGGTTTTCAATTTCACTATTGATTAAAAGGCCCCCAGTTAAAGGCTGGTTATCAGGTACAGTAACAAAGAAAGGTGAAAACCCAACCTGTAGAGGCACCGAACCTTTGGCTTGAACAGTTGATCTTTCCAGTCCCGTTACATCGTTCTGAAAGTCAAATCGATTATTACTTAACGTCCCGGATAACGTAGTTTGTAAAGGGGGCATCGTTGAATTCGGGTCATCTGTAAATTTGATGTTCTCAGCCTTCAAAAAAAGACTTCCCTGAGCATTTTCGGGGCGCAGAGACAGGCTTGCTTGTCCGGCCAGCATCCCCTTGATTTCTAGATCAGGGGCAACCAAATTGACCAAATCCACAGGAAAAGTTTTTATTTCTACCTGTGCATCTACACTGGATTTTGTCAGCTCACCAGAACCCGCAATCAATCCACGATCAAATGAAAGCTCGAAAGGATCAATACTGGTTTTATCCTGATCCTGAAGTACAACAAGAGCTTGGCGTAAAGTAATCACCTTTTCTGCAATCGTGCCATCGAGCTGTGACAATTGAAAACGCGTATATGACGGTTTCCCCGCCACCGGAAACGCCAAACTACCTCCGCCACCCAATGCAACAGCTGGTGCCATTGAACTGTTCAGTGCAAAGGTGAAATCAGCATTAGACAGTCCGCCCTCTACGTTCAAACGTGCCTGCTCAATCAAACGGTCCTGCACAGAAACATCCGCGAGATTGGCAGTCATCGACAACTGGGGATCATTGAAAGCCCCCTGCGAAGTGGCGGTCACATCCAAATTTCTGATAACAGTGGCGCCTGAATCAGGGGAAAGATTATTTCCCACCAAACTCAAAGCCAGATGTTGCGTCCCCTCTTTTTCACCCAGAATTGCGTTGGTAGACACTGCGCCCGCAATATCAGCCCCGAAGGCTGCCCCCAGAGAAGAGAGGTCACCTAAGTCCCCACGAATATCAGCAATAAGCGGTGTCCCATCGAATGGAACCGTTGCTGTACCCGAGATATTGTTTTGACCCGTTTGCAAAAGAATATCGGCGACTTGTAGCTGCGCATAGTCTGGCAAAGAAAATCCAAACGTCAGATCAAGAGGCAAAATTCCCCCGCGAAGCTCTGAGTCAAAAACACCATTTGCTCCGCTCGCTAATGTCGTCGCGTTAAAGGTTGTTGCCAAATTACCAATTGCATTCTGATCTAGATTCAAACCCGATACGGTTAACTTTCCTTCTGCCCCCGGATCCGCAATTGCCCCACTTAAAACTGTTTCAAAGTTTGCAGAACCAGATAGAGCAAGCCCGGTAACTTTACTAAGTTGCGAAAGATCCGGCGCCTCGATCTTTATATCTGCCAAAAGGCTTTCAAACGTGGCAGGAAGTTCTGCCGACCCAGCGACTTGTGCCACCGGAAGGGGGAGAGCAATATCCGATACCTTAAATGCCGTATCATCCAAATTGAAATTCGCGCTCAAGGAGGGGTCCGTGCTCACAAGCTCTTGAAGGTCAGCATCACCCAAATCAAGGTTTTGAGCGGTAATCGTGACATTCCCCATCATCTGATTAGAAATATCCAGACTTTGCACGCTTAGCTCTGTTACAAGTTTTCCCTTTACTGGCGCCAGCTGGGATAAATCATCCAGAACGATTGCAATCTTTGAGCTCGCCGTGTTGTCACGGGTTGACATCGCTGCCCTGATATCCGCGCTAAAAAAAGCCCCCCGCGCTCGGAACATCGGAACATTTAAGAGCCCACTTTCGAGCACATAATGACTCTCAAGCTCTAGACGTAGGTTGCGCCCCAGCAATTTTTCTGCTTGCGGAGGCAGCCCCCTGACTTCTGTTAGAGCCGCAGAAGCATTAACAGGAATCATCTCCAACTGCATCAAGTTGATATCAGAACTGATACTCCCGATGATGTCCCCAACACTCAAAACACCCTGTGCAGCGGTATCAAGCGGTTCAGCCTGATTAATCTTTATCCCACCCGCCTGAAAAGTTGTGCTGATATTCATTGATTGAAAATCACCGACAACATCTAAATCAACAATTCCCCGAGCAAGGGAAGCTGGCGCAATCATCTGATTCAAAGCACCAACCTCTAACAACGCAGTGCTGGCCGAGATATCAATCTTCTCATTATCCAGATCTACGTTACCACTGACAGAGACATTAAGGTTTGTATTGGTGATATCCAGAGATGACAAATTAATCAGGTTATTTTCCCGGTCCCACAAAACCGTCGATGCTAGATCAATCGGGTTCTTATCCACCAAAGGAAGGGAAGCAGCTAACTTATCCGAAAATTCTGTGCTACCAGATAGATCAAAAGTGATCGTATCCTGTCCCCGGCTAGAAAGGGTAAGATCAGCTTTAAATAATTCTCCGGCATACCCTTTGAGCTGCCCCTGCCAATCCACCAAAGGCCCCTGCCCGCTGATCGTCAAATTAACTTCGGGGTAGCCGGGAAGATCCAATGCCCGCGCAATCAGGCCGCCTTGAGGTTCTGTAAGCTGAGCATCAATGGACAACGTATCTGCATCGGGCTGGTAATTAACCTTGGCGCTAACAGATCCCTGGTGAGCATCAAGCTGATCAATATTAAGCGCGCTAAGAATTCCTGATTCATCATGCGCAGAAAGCTTCATGGACAAAGCCAACAAAGCTTTTCGCCCCGCAATGCTCTCCGCAAGGTCAATCTTTGCAATATCAAGCTGACCCAGACTTATATCTATTGGCAAAGGCAGAGGCGATGATGTGCTTTGCCCCTCTTCCGGTGAGGATGGCAGTTCTGGATTACGTGTTACAGCCAGAGAAGCAAGAGAGATCTTGTTTATCTTCAACTGACCAAACAGCAAATCCAGCGGCGACCAATCGAGAACAAGATCGGTCCCTTCAAGCCAGTCTCCTTTGGGATCACGCAGGATAATTCTCTCGAGGCGGGCACTTGAAAAAACATTGCCATCAAGCTGCTGCAAATCGATCGTCAGACCAGCAGGGTCATTTACCGCTGACTCTATCTGCGCCAACAGGGTCGCCCGACCGCTATCCGTTTGCAGATAAATATAACCACTAAATATCAGTAACAGAACAAGAATCAGTGGTGAACAGATGATCGCGGCAATGACCTTGCCCTTGCTTACTTTCATTTTGGGCTGATCTTCATCTTAAAAAGCCTGCCCTATGCTGACGTAGAACTGCCAGGCGTCATCAATTTCTTTCCGCCTGTTCAAAGGAACGGCCACATCCAACCGGATCGGTCCAATGGCAGTATAATACCGAAGACCAATACCGGCACCCCACTGAAAGTTTTCAGAAAAATCAGGGACTGCACTGTCATAGACGTTACCGCCTTCGATGAAAGGAACCAGACCAATGTCTTCTGTTACCCGAACCCTTGCTTCAGCGCCAAACTCAACAAGGGACCGCCCCCCAACAGGGTCGTCACTGGCATTTAGCGGGCCAACTGTCTGATGTTCATAGCCCCGAATTGATCCGCCACCACCAGCATAAAACCGTTTGGTCGCAGGAATATCTCTGGCACTATCCCCCGCCAACAGACCAATTTTGCCACGCGTCGCAAAGACCAGCCTGTCATCATCCAGAATTGAATAATAGGTTGATCCATCAATTTCTGTCTTGAAAAAATCCGGGGAAGCCGCGGTTAAACCGTAAAACGGTGTTGCTGTTACACCGAAACGAAAACCTGATGTCGGGTCCAACAAATCGTTTGTTGAATCATATCGCGCACTAAGTGGAATGCTTGCAAAGGCATATGATTCTGTATCGTCTTCATCTTGAATCTCTGACAGCTCTAGTTCCAGCCCCCCACCAACAGTCCAATGGTTGCCCCATTTCCGATCAATACCTACAAAAGCACTAACAGATTTCTCTTCGTAGGCTTCCGTGTCTTCATGTTTTATATTTGTATTGGCATTAAAATTTTGATCATTTCTAAGGTAATTAGGCTTAGTGAATCCTAATTTTAGCTGCTGCCTGATTTCTGCAACAGTTAAATCAGCCCTTAGCTTTTCGCCTTGACCAAAGGTATTCCTGTTTTCCCAATAGAATTGAGTGCCAGCACCCTCACTTGTTGAATAACTGGCGCCGACCCCCACAGATTTATGTTCCCGTTCAACAAAAACTATCGTGATCGGGGTTACATAGGTGCCATCCCTGGCCGCATTGCTTGTGTCCAAGGGCTTCATCCGGACAGCTTCAAACAACCCGGTACGTAGATATTTACGGCGCAGTTCATCTATGATCTTCGCGTTGTAGAGAATACCTGCTTTCCACTGACTTAATTGCTGTAGATAAACGGAATCAACTTCTTTTAAGCCTTCGAATTCCAAATTTCCGACGACCAGTCTCGGGCCTTCATCCAGAATAAGCGTTACATCCATTTTTTGCGTTGCAAAATCAACTATCGCTTCCTGATCCGCTAATTTCGCATCGGGATAACCATGATCCGCAAGAATGACAATTGCCTGATTTTTTGCCTGTACAATCACTTCTGAACGGACAGCAACACCCGTTGAGATTCCTAAGTTAGTATTATTTAGCGCTGCCGGGATCTGCTTTCCGGATTTGAACACAACGCTGAATGTATTGAGGTGGAATTGAGGGCCCGCCTCAATTTCAAAAGCGACGCCGATGGGCCTTTGGCTATCATCAATGCTATAAGAGATCGTATTATCGTAAAACCCTTCAGAACGCAGGACTTTATCAAAACCTTCACTGTCCTCCTTAACTCTGCGCTTGAGCGCCGCCAAGCTTGAGGGCAACTTATCTTTTAACTGCTCCAACCGTGATGACTTTTCGATAAGGCTCAGTAGATCATTTTGTATGTCACCAGTGATAGAGACATCATACTTATAGGCTTCAGCAGTATCTGACAGCCCCAAATCCTGCGCGCCTGCACGGCTAAACATCCCGAGAGACAACAGGGCAAAAGCAACAAAAGCTATGTTAATCCTTGGGGGTTTTTGGGTGTTCCCAAGAAATTTTAATCGTCTCATAAAGGGCGCACCCATTTTTTTATCTACGTGATGATACCTTAATCCCCGAACCAAGAATACCTTAGCTTGGCCTCAGCACAAAAGGACAACAGTTCAGCTTAAACGCTGCTGTATTAATGACTATAGCTTTATGGTCTATTGTTCAATCGTGGCTTTTACCTACTTTAATTTTTCCGAGCAGCACAAAAGCTCATTTTTTAATCAACATCACATCGATGATTAATTTTTAGGCACATTTTATTTTGCATTGCACAATTTGAATCCACCCCCAAGTGCCATATACAACTTCTATCCTATTGTTATATATGATAATTTTATTTTTTAAAAGTTGGCACGTTTCTTGGATCTAGTAGACCAGTCCCAGAACGCAAATAATGGAAGAAATAATGTCCAGCTTTCTTAGTTCCAACAAAAAATCTATCGCACTGTCCGCGATTACAGCTTCAATTCTAACAGTTCCGTTGCTTACGGCCCCTACGCCAGCACAAGCAGCAGTAACCGAAGAAACCGCTTTTGTTTTTAACACATTCTCTTTTTTGGTAAATGGCGTCCTCGTTATGTGGATGGCTGCTGGCTTTGCTATGCTCGAGGCTGGCCTGGTTCGCAGTAAAAATACCGCCGCCATCTGTCTGAAAAATATCGCACTCTATTCCATCGCAGGACTGATGTTTTACCTCGTCGGTTATAATTTATTATACGTTGGCGTAGGAGAAGGCGGTTTTATGGGAACTTTCAGTTTCTTCTATGATTCAGGCGAAGCAGAAGTCGCATTGCTTTCCGCAGATGCAAGTACCGAAGAATTGATTAGTGCCGTCACGTCAAACGGTTATTCCGTTATGTCTGACTGGTTCTTTCAAATGGTCTTTGTCGCTGCAACTGCCTCTATCGTTTCAGGCACCTTGGCAGAACGCATTAAATTCTGGCCCTTTATGCTGTTTATTGCCGTATTGACCGCCATCATCTACCCAATTCAAGCTTCTTGGAGCTGGGGCGGCGGCTGGTTGGCTGACCTTGGGTTTAGTGATTTTGCCGGATCAAGTATCGTTCATTCCGTCGGCGGTTGGGCAGCCCTAACTGGCGCTATCATCCTAGGCCCACGCAAAGGCAAGTTCACTGCCGAAGGACGGGTTAAACCGATCCCGGGCTCTAATCTACCGCTCGCAACACTTGGAACCTTTATTCTTTGGATGGGGTGGTTTGGATTTAATGGCGGCTCACAGCTTGCCCTTGGGTCAGCAGCAGATGCCGTTGCCATGGCGATTGTGTTTGTAAACACAAACATTGCAGCCGCAGCAGGTGTTGTTGTAGCAATGATCCTGACACAACTTCTATACAAAAAAGTTGACCTAACAATGGCGCTAAACGGTGCTCTTGCAGGGTTGGTTGCAATCACAGCGGGACCTGATGTTTCCCACGCATACATGGCCATAATTATTGGCGGTATCGGTGGTGCAATTGTCGTCTTTGCTGTTCCTCTGCTTGATAGCTTGCAAATTGACGATGTGGTCGGTGCCATTCCAGTCCACCTTTGTGCTGGAATATGGGGAACCCTAGCTGTAGGAATTTTTGGCTCAGGAACAATTGTTTCTCAATTAACAGGCATTATCGCAATCGGTGCATTTACCATCATCTGTAGCGCCGCCCTGTGGATCCTGCTCAAAATCACTGTCGGCATCCGAATTTCCGAAGAAGAGGAATACAACGGACTTGATGTCAGTGAACTTGGTCTCGAAGCCTACCCAGAATTTGGACGAGGTTCTCAGAAACTCGTCTAACGATTTCAGTCTCCCCACTGAAACTGGTGGTTTTACAGATTATCGTGAAACCACCTGAGACAAACTGGTTAATCCCTTTTCCGGTACGTCTCATCCTCCTTAGGCCCTACAGACCGCTATCCGAGCTCTTTCCTAGTAGGGTCTTAACTTGCCGCCTATCACATCACGTGATAGGCGGTCTTTTTTATTGAAAGCTCAAAAAAAATTCTTTTCTCTAGCCACGCTCTTGCCCGAATTGGTATTTAGTTACATTAATGAAAACCAATTCATGACAACCGTCAAATCAAAGAGTCCGAGGTTAAGAGTTCACGTGATTACCCGCCAGTTTGTTGACCGACAAAAATTACAGGAATTTCATCCCTTTACTCGTCTTCGTACTTTACTCGAAGATTTACCCGTCGGCCGCTCCTGCCTGGAAGATGGACAGGTCATCAATCTCTCTATTGGTGAGCCACAAACACAACCGCCCGCTTTTGTCGCCGAAGAGATAGAAAAAGCTGCGAAAGGGTGGTCTAAATATCCCCTATCGAAAGGCACGCCGGATTATCTTGCGGCTTGCGCTAACTGGCTTGAACAACGCTACAAATTGCCTGAAAACTTTATCAATCCAACAAAACATATTTTAGCCGTACCCGGCACCCGGGAAGGATTGTTCATGACAGCCCTCACGGTACTTTCAACACCAAAAAAAGATTCTGAAGCCCCAGTATTTCTGACCCCGAACCCTTGCTATCATGTATATACCGGAGCCGCAGCCGCAGCGGCGGCAGAGGTTGTAACCGTTAGTGCAACAAAAGAAAGCGGCTACCTGCCGGATTATACGACAGTACCAGAAGAGATATTAGAGCGTACTGAACTTTGTGTACTTTGCAGCCCCTCGAACCCCGAAGGGGCCGTCGCAGAACCACAGCGCATCAAAGACCTTATTTCCCTAGCACGCAAACATGACTTTGTTGTTGTTTTTGATGAATGTTATGCCGAAATATACACAGATACAGCACCACAGTCGGCTTTGGAGATAGCCCGCGAAATGGAGGTTGTATCAGATACAGTCCAGAACAATACGCAAAACGATCCACTCGCGAATATTTTGGTTTTCCATTCCCTTTCCAAGCGATCAAGTGCTGCAGGCCTCCGCTGCGGCTTTATCGCAGGTGATGAAAAATGGATATCAATGATCAACACAACCTGTCAGGTTGGCGGTGCAGGTGTGCCTATACCTGTGCAAGCAGCAGGTAC
>NZ_CAKZMP010000198.1 GCF_937128705.1 uncultured Kiloniella sp. | reverse complement strand
AAATTTAATAATTATGCTATTTTTATCTTTAATTTTATATAGTTAAGTGAAGCACCCAATTAGATATAAATACGCGATAAATATACAATAAATGCATGGTAAAAATCATTTAGATTTGTGGCAAATTGACCTTTGATTTTTGAGCATTTTCTAGGGATTTTATAAAGATAAAATAACTGTATTACCGACACATGCCATATATTGTGCTTAAAGCCCCTTATCTGGCATTAGACGATTGCGACTTAGCCAAGCTATAAGCCATATACAGGACATATACAAAGCAACCTCTTTAGAAGCCATATAACAGTACAAAGTAAAAGGGCGCCCCTTAATACAAAGAGCGCCCTTTTAAATTCTCAATAACTATTGAGCTTATCAGTCGACAATAATTTGAGTTGCCGGATCATTCACCAGATCATCAATACTATCAATTATTGAAGAAGATGATCCTAGCCCCTGGAATGTGATTGACGCGCCGTTGTTGAAATTAACAACAACATCATTACCATCACCATTGTTGACAATACCGGAAACCATCGCATTCAGATCATCAATATCTAGGCCTGCCGCACCAGTATCAACAACGTCGCTGAAGTGAAGGATATCATTAGCAGCATCAAAATCACTAATCACATCATTACCGTCACCACCAGATGCCGCGGCACCAGCAAGTGAGAAGGCAAAGGTGTCATCACCGGCACCACCGATCAACACATCATCACCGGCACCACCGTTAAGGATATCATCACCGGCAAGCCCCATCAGAGTATCATCACCAGCTCCGCCATCAAGAACATCATCAACAGGGACAAGCTTAGTATCACTGACTACGCCTTTAGATTCATTAGATCCCCTAACTGCAGCATATTCACCGTCTAATACCGTACCGTCGGATAGTGTTACAGAGAAGGTAACTTCACGAGCTGCAAAAGAATTAGCATCATCGTCACGCAAATAATCAGTGTCAGCACCAAAGCTTAGAACATTACCATTACCAAACGCACCATCTGCAAATGATATTGTTAAGCTAGATTGATTACCACCATTATCGTTAAAACTGATATCAGCATCATCAATACCACTGGTTTCACTGCCAATTACAGGACCGTAAGACGAGCTTCCGTCAAAATCAAAGAAGGCATCTGTATCCTTCCCCCCCCGAAGATCTATTGTAATAGAAGTAACAAACTCACCAACAGCAAGAGTATTAAAACTAAAGTTAAAGAAATTACTCTGCTGATAACTACTAGAACCTTTTACATTGGCAGTAACAGTGCGATTAACTTCAATCATATCACGGCCAACGAGAATCTCATCCGCATCAGTACCTGTAACGCGATCACCACGCTGACGCGAAATATCAACCGTACCATATGTGTAGTCAGTACCATCGCTACCAACGTAATCGAAATGGTTACGATCGCTTCCAACATTGATCTGATCAGGAGAAATTACAATTTCATCCCCCTCTGCATCAGATCCATAACGAGCAAGAAGATCACCTTCAAAAGAGAAATCGTTTTCGTTATTAGTCAACAAAGTCACAGGCGTCAGAATTGGTGCATCGTTAGAGCCAGTTACAACGATTGTCGCGGTTGCGCTTGCAGAAGCACCACTGTCGTCACTCATTGTGTAATCAACAACAACAGTCGCGGTTTCACCTTCGCCAAGATAATCAAACGCTGTACCCGGCTCAAAGAAAAGCTTATTACCAACAACAGTTACGTCAGCAGGTGTAGCACCCTGATCCGCAGGCAGGCCAGATGCAAAGCTGACAGAATCTAGGCTGAATGTTGACGGGTTATCACCGTTATCAATATCGGTATCATTAGCCAGAACATCAACCGTAAGCGCTGCATTTTCATCGGTCGTAAGAGACCCATCAGGCCACCCCGGCCCTCTGATGGCAATCAGGTTGCTAATTGTCAGACTTTCATCGCCACCAGTGATATCACCAAAGAACTTGATTTCAATCCCGCCATCATCTTTAGTCACAACGTCGAAGCTATAGCTGTTGGTACCACGATCATGTGTAACCAGAACCTCAACACCATTGATCTCAACGGTGAAGGTATCCTGATTACCTCCAAAAGGATCCCAGCTTCCACCAGTTTCAGCGTCAAAAGTGATGGTTACCGGACGACCCGCGTTCTGAGCACCAAAGCTAGTGCCTAATGTTCTCTCGGAATCGGCCTTTGTCAGCTCAAAATCAGGAACCGTCCCAGTAATCGGAACACCCGCAGGAAGAACACCATCATCAACAGCCACAGGTGCATCGTTAGTGCCTGTGATCTTGATTTTCAACTCAGCTGTTGAGGTATCACCATCACCATCTTGGATCTCATAGGTAAAAGTGTCGTAAACAACTTCACCATCGGCCAGTGCCTGAACGTTAGCAGCTGCATTATTCAGATTGTATGTGTACTGACCATCAGCGCCTATAGAAACAGAACCAAAAGTACCAGTCATTTCTGACGTTGTCGTAACCACAACACCATCTTTTCCGATAGTATCGTTATCTAGAACGTTACCATTAGCGGTGGAATCAACATCTTCTTTAACCAGATCACCAACATTATTGTCGTCAACCGCCAACAAACCATCATCATCATGGTTAATGGTGAGCAACTGTGTCGCTGTATCACCATCGCCATCTGTTACGACAACGTTAAAGTTGACTGCGATGGTTTCATCATAATTATCAGGGTTTTCAGGATGATCAAACTGTCTGAACTGGAAGAACTCATAACTGGCAGTTCCCGCAGCCATGTCAACATCCACCAGACGCACCACATAAACCAGATCACCAGAGACAGTTGTCGCTACAATCTGTGATCCATCTGCAGAAGGTGTCAAAGTTACAGGAACACCGTCAGAATTAATCTGAGCACCACTCGCTGCGGTCAACGTTAAGGTTGAAGCAACAATATCAGTACCAACATCAAACGTCAGGTTACCTGTCACATGACCACATGGGGCTGGGTTAGCGCCATCAATGGTTACATTCAGGTTCACATCGTTATGGTCGCCGTCACCATTAGGTATCAGTAGATCTTCCCAGTTAGAATTACCATCCACAGCATTATCACTTTCATGATCAGCTCCATCAGAGTTCAATTCCGGATCAGAGAAGAAGGCAGGTGCACCAGCACCGCTTAGCGCCCCACCAGAGGTAGAAGCGGTCCAAGAACCTGTACCACCGGCGTTATCAAAGGTTACGGCAGTACCATCCGTCAAAGAAGGATTACGATCAGCCCCATCAGGAATGATGAAGAAGCCAAAACCATAGGCATCCGGATGAGCAGCCGGATCAATGGTTACAACTGTGTCAGTCGCATCATTATCATGATCCTTCACATTGGCCCAGACAACTTCCCCGGAAATTGGGTTGCCATCAATGTCAACGAGGAAATAACCATAAGAACTGTTGTATCCAGCACTATCAACATTCGCCAGCTTATCCAGGGTAATGGTTACAGGCTCTGTAACACCAACCAGACTGTGGATGCCATGCGCCATGGAACCATCGCTCTCATCCATCGCATTTGTTTCGATTGGATTAACCGAAGGACCATCATCTTCAACTGTAATTGTCGCAGTGGCGGGATCACTCACGTCACCTTCGCCATCAATTGCGACATAATCCAGAGTAAATGACAATGCATCATCATGCTCGCCAGCAGAATTATCGCCACCGATACTATGATTAATCTGCTGATACTGAACAAAAGTCATTGTCGCAGTACCGGAAGATGTTGTTGGCTGTTCAAGATGTACAGAGAAAACAGCATTGCCTTCATCATCCAGACCCCAGACGATATACGGGTTAGCATCATCGCGTGTCAGGAAGATTGGACTAGAGTTCTCGTCGCCTTCCCCACCAGCTGTCATCCCCGGAACTTCAAAGCTGTCGTAATCTTGGAAATGCAGTTTTTCGGTGCCAACATCAGATGCATCAGTTGGTGTTGTTGGTCCATCAGTTTTGAAGTCATGCGCAACTTCAGCTTCTGCCTGACCGATAACCGAACCATGAACGCCAACAGTGCTTGCAACCAATGCAGCTGCAACAGCAGCATTCAATGCGGCAACATCACCTGATCCGGCGTCAACACCCTTGGTTTCATCGTGAGTAAAGGTCACTCCCTGAACTTCAGGGATATCTTCGATAACCTTGATCGTGTGGCTACCATCAGTTTCTGCACGATTGTTCAGATCAGTCAGCTCATCGCCAGAAAGGTTAGTTTCTACAGCAATGGCTTTCAAACCGATTGTCGCATCCCCATCATCATGGGATGAACCGTCACTCCAACGTGACGATGTCCAATCTTGCGGGTTAAAGGTCAAGTCAATATCAACCAAACCGCCCACGTCATCCAGATCTGTTACATCAATTGTGATGCTATAAGTTGTGTTCAACCCGATATCGCCTGGGTTTTGTCCATCTGCAAGGCCATCTACGGTAAATTCGTAGGCAAATGTCGGGATCCAGTCAGAAGGAATACCGCTCAACACAATTGTGTGGACTTCTGAACCATCAGTGTAATCACCGAAGGTAACATCGACTGGTACGGTGACCTCGGCCTGTTCATCATAAACATTATCTTCAGGGTTTGAACCTGTACCACCAGAGGTAAGAATGTTTGCCAACAAGTTAGAGCTATCAGATGTCAATTCGTGAACTTCACCAACACCCAAATAATCTACCAACGCCTGATATTCAGAAACATAACCAGATGTCGCCATAAAGATCGGAACGATACCAGAAGCATCCAATGCTGCTTTCAGCTGTGCAAGAGATGGGTAATCTTCGTCCAGATCAGCCGTCAAATCACCGTCGCCATCGTTTGCGCCAAGACTGGATGCATCACCCGCTTTGTGGAAAGAATTATCGGTTGTCAGAACAACATATTTTGCTGCACCACTGCGGAAACCAAGGTCACTTGCGTTCTGAGCCAAGTTCAAAAGAGCTTCAATCTGGCCTTCTGGCCCATCATTACCGCCCGTAGCACTAAAACCATCAACCGCGCTTTGAACCGCAGCAAGATCATCTGTTACATTCTCGGCATTCTGGAAAACATAATCAGAACGATCACCATAAGGAGAAAGAGGTTTGTCTTTGAAGCTTCCCGTACCGAGGTGTACATCCGCAGAGAACTCACCGCCGTCAATCTTGCCAATCAAACCAGACATAGCAGTTCGTACATTCGCGAGGTCGTTACTGAAAGACCCGGTCAGATCTTGTAACAGATACATATCGACCAGACCATCGCCATTCAGACCGCCATCATCATTAAAGACAGGTTTATCAGCCGCCGCATCCACGACAGCAACAGCAGTTGCCGGGATCGAAGCGCTATCACCAGAATCAGGATCTGAAATATTTGCAATCGCATTAACGGTGATATCAGCATCTGAATCAGCTGGCGGTAAAATGAAGATCGCATCATAATCTTCAGGAAGAATTGTTACAGGGAAAGAACCTGCAAAGATATTCGCAGCATCTGTACCACCTATATAGAGCGTAACGCCATCTGGCAGTGCGTTGATAACGACGGAATCAAGTGTTTCATTATCAGCAGGCGTGAAGTTGAATTCAACCTGCATGGGATATGTACTCTCATCACCCAAATGCTGGTTTGGTTGCCAGTCTTCAAATCCGCCAGAGAAAGTACCGGAAACAAAGTTTTCACCGCCTTCACCGCCATCATCAGGTATTTCTGTGGTCACTGTCAGGAATGACAGATCAAAAGTACCTTCCGCCGGGTCAGAAATATCTTCTGCGCCCGCCAGTAGACCAAATTCCAAACCAGTACCACCAAGTCCCTGCTGTGCCTGGAGCAGATCGATAATATCGCCTAGATTTTCGTCATAGGTGCTACCGCCACCGCCTTGTGGGCCAGCGCCTGCACCAGCGGCAGTTTCAAGAGTTTCACCATCGACAAGCGCCTGTGCCTGACCGATTAGAAGACCCGCAGAAAGTTCAATACCGCCAATAACAAGAACAGGAGCATCTGCACCTTGCGCATCTTCAACCAAGTTCTGGAAAACAATACGACTGTCGGCGCTACCGTCACCGTTACTGTCAAAGGTCAGAACAAAGTCATTGCCTTCCAGTACCGGGGTTGCAGCCGTCGCATCAAAGTTCAGGGTTGCTGTCTGACCACGTTCCAAAGAAACAGTCTTGGTTTCACCACCGGCTGGCGCTGTAATTTCAATTGCAGAAGCAGCCTGCCCAACAAGAAGGTCTTGACCTTCTTCACCTGAAACAGTTTCGTTGCCTGTAGTCGCAAAGCCTTCAGTCATAATGTTAGGACCCCTTATCCTAGTTTTTGGCAAAACAGGTTGTCAGAATTTGATTCGACTAGCCCGTCATAAACAAAAAAATTATTAAAATTCATTGCCGACAACTATACAGATTAGGAAAGTAATCGCAATTACGATTCATCGACAAACAACATAGTTATGTATGATCTTTATGCCGCAAGAAAACTTTTTGACTTATACACCTCGTGTTTCCATCACGATTATCTTACCAAGTATTTGATTCGCAATCATACCAGCGAACTTGCCATCATTAGCTGTAAGACGCATGATCACCAAAACAATAACCTTCACCTTTGGGGATGTATAAACTGTGCGCACCATCGACTACTACTATTCAACGCGTTCAAACTTCACTTATCTGGGGGCTGCCCGCCTGAATGCCTTGGCCAAAAAATATGACTGCAAAATTATACATCGCCCCATCATTCTGTCTGTAACAATGCCCGCAATAGGCGGACTTCCCTTTGATAACCGCCCCACGATGCTACGCAATTATGCCATGAACGACGCATTGCGGTGGGCAAAACATCTCGGCATTTCTTTACAGCGCGAACCGATCCATCACGATGGCCCCGTGGAATTACCTTCTGGAATTGTCATTGCCGCCCAGCGTGCAAAAGAGCGTGAGGAAAAAGGTGATCTGGATTTACTCAGCCTCAAGGTCGTAGAAGCTCTTTGGCGGTATGATCGTGACATCGCGGATAAAGAAGTTATTACAGAGCTTTGCGAAAGCGCGGGCTTTGGTAACCTGACAAGCCTTATCAATGAAGCACTTTCACCCGCGGTTCAGGCAGAACTGGAACGCAACTGTAGGGAAGCCATTATGCGCGGTGTCATTGGTGCGCCAACTTATTTTGTCGATGGCGAAAATTTCTACGGACAAGATCGGTTGGATTTTGTTGAACGTGCTTTATCTACGCAGCACAAAACCGGGGAAAGCTAAAAGAGGGAAAAATGCATATCCCGCCAGCGAATTCCTCGTAAAAATATGCTTTGTAAAAGTCACCCAAAGCAATGAAATTTCGCATTGATTTCGACAGAGCACAGCTGGGTCTGCCGACATGCTACAGTCACGCAGTTACGGTTTAATCAGGCGTTTCCAATCGCCGGCTCCAGTCTTCGACTTCCAAACGGGACAAACGTTTCTGTACCAGTGCTTGCCAGTTTTCGGCCAACTCTTTCAAGGAAGAAAGCGACTGTAAATCTCTCTTATTAAGAGTATCGACATAGAGAACCTTTTGAATACGCGCTAAAGTCCATTCCGGATTAGGACGTTCTATCAAGGTAAGCTGGTCTCCTTGCTGAACAGACCCTTCGTCCAGAACACGGTAATACCATCCAGTTCGCCCCGATTTTTGGACCGCAGCAGCCATTTTGGGATAAGAAAACCGCACATTAAGCTTCCAACATGGTTGACGCCCCTGCGAAATTTGAACAGTCGCAGACCCAAGCTTGAAAGTATCCCCAATACAGACATCCTGTTCCTGTACCCCAGTAGTGGAAATATTCTCCCCAAACCCGCCAACTTTCAAAGAATTAGGATTAATATCCGGGTATTGATCAAGCCAAGTCTGATAATGATCTCGCGCATAATGATGAAGTGCTTTTTCTGGCCCACCGTGATGTCTTGGGTCTGCTTGCTCATCATCGACAAAACCAAGATTGGTGATCTCCAGTCTGCCCGAGACAGGTATTTTTCCAATCGCACTTGGTTGCCCCTTAGGACCAAAAGGAACAGATTTCCCTGTCAAAATATTTTCGAGAATATAACTCGGGTTGGTCATAGGCTTAGATCTCAACGTTAGATATCAGTAAAAGACGGGGCTAGAACTTAGCTAAAAGCGCCCTATTAAAACAAAATCAAACAAAGGCCTGAAATCAATTCCAGGCCTTTGTAATAACAACATTACTTCAACATCATTTTTGGTGCTTTTGGATCAAGCATTTTTGGCTGGTTCGGTATCGGTAAACCGAACAGGTTTCCCCTGTGGGTCACCAATCAACTCGCCATCTTTCATAACCACAGCCCCACGAATAATCGTTGCCATTGGCCATCCCTTAACCGTTACGCCTTCAAAAGGAGACCAGCCACATTTGTATGCCAGCCAATCTTTGGTAATGGTTTCTTTCTTGTCCATATCAACAATCGTGAAATCAGCATCAAAACCACAAGCAATGCGTCCTTTACCCGCAATATTATAGATGCGGGCCGGACCAGACGACGTCAGGTCAACCAATCGTTCCAACGACAGGTTACCTTTGTTCACATGATCCAGCATCAAAGGCATCAACGTCTGTACGCCCGGCATACCGGATGGCGATGCAGGATACGGTTTCTGCTTTTCTTCCAGTGTATGGGGGGCATGATCTGATCCAAGCACATCAACAATACCAGTACGAATGCCTTCCCACAGGCCAAGACGATGTTCTTCATCTCGAATTGGCGGGTTCATCTGGGCAAATGTTCCAAGTCTTTCATAACACTCCGGTGCGCTAAGCGTCAGATGCTGCGGGGTGGTTTCAACGGTCACCAGATCTTTGTTTGCCGCAAGGATCGGCATTTCATCTTTACTGGTGATGTGGAGCACATGAACACGACGACCAGTCTGACGCGCAAGGCGACAGATGCGGGTTGTTGCCAGAACAGCTGCTTCCGGATCTCTCCAGATCGGGTGCATCGTCGGCTCGGCACCATCACGCACCAGCGCAAAACGCTCTCTTAAACGGTTTTCATCTTCGGCATGTACAGGACAGCGGCGGGTTCCGTTTTTCAGGACCTCAACCAGCAGGCCTTCTTCTTCGACCAAAAGACTTCCCGTAGAGGAACCCATAAAAATCTTGATCCCTGCACAACCCGGAAGTTTTTCCAGTTCACCAAGCTCATCCACATTCTCTTCGGCAGCCCCGATAAAGAAAGCATGATCCGTCCAAGCTCTGTTTTCACAACGGGCCAATTTGTCCGCAAGCTCAACAGGCCCAAGCGTATTGGGGTTTGTATTTGGCATTTCAAAAATAGCAACGATACCACCCAATGCCGCAGCGGCCGTACCACAAGCCAAATCTTCTTTATGCTCAAGCCCAGGCTCGCGAAAGTGAACCTGAGTATCAATGGCACCCGGAAGAACATGTTGCCCCGTCGCGTCATATTCTTCCTTTGACGTCGCACCATCAAGATTACCGAGAGCAATAATGCGCCCACCCTTCACACCGACATCAATTTTCTCGGTCCCGTTGGGCGTAACAACATCACCGCCCTTAATGATCAGGTCGTAGCTTTCGCTCATGAAGCAATCCTTTTTTCTTGCGCTAATAGTTTATCAAAGAGGCTTATGTAATTTTGCACGCATGCCTCTTCAGTATAATCTTTTTCAAAGGTCTTAAAACCAGCTGCCGTCAAGCGCTCGGCCAGACCTTTTTCATCCATCATCCGCGTAATAGCCGCGGCCATTCCCTTATAGTCATCAACAGGTACCATAAGTGCATCATGATTGTCAGTGGCCATTTCTTCCGGTCCAGCTGTACGGGTTGTCACTAGGGGTGTTCTTGTAGCCCACGCTTCGATCATCACAGATCCAAAGGGCTCAAACCGCGAAGGGAAAACACATATATCAGCAGCAGCCAACAATGCACCACGGTCATTGCGCCACCCTAAAAAGCGAACCCGATCAGACACACCAAGTTCTTTTGCAAGCGTTTCCAGTTCTTCTCGCAAGGGACCTTCCCCAGCTATCCATACATAAGGGCGGGTTTCAATTTCCACAGCCCGCAGCAAGATATCAAAGGCCTTGTTTTCATGCAGCCGTCCCAAAGCCAACAACACAGTCGCATCATCAGGTGTGTTCAGGTCCGATCTGCTTACGGGTAAAGCATCGGTTTCTACCGAGGCAAAATTAGGAACATGATGAGATCGTTCAGCGGGCCACCCTACAGAAGTTAGATAGTCTACAATGTCTTTGGTGTTACCAATCAAATGGTCACAATTCTTATAATTTTTGAGCTTGTAATAACCACCTAACCGGGCAATATGTAAAAAATCGCCCTTGGGGCAAAGGGACGTAGCCCGGTTCATAAAAGTCATTACCACATCAGGCTTGAATTCTTTGATTTTCTGCTTTAGCCCTTTTTTCGTTTTGAAATCAAAAAGCTTACCAAAGGGAAGAACCTGTGTCTCAATGCCCGCAGCTTTAAACAAATTAACACGGTTATCGTTCTGTCTGAGAGCAGCATGAGTTTCAATACCAGCACGATGAAAAGCAAGTGCCATATGAGTATAAAAGGTTTCTGCACCACCTTCACCCCCGGCACCCAATACCAATAGGATCTTCACCTTGTTATCACTCCTTGCCACAATCTGCACTTAAACCTGCCAGACCACTGATCAAAGCATGTATGCGTTCGTATTAAAAATAATCACTATCGAAACTAAGGTAAAACAGCGTACTGTTTAAAGGAATTTCCCCTAAAAACAAACTGTATCCCGGCAATAAATCAGAAATAATAGATCGGACTATTAAAAAAGAATTTTTGTGACCAAATTGCGGCTTGGTCAAAAATATATATTACAAAAAAACTATTTCAGCTAAGCTATTACACTATAAGGTTTTCATAATGTTATTTTCAGATTACACCCTTCATTCTGAAAATATGTTATTGTTAATGGATTAGAACTTTTAGGTATTGAGAGCACTGGCTGCATAAAAACGGGTAAAGCACTGCCCTTACGACAATAGTTATATCAGCCAGATTAACCCAGATTAGCAACGTGTTCGAACAAACAAACTTACATGGTAGAAGCGTGACTATTGAACGCCCTGAAATAACAACAGAAGACCCCGACCTCGTTGATAATGACGACACGACAAGCGTTGGGGAAACAGTGCCAACACCAGGAAACCCCAAGCGTGTTTTGGTGATAAAGCTATCTGCGTTTGGTGATTTCATTCTCTCTATTAGGTCATTTCAGGCCATCAGGTCACATCACCCTGATGCAGACATAACACTGCTCACAACAAAACCCTATGTCGCTCTGGCCAAGGCCAGTGGCTGTTTTAATTCAGTCTTAATGGACAGCAAACCCAAAATATATGAGATCCCATCAATTCTAAAGCTTCGCAAAACCTTGCGTTCTTTCAAATTTAACCGCGTTTATGATTTGCAACGAAACGAACGCACGGGATTTTATTACAAGCTTTTCCCAACTAAAAAACCCGAATGGGTCGGCAACGTTCGCGGGTGCTCGCACTATTACGAAAAGCCTGACAACGGTGTTTTTCATATCGCCGTTCGTGAAAAAGAACAGCTTAAAACGGCTGGCATTACAGATGTACACCTACCTGATTTATCTTTCATCAAAGCTGATATCGAAGACTTGGCTCTTCCAAGATCCTACGCCTTACTTGTGCCCGGTGGCGCCCCACACCGGCCAGAAAAACGATGGCCTGTAGCGCGTTATGCCGAGTTGGCAGATCACATGACGCATTTAGGAATCACACCAGTTCTTATCGGAACTGAAGCAGAGCGCCTAGAATGTGACCAGATCAAACAGACTTGTTCTGCAGCTCTTAATCTCTGTGGAAAAACCAGCCTTGAACAAATCGGCGTTATAGCCAGAAAAGCACAATTTTCTGTTGGCAACGACACCGGCCCCATGCATCTGATTTCTGCTGCTGGTTGTCCCGTTATTGTTCTTTTCTCACATGCCTCGGATCCAGACAAAATTTCTCCCATTGGTCCGAATGTAGAGATAATTCAGGAAGATGACTTACAAGATCTTAAACTCGAAAAGGTAGCAGCAGCCCTTCCCGCGGCAAACACTGACTAAACTTATACAACGTCCAAAGACACCAACGGAATAAAATAATTCCCCAAATCACGACACTAAAAAAGACCATAATTGTGGCGTCAAAAATTATGACTTTAAGCGATCAGCTTCGTATCGAGCTTTGATATGGGAAACCATGGGATAAAGCGCCGCAAAAGTTGCGATAAGAAAACCGTAGCCCCCTTCACGATACCCCTTTCGGCTAATAAAGCAGCGCCAAAACCGACTTACGATACGACGTGCATTATGAGGCATTGTTCCAATGTCACCATTATCCAGTAAATCTTTTGCTCTGGCCGTTGTATAGGAATCAAAACGCCGGATCATGTCAGATATGTTGTCATCGACATAGTGCACCAATCTGTTTTGTAACTTAATGCCCCGGCGCGCACCTTCTTTCCAATGCAGCTTAGGATGAACGCGATCATTTCCCCAGCGCTTAACACCTTTTCGACATAAACAAGAAGCTGAAGCTTTGCCAAACTGTGCCCCCCATCCATACCTTACAAGATTACCACCGACATAATTATCCACCGGGATTAAAAAATAATCGGCATCGTTCTTTTGTATGGTAGATCTAATTTCCGTGGCCAATTCAGGGGGAATATGCTCATCCGCATCAATTTCGAGAACCCACTGCCCGCGGCATGTATCATTGCCCATATTTCGCCGGTCACCTTCTATCGGCCAACCACCTTCAACAATACGATCTGTGTATTCCAGAACAATATCTTTTGATCCGTCAGTACAGCGGTCAAGAACGACAACAATTTCGTCGCAGAACTTAACCCGTTCTAGACAATCACGAATACGCGCCTCTTCATTATGAATAACCAGCAACGCAGATAATTGAATATCAACTTTATTATTTAGCGAAGAAGAAGCGACTGAAGACATCTATTTTCCGTTACTTAACTTGATTAAATCTCAAGAGTTATCTGCATTACCTTTGCCACGGTTGTATAATTCAGCAGCGGCATTGACAACCATATCCAACGTTAACGTTTTCATATAACTTTCGACACCATGGCTATAGTCAAAATCGGGATGGTGCGTCATCTCGTAATATCCTTCAGGCGTCCGAATACACGCACAATCGGCCCCCCAGGGATGATAACGCCATTCAGGACTGGGACCGAATAATCCTAGTGTTTTAACCCCTGCCGCCGCAGCAAGGTGCATAAGCCCGGAATCATTACCAATAAAAAGATCACTCCGCTTCAGGCAAGCCGCAGCCGTCACCAAGTCATAACCTATCAGGTCGATAACCTTCTCTGGTGGTAAAGCCGACAACACAGATTTAATCTGTTCACGCTCGTGAGGTGCCGCCAAGACCATAAGCCGTGCGTCCGGAAGTACGCCCTCTGCACCTGTGAGGGCATCAATCAATTCAATGAAATTTTCCACAGGCCACTGTTTACCACTCCAGTTAGCAGCGGGACCTACGGCCAGAATTTTTGATCCCTCAGGAACCAACTCTACAGCTTTTTGATTGTGGCTGTCGTCAGTCCAAACCACAGGGGACGGTGGCTCAACACTATTCAGGACCTTAGAAAGCTCAACAATACGATGAACCTTGTCATCCTTGGCAGAGTTAACCAACCTGCGGCGAGTCCAGAGGAAATAACTAATGCCAGTTCCCCGCATGTCAACGACAACGTCCCAACGCTTTTTCGCACAACGCGCCCATAGCTTTAACCAATGAGCATGGTACTTCTGTTTTTTAAACGCGATGATTTCTTCCAGTCCGGGCACAGCCTCGTACAAAGAGGCAGACGCTTGCCCAACGGCAACGGTCACCTTTGCACCCGGATATTGATCCAACATCGCCTGTAAAACACCATTAGACAAAACGGCATCGCCAATCCGGTTAGACGTAATAAAAAGAATTCTCAACGCAGTCGTTCCAACAGTGAGTGAGTAAATCAAGTGTAGATGATTTATAGCAAGCTTACTCTTTCATCAACACTTCTAACACCTTATATATCATACTATATGACTCAAGTTAGGTGACGATCCTGACAAACCGTTCAGATGCTGTCTTCATCAGACAACTATTTACAGAGATTGAAGAAAAAATGAGTAACACTGCCGCGACAATACTTGAACACCGCACCGTCCTGAAACTGGATGGTGAAGACCTTGTCCCCTTTCTACAAGCAGTCGTTACTCAGGATATAAGCTTGGTAACGCCAGAAAAGTCGGTGTGGTCAGCTTTATTGACGCCACAGGGAAAATTTTTGCACGAATTTTTTGTGACAGCACCTCCAAAAGGCGGGCTTCTACTCGATTGTGAAAAAGATCGAGCGCCCGATCTGTTACGACGCCTCAAGATTTATAAGATGCGTTCAAAAGCCACGCTTGAGCCAACAGATGATCAATATACGGTCCTTGCGCTACAAGGTTCTGATTTATCTGAGACGCTAGGACTTTCAAAAAACAAAGGCGCCAGTAAAGAAATTTTAGGCGGCTGTGTTTACATCGATCCTCGTCATCAAGCCATGGGCGCAAGAGCCATTATTCCTACAGAAAACCTTTCAAAGTTTATAGAAAAATACGACCTTATAAAAAGCACTCTTGAGACGTATGACCAGGCAAGGGTTACACTTGGCGTTCCCGATGGTAGCCGCGACCTTGAAATCGAGAAATCAATCTTATTGGAAAACGGCTTTAATGAACTCGGCGCCATCGATTGGGACAAAGGGTGCTATATCGGGCAAGAACTCACAGCCCGAACCAAATATCGCGCCCTGATCAAAAAACGCCTCGTCCCAGTAAAACTAACAGGCCCAATACCCGAGACAGGGACAGATATTACAATTGCGGGCAAAAATGTCGGTATCCTCAGGTCTGTCTACGGCAATCAGGGCTTGGCGACCCTAAAAATCGATGCGCTTGGCTCTGATCAGCTACTTTGCGACGCAGCAAATGTAACACCCCAGCTTCCGGAATGGATAGAAATCGACGCATGAATAAGCTTGATCAAAAATTCAAGCAAAATACCCTAACCGATAATGATGCCTCTTTTCTAATTGACTTGGTAAAGTCATGTTATGAAGAATACGCAGATCGTGGCGTTATATTTGATATCCGAGAAGAGTCAGATCTTTTAAAACCTGCGTCTTACTTTAAGCTTCATGACGGTCAAATTTTTGGAGTTAGTGCCTCAATAGAGCCAGATAGATTAATAGCAGTTTGCGGGTTCACACAATCAGATCCTGATTATTTAAAAGCTCATTCTATGGAGTTAAAAAACTTTATGTTAGCTCTGACTATCGGGGATGTGGCCTTGCACAACATCTTGTGAAAGAAGTTATTAAAGAAGCCTATATAAGAAAGGTCTCTGAACTCTTTCTTTGGACTGACACACGATTTACAAAAGCACATCAATTGTACAACAAACTCGGCTTCACAAAGCAAAGAACGACCCGAAAATTATCAGATAAAAGCAATACAGAAGAATTCTGCTACCGCTTATCTATTTAATAAACGAAGCAGCCTCAATGCCCCGAAGCGCTTGAAACTAAATTAAGTATCAACACGCCACCAATGATCATGCCAATGCCGACAACGCCAGCAAGATCCATTTTTTCGCCATAGATCACCATGCCGAGACCCGCAGTAAGAACAATCCCTGCACCTGACCACACCGCATAGGTCACGCCGATCGAAAGTTGGCGGGTTATTATGGATAAAAGATATACCGCGATTAAATAACCAACGATAGAAATGGTCGTTGGCAAAGGCTTCGTGAAACCATCAGCAGCTTTTAAAGAAAGTGTCGCAACGACTTCGCTTGCAATGGCAATTGCCAAAATCCAATAAACAGACATAAATTTCGCCTAAAAAGAATAAAGAGCCGTATAAGAATATACAAAGCAACCAAGAGGAAACACTCAGTATGAAACACCCGAATGAAAGTTCGCCATTACTTAGATCACAAAATGATCTATAGAACTAGCTTGCAGCTGGTACTTCGATCCAGTTTTCGAGGAAGGTTCTCAAATTCATAATATCGGGCGCCCCTGCGACAACATCGATGTTCATTTGCCGCGCTCGCTCCAGATCATGATCAGGTAAAGAACGATAGCTGAAAATCGCTGTCTTACTTGCCGGTGCCCCTAAATCTTTTAACCAGTCAAGCTTGTAAAGCATAGTGCTTGAAGGTCCGGAAGGGTGAGAGCGTGGATTAAAGTAACCCGTTTTACATTCAACGAGGTAAAGCCGGTTATTACAAAGAAATGCGATATCGATTTCGTTTCGCGAACCAGTTGGTGACTCAATGTTCAGGCCACAGGCAATGTCCCCGATCTGAACGGGATAGTTCTGTTCTGCCCAGTCTCGTTTCAGCTGATTGACAACACCATACCCGAATAATTCGAACCAACCTCCTCTAAGGAACCTTGCTGCCTCTAACCCTCTGAACACCAAGTGCTTCTTTTTCCATTCCACCAGTCCGGTCTCACAGAAATAATCAACCATTTGCTCAAAATCCGGGTTCTTCATCAATTTATGCGAAACAGGGCCAGCCCGATAATAGCCCTCGTTTTCTTTTGCCCGGCTCATATATCCATTAAAAGCCCCAATGACCGACGAAAATTTTTTCACATTGTCCGCCATTTTACGACCTAACAACATCTGGCGTTTATCCAGCGCATGCCGTATTGGTTTTGGCGCGACGACTTTAAAACCATTCCCAGACAATACGTCTTCAAGTAAGGCATTATCGGGAATATCAACTGTATTCCCCACCTCACCATTTAGCCATACAATCCGGTCGTTACGCGCGTCCACCAAAAATGCAGGTAAATGATTCCGCATAAAAACTGACACAGCGGCCAGACTTAATGCTTTGCCCCCACCGGATGCATTCAAAACCGTTGATCGTTTTTCTTCTGGTGAAAGTGTCTCAAAGACAACTGAAATTTGTCCAATAAGATATGACATATCAACGGGGTCAATGCCGTCGTCGATCGTGTGTATATCCACAACAAGTCCATGCCCCACCAATGTTTCCTTAAGGTATCTGGCTTGATCAAGATGACGATTATCACACAACAACAAAACCCGTTTTGGCGGGAAAAAACCATTATCTGCGATATCAGCAAGGGCCGGATTTAGGTTTGGTAAGCTGGTATCAGACACCAAACAGATGTGAACAGGTCCTGATTGAGTATCTGTCATACGCTGAGCGCAAAATCGAGTTTTGTCCCCATTACACCCAACAAATCAAAGGGTGAAACACCGTCCAACTGCTCAGGAAGGAGATCATTCTTTTGAATAAACTCTATTCCCTTAGTTCCAAAATTGTCCCTCAAACCTTCAAACAACCATTCCTGCGCTTGTTTTTTGCGCCTCGTTGCAAGTTCACCCGTCTCTTTCATCCATTTATAGTGTTCATCCAGAAGAAATAAAAACGCCTGTACGTCATCCGCATTGGTAGATGATAGAGATAAAATCTTTACGTCCCACTGATCCTTGCGTTTTACAGCCAGCGATAAAGCACCACGCAAATCGGCCTTGGCTCTTTCTGCGACCTTTCCCAAATCGGCTTTGGTCACCAAAGCAATATCAGGAATCTCTGCAATACCAGCTTTCATAAACTGTAGCGAATCACCCGATCCGGGCTGAACGCAAAACACAATTGTGTCCGCAACACTTGAAACATCAGTTTCAGACTGACCAACCCCGACAGTCTCGATCAAAACGATATCAAATACAGCACGCATTAAAACCATCGCAGCAACCGTATGGTCAGACAAACCGCCCAACCGTTGTCGCGCAGCCATTGATCGGACAAAGACCCCCTGATCATCCGGGTCGGTAGAAAAGCGCACCCGATCCCCCAGGAAAGCCCCACCGGACTGTTTGGACGATGGATCAATCGCAATCACCCCGACGGTCCGATTGGCCTGACGATAGCGGGTAATCATTTCAGACAATAAAGTCGATTTCCCCACACCCGGCGGCCCTGTAACGCCGATGACCTGAGCACGGGGTTGACCATAACATTCACTTAAAAGAGGCAACATCGTTTCATATGACTGTTCCAGTCCCGAAAGAGCACGAGAGAAAGCCAGCTTACCGCCGTCCTGCAAAGTTGTCAGATCCGGTATCACACACTCTTTCATGATCCAATTTGCCCTTTAGTCCTGATCCACAAAATACAATGCTAGCAAAACCACTTTGGGTGAGCATTAAATAATGACGCCCTTTGCTTATTTCATTATAAATTCCTAGAATAAAAAAACACCCCGAAATAAAAATGACCAAGAAGGCTAGGGATGATAGACGAACAAGGGATACAATATGGTGACGAAAGTAATCTTGCCGAAAAGGTTGCAAGCTTGCTTCAAGTGGATATCGCTTCTGTAAACAGCGAAGAGAACAGTGCCCAAAAGCCGCTCTTCAGTGCAAAAGATTTCTCTGTTTTCGACCACCTGCATTCCAGAGGCCGCGCCTCAACACAGGAATTAAGTGAATATCTATCCGCGCATCCCGGATCGAAACTTTTAGATATTGGCTGTGGCATCGGTGGCCCCGCCCGTTTCATTGCCGAAAGGTTTGTTTGCAAGGTTCACGGCATTGATCTGACAAAAGATTTTTGCGAAACAGCCGTCTTGCTAAACCGCTTGTGCGGGCTTGATAACCGTATCCAGATCACTCACGGCAATGCATGCCACATGCCCTATGATGACAATTATTTTGATATCGTCTGGACACAACACACATCGATGAATGTTGCTGATAAACAGGCTTTTTATGCAGAAATCAAGCGCGTTCTCAAACCCGGTGGCACCTTTCTGTTTCACGATATATTTTCCAATGACAATTTAGAAACCGATGAAGATCTACAAATACATCTGCCTGTTCCTTGGGCAAGCCAACCCGAACACAACCACCTCGTTGCCGGAGAAGTCATTCGGGACATCTTAAAGGCTCTAGAATTTCACCGGGAAATCTGGACGGATGTTACCGCCGAAACACACCTGTGGTTTCATAACTACAACGCTGCAACCAATGATCAAAACAAACTGTCAAAGGCGCTAAACCCGACACTCTTTATTGGTAAAGATTTCCCCGAACGCGCCAAGAATTTGAAAAAGAACCTGGCGTTAAATAAAATCTCTGTCATTCAGGGCGTCTTCAGAAAAGGGTGATTGACCCTTTGTATCACTTAAAACAACAGTAAACGTACAACATCAAGATCTGGCATTTCTGCCACTGAATATTCAACAAGTTAAAAACCCACAATTTAAAACAAAGAAAAGGCATAAAAATGCTAACACCTTTCCATATTGCAGTACCTGTTCGCGACATTGCCGAAGCCAGAGAATTTTATGGCACAAAAATGGGGTTTTCCGAAGGTCGCAGTAGCGACAAATGGATAGATTACAATATGTTCGGTCATCAGTTCGTTGTTCATCTGGACGAAACATTGGGTAAAGACGGATCAGTTGGACAAATTCGCAATGCTGTTGATGGTCATGGAGTGCCCGTTCCCCACTGTGGTGTTGTCCTACAGATGCAAGACTGGCAAGCCCTCGCAGACCGTATGCGCGATATCATCGATGATTTTATTATCGAACCTTACATTCGTTTTGCAGGTGAAGCCGGAGAACAAGGCACTATGTTCTTTACGGACCCTTCGGGCAATGCACTGGAATTCAAGGGTTTCAAAAACATTGAAAAGGAACTTTTCGCAACCTGAGAATTTTATCCCAAAGCGAAATTTTATGTTTCTTCATCACAGATAAAAAGGGCCGCACAAATGCGGCCCTTTCTTCTTTGCTTTCGGACGGAACCTATCGGGGAATAGAAATATCCAAAAGCGCAGAATGAACTTTAAATCTAAAAATAATAGCTTAGACGAACTTGAAGGTGATCATCCCGGCGAACGTCATATTGAAGTTCTTTATCCGTTAGGCCATCAGTAATCCGTAACTCGGCTTCAATAGTCCATCTGTCACTCAAACGACGATCAGCTTCGATGGAAAAACTACGCGCATGGCTTAGGCGATCAATAATAACCCCCGCCAGAAAGTCTGTATCTTCAACATCGTTCAGGGTTATACGCGCGCCAACAAAGATATCATCGTCCAGCACAGCACCCGGAGCTTCGTCCTGATCCCGTCCATCATAATGATATTCTGCCAGCAATCCTAAATCTCCGGCATCACCAATAATCCCAAAGAAGGTGTATTCAAGGCCACCAGAGAAGGCGACAAAGTCATCCCCCTGTCCCCGTCGATAGATCCCTTCACCCTTCCAGAGCCATTCATCAAAAGTAGCCTGAACATCAATCGAGCTTTGGTTAATAATATCGTAGAATGGGACCAGCTTTGGCTGGCCGTTGCCATCAGCACGCGCAACAAATCTCGGTTCACGACTGGTTCCATAAAAATGAGCTAAGCCCAAATCCCAATCCCCGAGAACAGTCGAATAACGCAACGCAAAATCCGGATGGAATTCTTCCATATCAGATTCATATTCAGCGTTATCGGTATCAATGGTCATCGAAGACCTAAGCCGTCCTTTACGACCGGGGAAGGTACGTTCCCGAAAATAAGGCATCGCAAAGATATTAAAAGCACCCAAGTCATTCTGGATACCCAGATTAACCATGGGCTGACCAAGTTTATCTTCCCCATCAACGTCTTCAACCGCATCAGTCTGGTTGATAATATCGACCAGATGGCGGGATTCCGTGACACCCCAGAAAACCTTATCAGCCCCGATTTTTAAATC
>NZ_CAKZMP010000197.1 GCF_937128705.1 uncultured Kiloniella sp. | reverse complement strand
CCAAAATCTGCGCGGTACGCACATAGTTCTCAAAGGCAAACAGCGGATCAGCCGTACAGGTCCGCGATCCCCAGAAACGGAAACCCTTTTCATTGATCAGCGTCGTAACGTCAGCCGCGTTCAAAACCCCGGCATCTGTCTGTGGATCCTGCAGATCAAAAAAGATATCCTTGGATAGTCCTGTCACCCCGTTCACAGGCACGTTGGACAGGGTTTTATGCCAGCCCACTTCGTTATCCAGTTTGGCACGCATCCCCAACGCCCGGGCAGTCGCATAGGCATTGCGTGTTGTACTGGTGTTGGTATCCCACGATACAAAATCCGGCCAGATGATCATCACTTCACGTTGACCAAATTTATCGCGGTAAATAATTGCATCTTCTTTAGTTTCGGCACCAAAGGCAGAAGCATAAACGAATGATCGGGTTTGCTGGGCAATTCCCGCAAGCTCTGCGGTAACAAATTCATCGTCCAGCCCCGGTGCGCCCAGAATGCGTGGCTGCACCCCAACCTGTGCTTTGGCAGCGGTAAGGGCATGGAGACCCGTTTTCATGCCATTGACAGTACCGCCAATAACATTTGTCCGGGTTTCGGCTTCGTCTGCGCCTTCTTCGACACGGACCACAACAACAAGCGGATTGTCCTGATCGATGATCGCATCCAGCACATAGGGCAAGGTGCCGTCGGTGCCCGCTTTATCGATACCCTCGTAAACATTGGTCAGAAGAACCGGGCGGTTTAGTGGGAAAAAATCGGCATCTGCGGTCGGGCCGGTACAGACCACACCAATAACGGCGGTCATAATAGTGCGGATCGGGCGAATGCCCTCGTTAATCTCTATAACGCGGACGCCGTGATGGTAATCAGCTGGCATGTGACATATCCTTTTTATGTGACTTCTTGCGGTGGTGAAGAATGTTGAAATCAGAAAGCAGCCGATAAAGTGCATTCGGGCTATATCTCTGGGCTTCGGAAAGGCCGATCGCGGCGGCACAGAATTCGGAACAAAACCATTTGTTCTTGCTGTGACGGGCAAGCGGCAGGACTTGCGACAACAGGATCCCCAACCAGTCGTACTTCAATTTTGCGTCGCATTTAGGATTGGCAAAGGTTTTCACTTTATGCGGAAAAACATCGTTCAAAGTCACCAAATCCCAATGGTCGGGATGCAGATCAATTGTTTTGTAACGGCATCCACCATCCCATTCGGATGATGAAACACACAGCCCCGTTTTGGGGTCGAGAACGATTTCACAATGGCTGTAAGGCCCGGATGTCCAGAAACGGATCAACCGGTTCCACCATTTTCCTTTGTTACGATAAAAGGCGACTTTGATCATGGCTCAATCCCCGAATCAATTTCAGGGATCGGCGGGAAATCTGCCTGAGGGTTATAGTCTTTGCAAGCATCAAGATTAGGCAGAAGCTTGATCGCTTTGATTTTGGCTTTTTTAATGCCGTGAACAGTGATGACAAAGACCCCAACGGCCTTAGCCAGTGCCATAAACTCGGCATCAGTTAGCGGTACTTCCTGATTGTCAGCCATGGAAAATTTAAGTTGGTTAGCCAGATCACCATCTTTGGCCATATTATCAAGGCCAACAATATTGACGCGATCTTGCAACTTGGTATCCACCACATAGCTTTCGCCGGGGGCTTTCTCCCACAGATAGCCGCCATCCTGCACTTGCAGGGCGTGGTTTTTGACCTGTGAAATCAGTTTCGATTTAGCCTGGTCAATCGTGATGTCCTGAACCTGATATTCTAGGGTACAGACCACTTCGCGTGGTTTGCTCTTAACACCAACAATGTTGACATTATGTCCTGTCACGATCTGCCATTCAGGATCTGGCATATTCGGATGGTCAGGAAACCCGATAACAAAAATATACAGATCCGCTAACTCATTAATCGTCATTGATGTGGCGTTATCTATTTTTGTGCCATCATAAGCCACAAGCCCACGAGGCGATTTCACCACACGCAGCGGGTTCAAATTTTCATCTGTGATTTGATAGAGAAACATGTAATTTCCTTATTGTGCGGTCATTGCGCTCGGGCAAATTTGAACGGGGTTTGCGCCCATGATGCTGTGATAAATTCGACACCCGATGCATTCCAAGACGTATCAGCCGTTCGCCATTTGAAACCGTTGCTATCGAAATCAATTGAGTAACCGGATGAATGTGAATATTCGCCTGCGGGATTATTTAAATACCGCATCTTTGTCACCGGATTTACGCCCTCGAATTCCTGCATCCAGTTACTTTCGCCATAGGCTGCTTTTCGGCAAAACAACAGACGCGGTGTAAAGTCCTTTGGCTCAAACGGCCCATCAGCAGACTGATTGCCAGGATGACCATCAAAACTTGAGAACTGCGCGACTTCGCGCCAGATGTAGAGCGTATAAACCCCGCTTGGCAGCGATCCGTTTAGGGTCACATTGTTAGCCGTTGAGCTAAACCAGCCGTTATCCGTTGCCGGGGTGGTTGCCACGTTCAAATGGGCATATTTACCGCTTGGCAATTTCTTGTGATAGATCCGGCGATTGCCCCCCGAATGAGGAACAACCCACGCATAATCAACCGGACCACCACAGTTATGAGGCACAGTAGAAGGCGCACCATTCACATGATTGATCTGGACAATATCAAATCCAGATTTAGCATCAGCCCGCCAGATATAGTCTTTGCGGATACCCTGATAAGCGAGGTTTGAACCTACCGTGTAACCGTTTGCAATAAATCCGGTTAAGCCATCGTTCTCAATAATCTGTGCATTAGGCGTATTTGTTTCCCACGCCTTTCCGGCACCGTTCAAAGTATCAACGGCCCGCCAGTTTGTGGATGCACTGATACATTTTGAAAGGACAAGGGTTTTTATATTCTGCGGGTTCCAAGGCAGATCAGAAACGTCATCGCCATTAGACCGTTGACGGATCGTAAAATAATCATCCGGGTTCAGGATATCTGGGCATTCAATATT
>NZ_CAKZMP010000196.1 GCF_937128705.1 uncultured Kiloniella sp. | reverse complement strand
ATGGACGACCTTGCGCGTCTTTATCCGCAGGCTTCGAATAAGGCGAAATCCGATAAGGACCGTATGGAAGTCTCTCGTGTGGCAACAGCGCAGCTTCAAGCTGGCCGCCGAGGCTATCGCGCGCTTCTGGATCATTTTATCGACGTGTCCGTCGCGGCGTTGAAAGTCGGTTATGGTAACCTTGGTGTAGAATTTGATCTTTGGAAAGGTGAAGCCTGCGTCGATCCATTAATTCCAGCGATGATTGACGAGTTGAAAGCTGCCGATATTGCAGAATTAGATGACGGTGCATTGATTATTCGCGTTGCCGAGGGCGAAAAAGATAAGACCCCGCCAGTGATGCTGCTCGCGAGTTCCGGTGCCGTTTTGTATCACACGACGGATCTGGCCACACTTATAGACCGCAAAGCCGAAATTGATCCTGATCTCATCGTTTATGTTGTTGACCAGCGCCAAGCCCTGCATTTTGAACAAGTCTTCCGCGGGGCAGCGAAGGCGGGTTGGTATGAGCGCGATCAATTGTTTCATGCAGGTTTTGGCACAATGAACGGTAAGGACGGCAAGCCGTTCAAAACCCGCGAAGGGGGCGTGCTTCGCCTCGAAGACCTCATGGAAATCATGAATGTCGCAGCGCGAGAGCGTTTGAACGCATCGGGCATAGGCGCAGATTTTGAGGCTGAAGAGCGTTCAGAGATTGCACGTAAGGTTGGTCTTGCTGCATTGAAATTTGCAGATTTGCAAAACCAACGCATGACGAATTATATTTTCGACCCAGAACGCTTTACAGCCTTTGAAGGTAAAACAGGGCCATATCTGCTTTATGCCGTTGTTCGGATTAAATCCATCTTGCGCAAAGCGGCCGATATGGGCGTTGAAGCAGGTGAAATTCTAGTCGCCGAAGAGACAGAAAAAGAACTCGTTCTTTCGCTGGATGCTTATTCGCGCGCGATTGAGCTCGCGGCCGATAAATACGCCCCGCATATATTGTGCGAGCATATTTACCGCGCCGCGCAGAGCTTTTCACGTTTCTATGCGGATTGTCCGATCCTTGCGGATGATGTTGCGGATGCTGTCAAAGCCTCACGCCTGTCGCTCGCTAAGGCGACATTGGCGCAGCTGGAACATGCTCTCGACCTACTTGCTATCGAAGCGCCCGAGAGAATGTAATTCGGTTTTATTGCCCGCGTGTTTGAAGAACAGGCTGTTGGTAAGCCTGTTGTACCATTTGTTGTTGTTGACGAACTTGCGGTTGATGCGCAGGGGCTTGCTGAACAGGTGCGGCTTGGCGCGGTGCGGTCGGAGCTTGGGCTGGCTTGGCGTTCGGCGCGGGGCCGGCTTCGGCTAGACGAATAGCTGAAGGTTTTTGGCCATCAATCGTGCGCAGTCCAGATGTGGCTTCTAGGCACTGCGCATACATATCCAAAATTTGTTTCATGTTATTTTCGCCCCAAACGCCGACGCCTTTCAGCTTGGCGACCAATTCAAATGCGATTTCTTCTTTGGTTTTTCCGGACATGTTCCCACCTTTTCCTAAAATGTTGCAGGCGAAATAACACACAGGGATTAAGGATTTACGCGCACCCGATAGATTGACTCTTTTTCTGAATCCCGCCATCAGATTAGCAATTCCTGCCAAATGGGAGAGAGCCGTAGGTAGATGCGGCCACCGAAGGCGCAACCGCCCCGGAAACGCTCAGGTCAACGGACCGTTTGGCAGTTCAAACGCTGGAAAGCGGGCAGCCCGAAAGGGAATGGTGAAATGCCCCGCCGACGGAGTAAGCTTGGCGTTTCATCCTGAAACGCGAGGTCAATCTCTCAGGCCCAAAAGGACAGCTGGTGGCGCTGGATCGGTCTCGCACCGAGGAAACGCCTATGACGGAAATTTTGAAGACAGCGTTGCACGCCAAACACATCGAACTCGGCGCAAAAATGGTGCCATTCGCAGGCTATGATATGCCCGTACAATATCCTTTGGGCGTGTTGAATGAACATCTTCACACCCGCGAGAAAGCGGGTCTGTTTGATGTGTCCCATATGGGGCAGGTGTTCCTGATGCCGGATGATAAGGATTTCGCGACAGTCGCCGCCGCGCTCGAAAAACTCGTGCCAGCCTCGATTGCGGATTTGGAACCTGGGCAGCAGCGTTACTCGCAATTTCTCAATGCCGACGGCGGAATTTTGGATGATCTGATGATCTCCCGCCTCGCGATGAAAGGTTATGAGCATGTGCTGTATCTGGTCGTGAATGCGGGCTGTAAACTGGCCGATTATGCGCATTTGAATGCGCATCTGGGAGACGGTATTACGGTCAGCGTCAAAGATGACACGCTCTCTCTCATCGCTCTGCAAGGCCCGCGCGCGGCGCAGGTTTTGGGCTGTTTTAACCCCGCTGTTGAGCAGCTGGTCTTTATGACCCACACGGATTTAGAACTCTCTGGCACGATCGATGGTGCACCGATTTGGGCCCATGTCTCGCGCTCTGGCTACACAGGCGAAGACGGTTATGAAATTTCCGTCAAACATGATGACGTTGAACGATTAGTCGACGAGCTTTTGAAATATGACGACGTTGAGCCCATCGGATTGGGGGCGCGTGATAGTTTGCGCTTAGAAGCCGGGCTATGCCTCTATGGTCATGATATCGACACGACAACATCGCCGATTGAGGCGGGTCTGATTTGGTCCGTACAGAAACATCGTCGGGGCGCGGATGCCGGATATTTGGGGGCAGAACGCGTCGCCGCCGACCTCGCAGATAAAAAATCACGCCGCCTCGTCGGGATTAAACCCGACGGCCGTGCGCCTGCGCGCGAACATACCGAAGTGCAGGATATGGACGGCAACACCATCGGCGAGATTACCAGCGGCGGCTTTGGCCCAACTGCGGGTGGCCCCGTCGCTATGGGCTATGTCGCCCGCGCATTCACCAAAGCTGGCACAGATGTCCAGGGATTATGGCTTAAAAGTTGATCCCGATGCCCGTGTTGCTGATCTTTCCGTTGGCGAACGACAACGTGTTGAAATCCTCAAAGCTCTCTATCGAGATGCCAGGGTTCTGATTTTGGATGAACCCACAGCGGTTTTGACACCACAAGAAGCTGACAGTCTGTTCAAGACCTTAAAAAGCCTGACCAAAGAAGGCTTTGCGATTATCTTTATATCGCACAAGCTTCACGAAATCCTTGCCATCAGTACACGGGTAGAAGTTTTACGCCGTGGAAAAATTGTTGGCAGCATCGAAACAGAAAAAGCTGACCGAAAACTACTGGCCGAAATGATGGTCGGCCGCACCGTTGAACGCCCGGTTCTGGAACAAATGACAATCGGAAAACCAATTGTCGAACTTGAAGACGTCAGTGTTGAAGACAAAAGCAAAGATACCAGCAACGTTCCCAAACTCAATCAGGTTAATCTGAGCGTACATCAGCATGAAATTATAGGCATCGCCGGGGTTGCCGGGAACGGGCAATCAACCCTTGCCGATCTGCTTTCCGGTCTGGAAAAACCCGATGCGGGCACCTTTACTCTTCTCGGCAATGCCGTAACCAGTGCCTCGCCCGCCGATATCGTACACCGGGGCGTCGGGCGTATTCCCGAAGATCGCCATAGCTCTGGCGTGGTTGGCGAGATGATGCTGTGGGAAAACCTTATCAGTGAAGACCTACGACATGCACCCGTGTCTAAAGCAGGCGTTTTAATAGATCGAAAAGCCTGTCTGGAACGGGCCAACAAACTGATCGACGCTTTTGATATCAGATGCGAAGGCCCCGAAGCAGAAACCAAGCTGCTTTCCGGCGGGAACATGCAAAAACTCATTCTCGCTCGGGCTCTATCGCCCCAGCCTGATTTTATCCTCGCAAACCAACCTGTGCGCGGCCTAGATGAAGGGGCCATCGCCTATGTCCATGAACAGCTTCTCGCCGCGAGAAAACGGGGCGCAGCGATTGTGCTGATTTCCGAAGATCTGGACGAGCTTTTTGCCCTATGTGACCGGATTGCCGTTATGTACCACGGCAACCTGACCCAAAGTTATGATGCCAAAACGCTGACAACAGCCGAAGTTGGCTTGATGATGGCCGGACAACAATCCGAGAATACAGGTCATTCGGTGACAACAAATTCTGGTAACGAGGAACAGCCCCATGCAAATTGAACCTCGGGAACACGTTGCCGCCTGGCGTATTGCCTTGGCACCAGTTGCCGCCGTCTTTGTCTCACTGTTAATTGGATCTGTCCTGATCCTGTGGGTCGGCGCACCTGTGTTAGAAGCCTATAGCCTGTTGGTCAAAGGGGCCGTCGGGTCCAGCTTTGCCCTGACAGAAACACTTACGCGCTCAATTCCGCTGATCTTTACCGGATTGGCAGCGACAATCGCCTTTCGCGCCAAGTTCTATAATATCGGTGCAGAGGGACAGCTTTATTGTGGGGCCTTGGCTGCGACGTTCTTTGGCACCGGGTTAATCACCCTGCCCCCGCTATTGATGATCCCCTTCCTGATGCTGGTCGGGGCCTTGGCGGGTGGCGCGGCCCTTGCCGTTCCCGTCATGCTCAAAACCCATCTGAAAGTTGATGAGGTCGTCACGACACTGTTGCTTAACTTTGTAATCCTGCTGTTTGTTGGATACTTTTTGGAAGGCCCTTTAAAAGACCCCATGTCTATGGGCTGGCCACAGGCCGCCCCCATTATTGACGAAGGTCTTTTCCCAAGCCTTGTTGATAAAAGCCGGCTTCATTTTGGCTTTGTGTTTGCCCTTATCGGCTCTGTTCTTTGTTGGGCCATGATGCGCTTTACGGTGTGGGGCTATGAAATCAGGGCCGTCGGGCTAAACACATCCGCTGCCAAGTTCGCCGGCATCAATGTAAACACCACCGTGGTCCGCACTGCCTTGATCAGTGGTGGTCTAGCGGGTCTTGCCGGGGTCAGTGAAGTCGCCGGACTAAAGGGATACCTCACCCTCGATATTTCACCGGGGTTTGGCTATACGGGCATTGCGGTTGCCATGCTGGCACAGCTCAATCCACTGGCTGTGATCCTTTCGGCGTTGTTCATTTCCATGATCTATGTCGGCGCAGATTCCATGAGCCGGGCAATTAACATCCCAACCTATATCGCGGATGTTCTGGTCGGTCTTTCCGTTCTTTCCATACTTGTCAGTGTGATGCTAACCCGCTACCGCGTGAGGTTCAGATAAAGCCATGATGGATATTCTTGAAATACTCGTTTCTGCTGGCTTCTGGGCGGCAACAATTCGCATCGTAAGTCCACTTATTCTTGGCACGCTTGGCGAACTTATCTGCGAGCGGGCTGGGGTTTTAAATCTTGGGATCGAAGGCATTATGACCATGGGTGCCATGTCTGGATGGATGTGGGTCTATATGGGCGGTGATCTGTGGACCGGGGTTATGTTCGCGGCTTTTCTGGGCCTGATGTTCGGGCTGTTGCATAGCATCTTCACCGTCTATCTTGGCCTTTCCCAACATGTGACCGGGATTGGCATTACGCTGTTTGCCTCTTCGCTTAGCTATTACGTCTATCGTATGCTGTTGCCCGATGTCACCACGCCCCCGAAAATCGAACCTTTTCAGGTTTATGAAGTTCCTTTCCTGTCTGAAATCCCGGTTATGGGCGAAGCGCTCTTTAGCCAGACGCCCCTTACCTATCTCGCCCTGATCCTTGTGCCTGTTGTCTGGTATGTGCTGTACAAGACGCCACTTGGTCTTGCCGTACGTATGGCGGGGGAAAACCCCATGGCAGTTGAAGCACAGGGCATTAACGTTCTGACAATCCGGACAGGCGCCGTGATGATCGGCAGTGCCTTTATGGCTGTGGGCGGGGCCTTTATTACCATGTCGGCCTTTGATGCCTTTTTCTTTGGCATGATCAATGGTCGCGGCTGGATCTGCATCGCACTGGTTATCTTTGCGTCATGGAAACCCGGCAAGGCCTTGATAGGTGCCCTTCTGTTCGCTGGACTTGATGCGTTACAGGTACGTGCACAGCAAACGGCTGGCGCTTTGATCCCTTATCAATTCTTCCTTATGATGCCCTATATTCTCAGTATCGTTGCGATGGTGATCATGGCCCGTAAAGCCAGCTACCCCAAAGCACTTCTGGTTCCCTTCCGCAGAGGAGAACGAACTTGAGGCGAACTAGACACGATGTTGGCACTTGATCTCGGCAACTGTATTTAACGAACGATAATTAACGGAACTCCCCATGTTTGATCTCATTATCAAAAACGCCCAACTTGCTGATAGCACAGATGCTAAAAACAGCGTTGATATCGCCGTTAAGGACGACCGTATTGTCGAAATCAATCCGCATATTACGGATGGCATTGTCGAGGGACAGACAGAGATCATTGATGCCAAAGGGCATCTGGTCACCGCCCCCTTTATTGATCCGCATTTCCACCTTGATTCCACCCTCAGCCTTGGTCAACCCAGATTGAACGAAAGCGGGACATTGCTGGAAGGCATTCAGCTTTGGGGAGAACTGAAACCGCATCTGACCCACGAAGCAATCAAGGAACGTGTACACGCCCTCGCCCGCTGGTCGATCGCCCGTGGTACCTTGGCGATACGCAGCCATGTGGATACCAGCGACGATCGCCTGCTTGCTGTTGGTGCCCTGCTCGAAGCCAAGAAAGAACTCGCCCCGTGGATTGACATTCAACTGGTTGCCTTTCCTCAGGATGGCTATTACCGCTATGCAAAAGCGGCAGAGAACCTCAAACGTGCCTTGGATATGGGCGTTGATGTTGTCGGCGGCATTCCCCATTTCGAACGCACCATGGAAGATGGCGCCCGTTCCGTAAAAACGCTGTGTGAAATCGCGGCGGACCGCGGCTTGCTGGTTGATATGCACTGCGACGAAAGCGATGATCCGCATTCCCGCCACATCGAAATCCTTGCCAGCGAAACCGTGCGCTTAGGCTTACAGGGGCGTGTTGCCGGATCTCACCTGACCTCCATGCATTCCATGGATAACTACTACGTCAGCAAGCTCCTGCCCCTGATCAAAGAAGCAGAGATCACAGCGATCCCCAATCCGCTGATCAACATAACCCTGCAAGGCCGCCACGATAGCTACCCCAAACGCCGCGGCATGACACGGGTCAAGGAAATGACCGCGATGGGCATTAACGTCGCCCTTGGCCACGACTGTGTGATGGACCCGTGGTACAGCTTTGGCAGCCACGACATGCTCGAAGTCGCCCACATGGCAACCCACGTTGCCCAGATGACGGGCGTTAACGAAACCAAAGCCATGTTCAAAGCCGTCACAGAAAACGCCGCCAAGGTCATGCACCTGCAGGACTATGGCATCGCCAAAGGCAACTTCGCTGATCTGGTGATATTACAAGCACAAGATCCCATCGAAGCCATCCGCCTGCGCCCTGCCCGATTGTTTGTCATACGCCGAGGAAAAGTTATCAGCACAACCGCCCCCGTTGAGGCACAGCTTAATCTGGACGGAAAAAGAGAAACGGTGAATTTCCTGAGATGATTGTAACAAGCTGAGATTGTTAGAGACGCAAACTGCATTTATCGTGTTATTTAAATTACGTTAACTCCGAATGAAATCAGATCGTAAACTCAGTCGCTTTGTGCCAGAAACTGACGTTTATAACCTCAATGCGGTTACATTTCGTTAATAGCGGCAATCCGATCTCCCTTTATTATATCTGTCCTGAGTAATCATGGAACGAGTTCATTTTCGTTTGGCATTCCTTTGATCTCAATACATT
>NZ_CAKZMP010000195.1 GCF_937128705.1 uncultured Kiloniella sp. | reverse complement strand
CACGCAGGCCTTTCTAAAGACATCAGAGCAAACAACCAGGATCGCTTTCTCAAAGAGGATGCTGTCATCATGGTCGCCACCGTTGCCTTTGGCATGGGTATAGACAAACCTGACGTTCGCTTTGTCATTCACCTCGACCTGCCCAAAAGCCTGGAAGCTTATTATCAGGAAACAGGGCGCGCTGGACGTGATGGTCTTCCGGCCGAAGCCTGGATGATCTATAGCATGAACGATGTCGCCCGACTTTATCATATGGCATCGCAATCCGATGCCCCGGAAGCCCAAAAACGGATCGAAAACAGAAAGCTGGAAGCTCTGTTAGGTTTTTGTGAAACCACGCGCTGCCGTCGACAGGTATTGCTAGAATACTTTGATGATAATCCGATTGAACCCTGTGGAAATTGTGATACCTGCCTGACCCCTGTTGAAAGCTTTGACGGCACCCAAGCCGCGCAAAAAGCACTGTCTACTGTCTATCGTACTGGCCAGATTTTTGGCTCGGCACATGTAATCGATGTCCTACTGGGCGCAAAAACAGAACGCATCGAGAAACTTGGTCACGACCAACTCAGTACCTTTGGGATTGGCACAGAGTTCTTAAAACAGGAATGGCGGTCTATCTTCCGCCAACTGGTCGCCCTTGGGTATTTAAAAGTGGATATGGAAGGGCATGGATCCTTTCAACTCGGGGAAGATTGCCGCCCGGTTTTAAGAGGCGAAAAAACGGTCCATTTCCGCCGCGACCCGACAAAGAAAACCCGTGCATCCCTCCGCAGTCACTATAAAAAATCATTTGGTCCAGCGGCAACAATTGATGATCCAAAAGACGAAGCACTCTTCCAGACGTTAAGAGCAAAGCGTCTTGAGCTCGCCAAAGATCAAGGCGTGCCTCCCTATGTGATCTTTAACGACAAGACGCTTTTGGAAATGGTTATGGCACGCCCGGTTGATCTCGGTGATATGGCGAATGTACCCGGTGTCGGCAAGCGCAAGCTCGAACGCTATGCTGATATCTTCCTAGAAGTTATCAACGAGAATCGATAATAATTTTCTATTCAACGAACTGAAAATTACTCACTCTTCGCCTTGATCTCAGCTTCGGATAATTCCCCATCAGCCAAGACTTCTTCTTCCCAGAAAGCAGGACCGTCCTCAAGAACATCTGACTCTGTGTCTTCTTCTTCAGAAGAATCAAGCGTTTCACTTTCAGCTTCTGCAATAACTTCCTCGTACCACTCCTCACCCTCAGGTGTCATGGCAACAACCATTGTCGATGATTCCGCAGGCACCCCGATATAATCACCCTGATCTTCAATCGGTACTGAACTTCGCTGTGTCATACGGAACACACCAAAAGTCGTGATCATCAACAATGTAACGGACATACTATAGACAAACGCATTTGGCCCAAACTGCCCCATCAAGAACGTACTGACCACAGGCCCAATGATAGATCCAATTCCACCGATCACAATCAACGCACTTGTCGCCCCAACAATTTCAGAGGCATCCAGATAATCGTTGGTATGTGCAATCGCCAAAGAATATAACGGCAAACACAGCGCACCGAATAGAAACGCACTACCAAGGAACAAAAAGTTTGCTTCTGAGGCAGAAAAAACCCTTATGAGTAACCCAACTAAACCAGCCAGCAGCGCCACAACGATTAGAACTTTACGGCGGTCAAAATGATCAGAAGCCTTCCCAATAGGCCATTGCAAAGTAACCCCACCTATCGACATCGCCACCATAAAAAAGGAAATATCTTTTGTTGTCATTTCCAATTGTCCGGCATAAATCGCCCCAGCACCAAAAATCTGTGCCTGAACAACACCGACCCCGAAAGCACAAACAAAACCCAAAGGCGAAATCTTAAAAAGACGCTTGAGCCCAACAGGTGTCGGAGATTCAAACGTAGGCACCTGGGCAACTGTCAGAGTTGTTGGAATGAGCGCAAGAGAAACCAATACCGACATCAAGATAAAGGGCAGAAAACTACCGGGATCTGAAATATTAATTAGCAGCTGCCCAAACCCCATAGCCCCGTAAAGAACAACCATATAAACGGATAAGAGTTGTCCACGCGTTTCATTTGTCGCGCTGTCATTCAGCCAGCTTTCAGCAACGATATATAATCCTGCAAAGCAAAATCCGGTAATAAGGCGCATCGCTCCCCAAGTATAGGGATCAATAAAAACGGCATGTAACAAAGCAGATGCTGAGGACAAAGAAGCCAGTGCTGCAAAAACGCGCACATGTCCAACATTGGCAAGAACCTTGGGCGTCACAAATGATCCAGCAAGATACCCGATAAAATAGCAGGTCATCACAGCACCGATTGATTCGGTTGAGAACCCTTCAATAGACCCCCGGACACTCAACACAGTACTCTGCAAGCCATTACCCAGCATCAGAAAGGCAATACCGAGCAAAAGTGCCCACGAATTAGTGATTGCTGATAACATTTATTATTTCCCTAGGCCTAAAGTGTGACCAAATTCCATTCCTACCACTTAGAGAATATTTATTAAGATAGTTCTACCTTAGTTGCGACTTTTCGCTTCTCTATTCACCACTTTGACAGGCAAAAACCAATAACAATAAATCTTTAAAATTAACCAATTGAGCTTTTGGATATTACAAAGGTGGCTAACACTCCATCGCTAGCCACCTTATATCACTTAGATTTCAAACACCCTTTTATGCAAAAGGTGCTACCAGTTCTTCTTGGTCAAAAGTCCTCAATACAGCCGGATGTTTGCTCATAAGAGAAACATTTTTACCCAGAAACTTCATTTCACTCGGTTTTTTAGGAAGAAAACGCCCCCAACGGCAAAGCATCAGGAGATAAAAATCCAAAAATGAAATTGCCTTACCCATCATATAGGGACCTTTTTTAGCAAGCTGGGCATCGATTATCTCAAAATACCCCATCAAGCGTTGCTCTGCGGCTTCTTTAATCGCCGCTGCATCAGACGCATCGCTGCTATAACGTTCGGAATAATAATAAACCAGAAACTCTGTTTGGATCGTATTCGTTAAAAACATCAACCATTGATAAAACTTGGCGCGTTCCGGGGTTGCAACATCGGGCACCATGCGACCTTCGGGGTGTCGGTCTGCGAGATGCATGCAAATTGCAGCTGTCTCAGAGATAACCATGGCGCCATCTTCCAATACAGGAATACGGCCCGAAGGATTCAAAGCAAGATACTCTGGGCTTTTATGGGCTTGCTTATTCCGATCGACATAAACAAGTTCATAATCAACACCGAGTTCTTCCATCAACATATGCGGTGCAATGCTTGCGTTACCAGGGTAGTAGTGAAGTTTATACATTAGAAGCCATTCCTGTACTGAAAAACATCCATTAACAGTTTGTTATCTATGCTCAAAGTGTGGCAATAAAACGATAAAGGCATCGATAAAGCAAAACGATAACAAAGCACAAAATTGATTTTAAGTTGCTACATAACACATCAGCTATCAACGCTTTTTGGTCAAGGCATAACTATGAATGAAAGGGCAACCTGTGCACAAAAAGATGTGAATTCATAGCGTAATACACGCATAAGATTCAATATTCACAAAAATCACACAAGTCGCAGAGTAAATCACGGCAATTAGAAAGGAATTGGTAAGGATTAGTACCTAGAATCATGAACAGTAACAAGATTAGGTACAAATGTAGTAGATGATAGAAAACCGCCAATATAAAAGGTATGCCGCAGGGGATAATGCTTCCTTGGGCATTGATGGTTCTTGGCATCCTTGTTCGGTCCAAAACCTTTCTGGAAATGGTCTTTTTTTGGAAACCTTTTGTCGTCCACCTATTGGTACTGTCGTGGAACTCGATTTAAGCAGTTTGGGCAGATATACTGGTACTGTTGTACGGCACGCTTGGGATGGTGTTGGCGTACAATTCAGAGACGGGCACCCCCACACACCACACCTCCCCGATCATCGTCAGGGTGCACTTTTTACCAATATCTGATCGCCAATATTTGATTAATCACTCTATTTAACAAAGTGCCAGTAACAGAATTCCTGATGATAAGCATATATTTCTTCAGAATTCAAAATTTGAATACTAAATAAGCCTGATTAATAATCTGTCGTTTTAGGCAGCCGGTTTTCTGTTCTTAAGTTTTAATGCTGTGATTTTATAAACATCCAGACCTGTAATGCTCGAAATTTCACGGATTGTGAGCTCTGTTTCTCTCAAAAGAACAGCAGCGTGAATTTTGGGGGGCATACCACGTGGTTTTTTATTTCTAACTTTCACAGGACTCGCCAATGATTTTTGAGGCTTGTTATCCTTTGCCAATCCTCGTTCATAAGCAGCTTTTAGCGCAGCTTCATGACGTGCTTTTTCTTGCTCAAGATGGGAATCCATCAAATGGAGAGAATTTGCAAAAACCCGTTCCGTTGCAGACATACTATAAGAAGCGGGGCGTGCCTTTTGCTTTGGCTCGTCTCTCGGTCCACCTTCTGCAGCCTCTTCCAAAGACATGTTATGCTTTGCCGCCATACGCTTAGCAGCAGCCAGAGCATTCTCTCTCTCTCCGTCATAGGGGCTTAGGGCCGCAACCTGCAGAAGGTTGTGAAACCTGATACGCTCTGCTTCTGAAAATCCCTCACTAATGGTCTTAGTTCCTTTAATCTGTTTCCAAGCCACCCATTATACGCAAACTCTGGCTTATGGGCAGTAAACTTTATTTATTTTCTTCTGTTTTTTTCTTCTGGTCTTCTGTTTTTGGGTCTCGAAGAGGATCAGGCTCTTTCACTTGATACTTTGCTTTTCCCTCAATTACATTGAGCAACAGGATAAAGGGGATAAAAAATATCCACATTATATAGTAGAAAACCTTAGCCAATAGAATCGCTCTCCACTTTATTCCTTGAAAAACCCCTATCTAAACGCACCCTAGTTCTCTGCATCCTAGTTCTCTGCGCCGTTTGTTGAATCAACTTCGGCTTCAATAGAATATTGGCCAGCAGTGGTTTCGTCTGCCAACCCGGCATGAAGGGTTAACATCACAATTTCCGCATCGATGCCATCTTCGAAAATTTTGACCATTTCTAACCGACGAAGCATTTCTTTTGAATCTTCCGGGCCATTAAAATCCTCGAAATCTTCCTGCCCCAGAATACAATAACTTAAAAAACCAGCCAGATTATGAAGGGTTGCCTCTGGGTTATTTTTCAACAATCCCCGATCTTTTGCCAACCGCCACAAAGTTAATTTTACTGCATCAGGCACAACAGCACTAAACGTACCCGCCCGCTTCAACCCATCATCAATCATATGGATTTCTTTTTTCCGGCCAAAAAATCCAAAAATCATCGATTTGATCTCGCAACAAAATTCGTGGTTAAAAGTAATCTCGGTTCAAAAGCACCCCGATCTAAACCAAGGGTATAGATCAAGAATCATAAAAATGAAACTCCGGGATTAATCAGCAATAAAACTCAGCACGGAATCACAACGCAAGAGATGGTTTCCTCAAGCCCAGAAACTGGTAAGTTAAATGTAAATCTTCAAGGACAACTATTTCTGAATCATGTGTGGACGTTTTGCCTTAACCACCCCTATCGCTGACTTAAGTGACCTTATGGGCTTCCCTGAGCGCCCCAACCTGGAAGAACGGTATAATATATGCCCCACTCAACCTGTTGCGGTCATTGTTCTCGGTTCGGACAAAAAAAAGCACTTTACGCTGCATCGTTGGGGGCTGATTCCAAATTGGGTTAAAGAACCGAATCTCAACAACCCAATGCACAACGCCCGTAGCGAAACAGTCAACGAAAAACCATCCTTCAAAGGTCCCTTTCGGGGCAGGCGTTGCCTGATTCCCGCCGACGGCTTCTACGAGTGGCAAAGTGGGTATTCCGGGAAAACAGGTAACACGACAAAACAAGGCTATTACATCACACAAACCAACGATGCGCCCTTTGCTTTTGCGGGAATTTGGGATGATTGGCTGGGCGCAGATGGCAGCGAAATGCAATCTTGTGCGATTCTGACGGTCGAAGCTAATCACGACATTTGCCATATACACCATCGTATGCCCGTCATTGTGCCAAGGAAAGATTACAACACATGGCTTTTCAAGGGGGGGCATGACCTGTTGAAGCCACTCCCAATCAACAGCCTAAAATCAACCCCCGTAACCAGCTATGTGAATAATGCACGCCATGAAGGTCCCGCCTGTCAGGAACCACAAGCTCAGCAAGCACAACTTTTCTAACGCTTAACAAACAACAACGTTAAACCGTCACAAACAGACCTTAAATTTCGGTAATCCAGAAAATTTGTCCCCGAAAAATATTTAAAAAATATTTCTAACATCTAGCCCTGTTCTCCTTTGAAACAGATCACTATCATCACCTTTCTTACCAATCAGCCCCTATAAAAGGCCCTTATAATGTCTAAAGCAGTTGTCAGTGATCTCCTGATTTATCCCGTTAAATCTGTTGCCGGTATCTCAATGTCCAAGGCTTCTGTGCTGACTGCGGGCCTGGCTGGGGATCGTCGATACCTGATCACAAAACCCGACGGGACCTTTGTTACTGGGCGAACACACCCAAAAATCACAGCGATTATCAGCACCTATCAGGGGGCTCTTTTAACCCTGTCTCATGAAGACAAAGAACCCATCATCCTAAATCCGGAAAGCTTCACTGATACATATCAAAACAGTAATGTTTGGGGTACAGATCTGATCGGACAGGAATGTGGTGCTCAAGCCGATAAATGGATAAGTGATCTTCTCGGAGAGCCAATGAAACTGCTCTATTTCGGCAACAGGTCTGAACGCTTTATCAAGCAACATCCAGAGAACGATGTCGGATTTGCTGACGGCTTTCCAATTCTCATCACCGCAAATAGCTCGTTAAACGAGTTAAACAGGCGTTTACTTGCCCCTGTTTCGATGGCTAATTTCCGCCCGAACATTACTGTTAGCGGCACCTTGCCTTTCGAGGAAGATGGCTGGTCCTTAATCAGGATTGGCGATGTAAGATTCGAGTTGCCTAAACCCTGCGCGCGCTGTGTTTTTACAACGGTTGATCCCTTTGCCCATGCCGCAGATAAAATTCTTGAGCCTCTAAAAACGCTCACCGAATTTCGCCAAGTTCAGGGTGGAAAAGACGTCATTTTCGGGGAAAACATGATTCCCTTGAATACAGGAACCATTCAAGTTGGTGATCCTGTCGAAATACTAAAAACCAAGTCCAAACCACATTACATTGATAATTGGAAACCAAAATCAGCGCGTATTACCGCTCACCTGAAGCCTAGGCCAGCAGAAACTTTTGACCAAGCCCCCATATTGCTGAGGTGCGTACAGGTCATAGACGAAACCAAAGATGTGAAAACTTTTAAATTCACGTCTGATCCGGTAAAACGTTTTTCTTATCAACCCGGTCAGTTTCTGACTCTCCATATTCCGATTAACGGCGAAATCGTTAGCCGTTGCTATACCATTTCCTCCACACCATCACGCCCGGATACGATTACAATTACAGTCAAACGGGTTAATGGCGGACGTGTTTCCAATTGGCTGCACGATCACGTTGCTGTTGGATCCAGTCTGGAAGCAATCGGTCCGGCTGGCGTTTTCCACTTAAAAGAAACCCAGAAGAAAAAAATTCTGATGATTTCTGGCGGGTCAGGCATCACCCCCATGCTTTCCATGACCCGGTTCATCACGGATACAGGATTGGATTATGACATCCATTTCCACCATTCCGGCCATACTATTGATGACTTGATTGCTTGGTCAGAGCTGTCCTTGCTTTCAAAGCAGTTTCCCCAGCTGGAACTATCCTACAACACAACACAGGGTGTTCCTTCCTCTCATTTGGCAGAACACGGTATCAAGGGCCGAATCTCGCCAAAGATATTAAAGGAAGTTTGCCCCGACTATATTGAGCGCGATGTATTCGTCTGCGGCCCTGATCAGTTTATGGAAACTGTGCAAACGCACTTGATGAACAATGGCCTGCCAAAAGAACAATACAATCAAGAAAGCTTCACCATAGAACCAACTCTGCCACCAGAATATGGATCAGCAGCAAGCTATTCAATCCACTTTTCTAAATCAGGTGTGACTGAGAAAATAAAGGGTAATCAAGCTGTTCTTGATGCGGCAGAAGCTGCGGGGATTGATATTCCCTATAGCTGTCGGGGTGGTCTGTGTGGCACCTGTAAAAGCGAGCTGAAACACGGCGAGATTGCAGCACCAAACGCCATGGCACTAAGCGAAGAAGATACAAAAAACAATCTTTTCCTCGCCTGCTGCAGTTTTGCCAAAAGCGATATCGAGGTTGATCTATAAGCAAACAAGACCGATACAAATAATCAGTTGAGATGAAAATAAATGCAGGCATCCATTGTACATAAGCACAATGGATGCCTGAGAATATATATCCCTTTAATCTTGCTGTAATGCCGGAATATTACGGTAAAGATCCAAGGCCTCTGGATTAGCCAGCGCTTCCTTGTTGCCGACTTCGCGACCATTAATAATATCACGTACAGCCAGCTCGGTGATTTTACCCGATCTTGTTCGCGGTATATCTGAAACTGCAACAACCTTTGCCGGAACGTGGCGCGGTGTACAACCGGTTCTGATTCTAGTTTTTATTTTCTTGATCAGCTCCTCACTAAGGCCTTCAACACCATCCTGCAAAATAACGCAGAGAACCACCCGTACATCGCCGTCCCAGTTTTGGCCAACGACAATAGCTTCACGAATTTCTTCCAGTGTTTCGACCTGACGATAGATTTCTGCAGTACCGATACGCACGCCGCCGGGGTTGAGGGTTGCATCAGAACGACCATGGATAATCAGACCGCCATTTTCCGTAACTTCCAGAAAATCGCCATGGGTCCAAATATTATCAAAGCGTTCAAAATAAGCTTTGTTATAGCGCGATCCGTCTTCATCACCCCAAAAACAAAGCGGCATGGATGGAAAAGGTTCCGTACAAACCAACTCGCCCCGCTCATTCGAACCGTCATCCGACTTGGCATCAGACACAGGCTTACCATCATCGCTAAAAGCAGAAACCGCACAGCCCAGTGCTGGTGTTTGGATTTCACCGCGATACACAGGCCCAATAGGATTTCCAAGCATAAAACAGCCCAAAATATCTGTTCCGCCAGCAATCGATGCCAGCTGAACATCTTTTTTTACATGCTCATAAACAAAATCAAATCCTTCGGGTAACAGAGGGGACCCGGTAGAATAAATCGCCCGAAGTGCTGGTAACTTATAATTTTGGATCGGGCTTTCACCTGCTTTTTTCAAAGTGTCCAGATACTTGGGTGATGTCCCAAAATGGGTCACCTTTTCCTGTTCCGCCAGATCGAAGAGAATTGTTGGACTGCCCGCAAACGGCGATCCATCATAGCAGATCAATGTTGCGCCACAGCCCAATCCAGCGGCAAACCAGTTCCACATCATCCACCCACAGGTGGTGAAATAAAATAGGCGATCATTTTCTTTCAAATCACCGTGGAACTTGTGCTCAACCAACTGCTTCATCAGCGCGCCACCTGCACGGTGAACAATACACTTGGGCGCGCCGGTCGTCCCTGAAGAGAACATAATATAGAGAGGATGATCAAAGCTCTGTCTGGAGAAGGCTATTTCTGTGGGTTGGAAAGAACCGACAAAATCCCGCATATCGACAGCATTTGGCAATCTGGATAGATCCAGATCCGCACCCGACCAAGAGATCACAACAACCTTTTCAATGGCTGGGATCTCTTTGACAACCTCTGTAACCTTGCCCAAAACATCGTGATTTTTCAGATTATAATCATAACCATCAGGAGCGATTAAAACTTTTGGTTCAATCTGGCCAAAGCGATCCAGAATACCCTGTGCACCAAAATCCGGTGAAGCCGAGGACCAAACACCACCGACGGCAGTTGTTGCAAGCATCGCGATAATGGCTTCCGGCATATTCGGCATCAATCCGGCAACACGATCACCAGGTCCAACACCCTGTGCTTTCAGCGCTTGAGCAAGGCGGGAAACTTCATTGTACAAATCATCTCTACTTAGTGATCTCTGACGTCCTTTTTCGCCCCAGAAAACGATAGCATCCTGATCACCGCGATGACGCAGCAAGTTTTCAGCAAAGTTGATTTTTGACTGAGAAAACCATGCGCTTGATTTAATATCCTGATCATTACGCGTATAAACATGACCGCCCTTTTCGCCAGAGAGATCAAAATAATCCCAGGCCGCGGACCAAAAATCGGCGATATTCTCTACTGACCATTTATGCAGATCAGCAAAATTATTCACCTTTGTTCTGTTCTGTTGGTTCAGCCAGACCATAAAATCGGTGACAATCGCATTTTGCACACGATCTTCGCTTGGTACCCACTGAGGTTTGGTCACTGAAGTCATATCGCCTGTCGCTCCCTGATATTTTTTTATGTGTCGATTTAGACTAGCGATCATTTATGCTGCACCGCACACCAACCGTCAAGGGATGGGATATAGATGCGCGCGTTGAGCGGGCCACTAATCAAAGTTACGATAAAAAGTGAACAGATACTTTTGTGCTTATTCCTTATGAATCTCATCCATAGACGCCGTGATATAGTTGACCAGCCGCAGCCCGGCTTCACTTAAGTTTCCCTGACGATAAAACAGACCGACTTCGACATCTGCCAACCCCGGATAACCGTTCTCCACAGGCACGACTTCCAAACTGCCCGGCACTGTTTTTTCAGACAAAACAGTCAGACCCAAGCCTGCCTTTACCGCGGCTTCGATACCTGATTGACTGGGACTGGAATAGGATATGCGCCATTTCTTTCCGGCTCTGTTCAGCGCATCCACTGATCTCTGACGATAGATACAGCCCTGCGGATAGACAATCAGAGGCAAGGTATCTTGCGATAACAATGCTGCATCCCCGTTGCCGACCCATGCCAGACGATCAGACCATGTTTTGGCCAACGAAGGTGACGGTGTATCCGAACAAAGGGCAATGACCACATCGTACTCATTCTTGTCCACGGCCTGAATAAGATCACGACTGATCCCGCAATCAACTTCCAGCGTGATTCCGTCGTGGGCACTCGTAAATCCGCCAAGGATTGTCGGCAACAGAGATACGGCAAAATCATTTGGCAAACCGACCCGGACAACGCCCCCGACTTTCGGGGTTTTCAATCTGGAGATAACCTCATCATTCTGCGCAAGGATTTGCTTTGCATAGCCGCGTAAAATCTCACCCTCTTCCGTTAGCGAGATCTTCCTTCCGCTCCGATTGAAAAGCGATATTTCCAACAAGTCTTCCAGCCGTTGCAGTTGAAGACTTATCGCAGGTTGAGAACGCCCCAATGTCTCTGCTGCGCGGGTTATGCTTCCCAAGTCATTCACAGTAGAGAAGGTACGCAACAGATCAGTGGGGATATTAATCATGGCGCGAAAAACACATTATCTGGCAATCTGGGTTCGTTTTATGGATAAGATAAATCTTATCCATATTTTACACAGGAACAAAGCCTGTTCGCCGTAAACGAGTTTTTGCACCGGATGGAGAGCTAAAAAAAGAATATCACGCCCAAGATATAGCTCCTGATTTTGACAGAATCCCTTTGGCTGAAATCATTTGTTTCAGCTTTCCCGGATGCCGCATGATGTATATTTGGCTTATCTGTCCCTTTGCGTCATATCCGAATGATAGTGCCGCATGCACTTTACCCTCATCCACAATCACCAATCCCAAAGTACCATTCAGTACTTGAGTCATAATCGTCATGTCTCGCCATGCATGCGATAGAATATTTTCAATAAATCGGCAAATCGCGTTATGACCAACAATGACATCGCGTACAGCCTGCACTTTGCCGCCACTATCAGCACGCAAATCACTATCCGCCCGTAACATGGTTCCCAGACCATCAACATCCCCGGTTCGGATCGCCTGCTGAAAAGCTTCTAACAATTTTTCCTGATGCTGCTTTTCCGGCACATGTCGCACATTGTTCTTTGCCACATACGCGCGTGCACGTGTTGCCAGCTTACGACAATTCACAGATTGCATATCCAGAACACGTGCGACCTCGTCAAATGGCATCGAAAATACATCGTGTAGTAGATATGCCGCCCTCTCCTTTGGCGTCAATCTTTCCAACAACAAAAGAAATGCTGTCGTCAAAGACGAAGCTATTTCTACCTTCTCTTCCGCACTGGCTTCAAATTCCGTTTGAATCTGATCCGGTATCCACGAACCAACATAATCCAATCTTTGATGGCGGGCCGAATTCAGTTGATCCAGACAACGGTTTGTACAAACACGTGACAACCA
>NZ_CAKZMP010000194.1 GCF_937128705.1 uncultured Kiloniella sp. | reverse complement strand
AAAAAGGAAACCGACCGGGTTTCTCTGCCGCAGCCACACCCGCGGAAGGTGAGCGACTTTATGAATTTTTCTGTCGTGCTCTAAAAAATGAAGGCCTTACCGTAGAAAAGGGGATTTTTGGCGCGCATATGGATGTCAGGTTACTTAACGACGGACCTGTGTCAATTGTTATGGACTCAAAAGACAACGCCTGAATTAAAAGGTCTTACTCCAAAATTGGGGCAAGGCCTTTCGCAAACAGCTTCCCGGGCGCAGTACCTTGTCCTTTAACGCCAGCGAGCCTCAACATATGCCAAACAAGAGCAAGATTACTTGAAACAACAGGTTTACCGAGTATTTGTTCTGCTTCTTCTAATATCCCGAATGTACGTAGATTGGTGCAGGAAACGAAAACGCCCTCACACTCAGGCTTTTCCCCGAGCCGCACAATAGCATCCAACGTGGATACTTCAGCTATTTTGGAAACAACCTTCTCCTGAGCTTGTTCGAAGGACCCAAAATTTGCAATTTCAAGTCCGTATTCTTCCAACAATGTCCTCATCGCACTTGATACTTCGGGAACATAAGGCGTTAAAAAGCCTAACTTCTTTATCTGCAACGCCCGGCAAGCCATGACAACTGCCGTAATAGGTTCCGTTACAGGTACTCTCGGATGTTGTGTATGTATTTTAGCTGCCACCTGTGCTGGCCCAATAATTGTTGTCCCTGATGTACAAGCATAAGCCATTACATCAAACCTTGTACTCTGGGGGAGCAAACCCGCCGCAGTAGGCATATCCTCTGCCATTTTAATCAAGGTATCTTTGGTTACTGAAGGATGGCTCGCGATACGGGAATGGAATAGGGAAACATCAAAGCCTCCAATAGCATGCCGGAATTCATTCTCAAGTGTTTCATCTGCCTGAAGAACGATCAGACCAAGGCAAGCTTTGGCTTCATTCCCTTGATCAAGCGCAAAATCCAGTTTCATTACGCAATCCTAAACCTATTTTTTAAGTATCTCTGCTTTAAATACCCAGAAAAGGGTCGCCTTCTTCCTTAGATAACAGGCAACTCAGGGGCGGCCCGTTGCGTTAACAACACAGGCGCATCCTCCGTAATCAGAATATTTTCTTCATGGACCATAATTTTTCCATCCGAAACTTCTATACTCGGTTCTAATGTCATGGCCATTCCGGGTTTGAGGATTGTGTGGTCATGCGCATAAATAGATGGCCACTCTGTCAGCTGCATACCAAGTCCATGACCATAGCGCCCGACATCAGAAGAGCCTCCACCCATAGATTGATGCATCACGTTAAACAAATCAGAACAACGTGTTCCTGATCTGGCATGTTTCAGCCCCGCTTCTGTTGCGTGCCACAGCTTCTCATAGCTACGCTTTGCCCTATCATCAGCACGAGTAATGGCAAAATTTCGATCAAAATCACAGAAATACCCCTTTAATGTTGCCCCCGTATCCAACATTAGAACGTCACCGTCTCTCAACTGTGTATCTGTTGGCGGAGAGATAACATCACCATAGCCACCCTGTCCTGCCGCACCGACAAGATAGGGAACATCCTCGGCTCCTTCTTCTAAAAGAGCAATTTTGAATTGTCGAAAAACATCATCCAGAGCCTGTCCCGGAGAGAAAAGCTCCCCTGCTCTGGCGAAAGCAGAACTCCCAATATCACAGATACTCTTGAGAATTTTCAGTTCGGCCTCTGATTTTACCATTCTCAAAGCTTTAAGAAGATCGGTGCAGTCAATAAATTCTGCCCCACAGGATGAACGTAGCTCATCAAAATCACGGACAGGCATACGCAAACTGGTCTCAGGCCCCATCGGCCAGCCAATACGAGAATAATTGTTAAGGGCTTTCGTCAAAAGACTAATGCCATCATCCGTGGGATGGGGTGAAGACCATGTTCGAATATCTTTCACCCATGTCTTTTGCATCAAGTCTGCACCAATGGCCGGAATAACAGCTATTGGCTCGCCCTTTTGAGGAAGCACGAGGAACCAAGGCCGCGTTGGACTTTGCCAGAAAAGTGTTCGGAATCCTGAGAAATATCGAATCTCTGCTTCTGTACAGAAAACCAACGCATCAAGCTTATTTTCAGACATTGCCTTTTGAGCAAGAGACAGGCGTGTCTGGTACTCAACTAAATCAAAATCACTCATGTAGATTTCCTGAAACGAGAGGTCTTTTGAATATGCTCTTAAGCAAAGAAACAATTCAGAAATCACAGTTTAGTAATTGCTCAGATACTAATTTACTCATCTTTGAACAGAATTATGAAGAATATAATACTATTCCACTTACTAAAGCCTGAATTTAATCACCTCTCATATTCCAGAACAAACACAAAGCTCTCAACCGATTCTGACAAAGACAGCCGTTCAAATGCGACATTCAGGCTCTTTGACTTCCCGTTCGTATGGGATTACTGCTTAATTGATATTAATTCCTATTCACAGATCATCTCTTTTAAAGATTTAAGAATACAATGCTGAACAGAAGACATTTTTTAAAAGCTGGTTTAGCCACAGGTTCCGCAGCCATTGGCGGCGGGTCATTTGGATTGCTAGCGTCAAAGGCAAACGCGACACCCGATCTCGTTTTAAAGCCGAGAATAATTGAACAGAATATTCTGAGGCACCATCCAACAAAAAATGTGTTTTCATACAATGCATCGGGCCCTGCCCCCATACTTCGTGCGAAACAGGGGCAACCTTTCCATGTACGTCTGGAAAACAAGCTACCGGAACCAACAACAATTCACTGGCATGGTTTGCGATTACCCAATGCCATGGACGGTGTGCCTTTTGTGACGCAGCCCTACGTTTATGAAAACGAAACGTTTGACTATATCTTCACGCCACCTGATGCTGGGACTTACTGGTATCACCCTCACTGTAACACCTTAGAACAAATGAGCTATGGGCTTACAGGGGTATTGGTCGTTGATGAAAAAGAGACACCCGATTTTGACGCCGATGTAACCCTAAACTTACGTGACTGGCGTCTGGGGTCAGATGGTCAGTTCATTAACCTGTACAAAGCCAGAAAAAGTGCCCGGGCCGGTACCTTCGGGACAGTGAAAACCACCAACTGGGAAGAAAACCCGGTTTACAATGTTCCCAGCGGCGGGATTATCCGCTTACGGACAGTGGTCAGCGATGTAACCCGGATATTCAAATTAAAAACAGAGGGCGCAGACGCAACCGTCATAGCCCTAGATGGTTATCCTGTGCCAAAACATTTCCCGCTAGATCATCAGGCCGTTGGCCCGGGGCAGCGCATTGATGTCGCCATTAGAATGCCCGACGAAGAAGGCAAAGAAGTCAAACTGGTCAATGCTTCTTCATCAAAAGCCTGGACGGTTGCGACTTTGCGGTCACAGGGATCATCCTTGAAACGCGATATACGTGACCTCAAGCCGTTGCCACGCAACCCTGTGCCAATTCCTGATCTTAAAAATGCAGAGCACATTCCTTTCGAGTTTACAGCAACTGCAGAATCAGCACCGAAAAACGGATTTTGTGGCACAATTGGCTTTTCCTTTTGGGCCATCAATCGAAAAGCATGGCTGGGTGTTTCCCCAGATCCAATGGAACCACTTGCAGAGCTAAAACTGGGAAAAAGTTATATCTTTAGCTTTAGGAACAGAACACCCCATACACATCCGATCCATCTGCATGGACTTTCCTTCACCCTGCTCAATTCCAACAAACGACAGATTGATCCCTTTGTCACGGATACAGCCCTCGTCCTACCCGATGAACGTATGGACGTCGCTTTTGTCGCCGACAACCTAGGTGACTGGCTTCTGCACTGCCATATTATCGAGCATCAAAAGACAGGAATGAGTAGTTTTATCCGAATAACTTAAGACTCTCAGGGACATTCGCGCCCTAAATAAAATGACTTAAAGAACAGCGTGAGAAATAAGCCGACAGACCTCTTCAACATCAGCTCTCATTTGCCCTGCTTCCTTTCTAACAAGCCAGTTTCCACTGGGCATCGCAAGTTCTATGGGGGACAAGCGAACCACTTCGCCTCGGGATAAAGCACCTTCACTTAACGGGAGTGATGCCAGCAACACACCAACACCTGCTTTTGCTGCATCCAATGCAGTAATAAAGCTATCAAAACGAATGGCTGTTTTCCGAGGCGGAGAAATCTTTGCTTCAATTGCCCATTCAGACCAACCACTCCTACGACCAGCCAACCTAATGCATGGCAAATTTTGCCACGTACCTTCCTTGGTGCCTTCTAGTAATTGCGGCGCGCATATTGGGGACAAGACCTCGGAAAAAAGGTGCGTTGCAACTTTCCCATCCCAGTTCCCAGCGCCAAACCTTATCTCAATATCAGCATTGATTGCTTCATAGTCTGCTGGACGATGTATAGACGCAATGGAAAGGGTAACATTGGGCCGCGCTTCGCTGATCCAAGGCAATCTAGGCACCAGCCACAAAGATGCTATTGATGCCGGGCAAGCGATTGTAATAACTTTAGCCCCCTTCTTACCGAACAGATCTTCAGTCGATCTAGCCAAAGCATGGAGTGATGATCGAACGGATGGAAGATAGGCATCTCCCTCTGCCGTCAACTCAACGCCCCTTGCCAAACGATGAAACAAAATCACGCCAAGATGAGCTTCGAGCTTTCTGATCTGTTGGCTAACGGCTGCTTGTGTCAAGCCGAGTTCAACACCAGCTTCTGTGAAATTTTCATGACGGGCCGAGGTTTCGAATGTTCGCAACCAATCCAAAGGAGGCAATGATGCCAATAGCTTACTCCACAGCCATAAAAATACTTAGGTCATAGGGTCGTATTATATTGATTGTTTTTATTCCTTATAACTGGACTAATCCAGTCAATTATAAAAATTCTGTCTTGGAGAGATAAAATGAAATTGGATACCACAGTCATTCTGAATGACGGCAAGGTCTTGCAAGCAACCTGGCATGACGGATCGTCTGCCCGTTTTCATGCGCTCTGGCTCAGGGATAATGCCCTAGATGCCGCCACGCGATCAGAAGGGAACGGCCAAAGGCTTATCACCATTCTGGATTTGCCTGCTGACACCTATATTTCAGACGCATCGGTAGATGCCCAAGGTTCCCTTGAGATCACTTTTCACCCCGAGAACAAAACCGTTGTTTTCTCCGGGGACTGGTTAAAGGAACATGCCTACGACCGAACTCATTCCACAAATAAGGGGTGGGTCAGCAACCGCGTTAAAACATGGGATTCCAGTCTCACCAATTCTTTCGGAATTCCAACTGTTGATTATGCCACAGCCCAACAGAAGGGAACTGAATTTGGCAATTGGCTCGAAGCTGTTGAAGCTTATGGATTTGCCATTATGACTGATCTGCCGCTTGAAAGTGGCACCCTTTGCGATGTTGCAGAGCTTTTTGGCTACGTAAGAGAAACAAACTATGGTCGTTTCTTTGAAGTCAGATCAGAAGTGAACCCTGTCAATCTCGCTTACACAGGATTGGGATTACAAGCTCATACCGACAACCCATACCGCGATCCGGTTCCAACACTTCAATTACTCTCTTGTATGGAAAACTCCGCTGATGGAGGAGATTCTATTGTCGTTGACGGCTTCAAAGCTGCTGAAGTCCTGCGCCAGGAATCACCTGAAAGCTTTGAGCTACTCGCCAGTTTTCCTGTACGCTTTGAATACGCGGGAAGTGACGATGTAAAACTGCAATCAAAGCGCCCGACAATTGAGCTCGGCCCGGACGGAGAAATGCTGTCGATCCGCTTCAACAACCGCTCCTCCGCTCCCTTTACTGATATTCCGTTTAAACAGATGGATGCGTTCTACACTGCCTATCGTAAATATGCTGAGATAATTGAACGCCCAGAAATGGAAGTCAGCTTTATGATGAAACCGGGGGATCTTTTCATCGTAGATAACACCCGTGTTATGCATGCAAGAAAAGGCTTTTCAGGCGCAGGGACCCGCTGGCTGCAAGGATGTTACGCAGACAAAGACGGTCTGCTATCAACACGCGCATCTATAAAAGCCAAAATAAAAACGCAGGAGGCAGCCCAATGAGTGACGATAAATTCCAGACACTGACCAATGAAAACATTGTTGATTTCATTGGCGATATTTTCCACCGTCGTGGCGCAGACTCTTATCTGGGTGAAGATGTAACAATGTCCGAACACATGCTTCAAGGTGCGCAGCTCGCAGAAAAAGCAGGGGCGAACGATGCTTTGATAGCCGCCGCGCTGTTGCATGATATCGGACATTACACCAACGAGTTTCCTGACGATGCCCTCGAAAAAGGTATCAACAATCATCACGACGAAGCCGGTGCTGCCGTATTGGAAAAATTCTTTCCAGCCGTGATCACTGAATGTGTTCGCCAACACGTGGCGGCCAAAAGGTACCTCTGTGCAAAAGACGAAGCTTATTTTTCACGCCTGTCAGACGCCTCTATCCACACTCTTAATCTTCAGGGCGGACCAATGAGTGAGGCTGAGATGCAAGAGCTTGAGAAAAATCCACATCTGAAAGAAATCATTCAAGTGCGCTATTGGGATGATGAGGGCAAAAACCCTGCCGTCACAACACCGCCCTATGAACACTACGCACCTATTCTTCAGCGCGTTGTTGATAGCTTTTGTGCTGGTGCAAAGTGACGAAGCCCCAAACAGGTTAAAACGATATGTCCAATAAAGTAATTCTTGTCATCATGGACGGTGTTGGGTACGACACCGCCCTTTCCCAGTGTGGTTATCTGGAGGGAATGGTTGAATTGGGTAGAGCGCATCGCTGGAAAATGCGCACAGCTTTACCAACTATTTCAGCGGCAATGTATGAAACTATTCACACCGGCCTGTCGCCACTTGATCATGGTGTCAGCGGTAACGAAGCTCTACGACGTTCAATCGTTCCAAATGTCTTTGACCACTTACATCAGGCCGGACATAGCACAGCTGCTGTTGCCCATTCCTATTTCCACACACTCTATAACGGACCTTATGATCCTGTTGAGCATGTTGAAGTGGAGGATGAGACAAAGGCAATCCAGTATGGGCGCTTCTATTCAATGGAAGGTTATTCTGCCGCAAACATCTGTGCCCCCGCAGAAATTGATCTCTGTGCACAGGCAACCCGCCTCGTTCGTCGTCATACGCCGGATTATGTCCTGTTACATAGCTCATCGGTTGACAGTCTTGGTCATAAATATACTGCGGACTCTGCGCAATACCGCATTCAAACTTGGCACATTGATAACGCGCTGGCCCGGACAATACCGATCTGGTTAGAAGCAGGATACGATATTTTTGTTACAGCCGATCATGGTATGAATGCTGATGGTCATCACGGCGGTAACGAGGAAATCATGCGCCATGTTCCCTTTTATTATTTTGGTACCGCGAAGGTTCCAGAAAAAGATCAGCTATTGGATCAGCTGGCCATAGCCCCAACAATCCTCTCGCGGATTGGTGCCGATATTCCCGATAACATGAAGCACAAGCCTCTCCTACAGGGATAACGAACTGTATAAAGAAGATGCTTATTCAAGATTAATAGCCCAGATTAATAACCAGAATTAATGAGTACTCAAACCGTAAGGACCACCATCCAGATAACCAAGATAAGCATCTTCTTCGTACCAATACTCCTGATCCAGCTTTTCTCCATCACTGTTCGTATAAACACCAGAATAAAACGGAAGATCATAATACCAGTATTTAACACGTTCCGATTTTGGGTACTTCACAGCCAGTGTTTCAAACCAGTTCTGAAATTGCTTCTTGGGAATATTCTTCCAGCGTAAACAATAACTAACGTTTTTTGCACCCTTGGCACAAAATATCATGATCCGAAGTAACCGGGCTTGCTCAGCAATCGTTTCTTTTTCCTTACCATAGAGATCAAGGGCCTCTGTAAACATTTCAATTGGTGATCTTGGCTGATCAGTCGTTTTATTTTCCGCCCAGACACCTTCCCCAGCTAAGTGCACATAAACAGGTTGGCAGTTTTCAAGATAACGATTGATCAGCTTGCTACGTGCATAGCTACAGCGCGGCGCGATATGATTCTTATATAGAAAATAGGCAACGTCAGACAACGCCTTGGCCCGCTCCCGCCCTCTATACTGTCCCAAAGAAAGTGTTTCCAAGTCTTGTTCAAGATCGGCATAGAGCTGTACTTCGTCCCGTAGCTTGCTTGATTTATCCAGTGCTCCAGCCTTTAAAACAGCTTCCCAATCCAATCTTTTGGAAAGCAGGGCTGCCCCTTGCCAATCTTCTTGAATCATTGCCTCGTCCAAATGTGGACGGATCAGAGCAAACTTCAACAAGGGATTATCTGTACCTGATAGAGCAGAGATAAAATCATTTGTACTTAGGAAATAACGGGATATCTGCTCATAAAGGACAGTGTCCAATATGGTAAGTTCCGAAAACTGCCCATCATCATTAAAGTTATCATTCTGAATGGCATCCTCCAGAATAAAAGCCAGCGGTGTTTTGTCCTTTAGCCGCACTTCAAGCTGTTTACTTCGTAGAGCAAAAAGATCTTCAAGCGAGGTCGCGTTACCTACGGCGATATCGTTGATTTGCATTCCAGCGCTCTCAAACTTTCCTCCTTCCAAGTTAACCACGGCCACAAAGGCTTGAGCATGACTGTAAAGTGGTGTGTTTTTATACGCATTACTCGAAGGTTCTTTTCCTTTGAGCAAATAATCGCAAACCATCTCGCTATAGGTTTCAATTTCATCATACTCACCGGAAGTAACCATCTCTATCTGAGAACACAGCCCTTCCAGTTCTTCTGATTTGGAAGCATCTTGCGACTTTGAAAGAAGTGAAGCTAAAAGCGTGATACCATTACGGTGTTTCAGTGGCCGTATTGCGATTTCATCAATATTGGAGCGCAAGGCATTTATCGCGAGATGATCAAGTTGATCTGTTTGATCATCATCACTTGTCAGTAACTGCTTGCCCGCAATTTCGTCCAGAAGTTTTGTGTAATAACGATCCCGATCTCCGTAATGTAACCAAATGCCAATTTCCATATCTTCGACATGACGTCGGTATTCTGATTGAGGAAAATCGGTCAGGAACGCTTCGGTAAAACTATTGAAGATCGCGGGCAAGAAAACCTTTTCCTGCCCCTCTCGTCCATTATGAAACAGGGCCAGAACTTCCATATAACGTGCAGTTTCAATTAACCATCCGGTCTCACGACCTTCGTTCTTTTCCTCTAGCGCGATCATTGCAAAAAGCTCTGCTGCTTCTGGAAAAAAGCCATCGTGATAAAAAGCGGCGGCTTCGATGTATTGGGACCAGTTTTTATATAAACCCTGTTCTTTTCTTACATGCCCCTGAAATGTCTGAGAGGTTTTCAAGTAGTCATCAAGATTGAAAAGGCAATCTTGTACAAGGGCCAGGCGCATCATAGCCAGATGTCTGATTTCATCTTGACCCAGATCGCTACTTTTCAAGCCCATATAATAGCTATGAAGGTTTGAGAAATTGCCCCCGCTGTAACAATAAGCTTGGGTAAGATAGTCCCCCTTGGCAAAAAATTCTTCGTTCTCTTTACGAACAAAGGCACCCAGCTCTTTAGATGTAAGCTCCTCAATACGATAGGTTTTGTGGAAATCCCGAATACCCTTGGAAATTTCAAGTTCGTCATCAGACCCGTCAATACTCTCAAGTAACTCAGGGCGATAGCCCCGGATCAGTTGTTCCAGAAATACCTTCGCACGCCCCTTTTGTGGGACAAGCATATTGAGCTGGGTTGATGAACAATAACGCGATGCTATAGGCTGCTGACAAGGAGGACCACCACCTGCCTCAAGTTCACGAGGGAGCAAGCTCGCGATCAACATGACACTCAGCAGTAATGAAAATTGCCATGCGAAACGTCCCATATTTCTTTTGCTCCTTATAAAGACTTAGCCATCTGTTATCATCACAGAGGAAACCGTATCTGATGTTATGTACTTTTTTTATGGCATCAAGAAGATGACCTGTTATCGGTGTTTGTTTTTGACGATAAAACATCAAAGAAATTTCCGATACTGCCGTTGCCAACGTTCTTGCACCTTGTCGATTATCTTCAAACCAGGTGGGTAAACCTGTTATCCGAACGGATATATCAGCAGGAATTCTCTTTTTAATATCCAATAACCAAACCCGATATTCATCAAGTTTGGAAGATGGGCTATCATAGTCAATTTCAACCCCGATAATGTTTCGACCTGCACGTTTCCAAATATTCACATCACGATTTATAAAAGCGGACACTTCCCTGCTATTCACATGGTTTTCCATACGATATGTCAGAATTAGCTTTTCAGTGTCCTGAAAGTATTTCGGGCTTTGATGTAGCGTTGATTTTTGATCAGCGTCATGCCCCCAGGAACGAACAAGAACCCGGGCCCCGCCTGCTTCGCAGGATAGCTTCAACGCCTCGCAATCACTTATAAATTTTTGTTGATGCTGATCTCTATCGCTCTGCGACTGACCGGCCCAAACCCAGTGATCGAAAATCAAATTTTGTGCGTGTACAGGCGATAAAGCCAAGAAGACCCAAAGGAGGAATATACCTGACTGTATTCCCCTTGTTTTGCCCCAACCTATCAGCCCCATAAAACTATCAGCCTATCACTTGCTATTCACCACTCCATGCCAGATTAACACAAAAGGCATATGGCCAGACAAGCTTAAGAAACGACTTGGGCAGTCACTTCGCAAAGAAGACACAGAATAAATACAATTATTTTCATGTCATCCGACAACAATTTTGTAGCAAAAGAACGAAGGTCCCTTTAGCTCTAAATTTATTCTCGTCAATTGATTAATTTGACAGGTGATCTTTTAGGGGGCTTTTGGAAGATTCAGTTCAAGATCATCCTTGTCACTGGTGATTTCAGCATGCATCAGAATTTTGGATGTAAAAGCCATCGACGTATCAATGACCCATCGCACCTGCTTTTCGCCGACTTCATTCTGAGCTGCGACAACCTCTGGTAAAATTTGTTTCTGAAGAAATCCAGCAACTCCCGCCAAAGCACGAGATCCCAAACGGAGATCCTGCGCCTTGAGTTTAAAGGCCGATTTTGCTTCAATTTGGGTAGCGATATCATCCAGAATATCCATCATCCTGGTGACCTCTTCATTCACCCGTCCGGTCCGATTGGCAATAAAACGTAAATGACCTACATAAAAAGTATAATCAGACATCCATCTACACTCAACAACAGACCATTGTATCAGGCCTTCCTAAAATTCACCCGACAGAATTGCTTCCACCTTTTCCTGAACTGAAAGAGCATCAGCAAAGCTCGCCATTGAATACTGTCTGCCTTCTTTCCATGCAACAAGATTATCCAATCCACGCATATAACCGTGTTGTCTTGCGTCATCAATTTCAGAAAGTTCTCGTTTCCATTCGCCGCCCGTTGTTGAATAGAGCTGATCCCACATCGTCAATCGATAGGATTTTTTCTCTCCCCAAACAGTAAACTCGACGACATCGGGGCCAACCCCGCCTGCACTGGCGTGAAAGGAAACAGGCACGTTATCGCAGGCCAATTGGGCCTGTACATTTGTCTCGCAAGAAATATCGTCTTCAGGATAGATTGCACAGGTATTCAATAACTCAGCAGTCCCCAAAAGGCGTTCGGTTAAATAAATAAAATGCGATCCTACTTCCCGAACAAAACCGCCTTCTGTTCGTTGCGACAACCAGGTTGCATCCTGTTGCCATTCACGTGGCCAAGGAGCAAAATGCAGGCGAATATCGACAGACGTAATCGCCCCTAACTTACCAGCGTCAATATCAGCCTTGATCAAATCAGCGGCCGGAGAGTTCGCCAGCGGGTAATTAACAGCGTTTAAAACGGCCTTTTGTTCAAAAGCCGCAACCATTTCCTGTGACTGTTCCACGTCGATCCCAAGTGGCTTTTCACAGAAAACCGCTTTTCCAGCCGCCGCAGCAGCCAAAGCATAATCCCGGTGGGATGCAGGTGGACTGGCAATATAAACCACATCAACATCTCTGTGTTTGATAACTTCTTCGACAGTTCTAACAACATCCAGAGAAGGATAGTTTGTCTGAGCATCGGACCGAGCAGCTTCACTGGGATCCCAAGCCGCAGCCAAGTTAAATTCACCATGCACCGACATATTTGTCAGCATGCGGTTTCCCATGATGCCCAACCCAATGAAACCAATACCCAACGCCATTTCTCTATCCCGCCTCTAATCTAAAACCAAGAGCTAATCTGAACCAGAAGTTCATTTTGAAAGATGACAGATAATGCGTCACAAAAATTGGTTTGACCAGTTTAAAATTTGCTGAATCATCCAAGAATCAAAAAAAGCCCCAGCAGTTTTGCTGAGGCTTTCTGAATTGGTAGCGGAGGAGGGACTTGAACCCCCGACACGCGGATTATGATTCCGCTGCTCTAACCAGCTGAGCTACTCCGCCATAAGGCTTTCACAGTGCTGTGACGATTAACTGATTCGTCAACCATCCGCGCTGTAAGAGGGGTGATAATGCCATGACACAAAACTGTCAATAGCGGAGTCATCCGCTTTTTCTTTTTTTTGAAAATTCATCTCCCCTTCCCCACTCTCAATCTGTGTTGAACCTAAAAGATAACGGATGAAAGTCGGTATAATATTGGCTTGTATCAGGCTTCACAGCCCACTAATCTCACCTATCGCCCTTTCTGACATAAAGAATAAAGCCATAGCTGAGCCATACCATGCGAAACATCTTCAAAATGTCGCAAAATACGTGGGAACACCACGCCAACCCTTTATCAGGATGGACACGTATTGCTACAGGGTGGCTGATATTCCCGGCGATCTGGTCTCATGAAGCATGGGGGTGGCCCGTGGCCGGTTTTCTTTTGTTTCTCTTCGCCTTTTGGATGTATCTCAACCCCCGTATATTTCCCAAACCCCGGCACACTGATTTTTGGGCATCGCAAGTCACCTTTGGCGAACGTATATGGCTAAAGGAAGTTCCCTTTGATGGGCTGGACGAACTACTCGACATGCACAGATCGCAAACACGCGCGTTAAGCATCATGGCAGGGGTTGGATTTTTCGGCGGCCTTATCACCGCCTACTTGAATTTATTCTGGCCAACCATGTTTTTTGGCTTTGCCATGACCATTGGAAAGATGTGGTTCTGTGATCGTATGGTCTGGCTTTTTAATGACGCCATAGAAATAAACCCAAAGCTTGCAGAGTGGATTCATTAAGTCTTTTTTCCTGCAAACCAAACGTACAGTAATTCTGTTAACCTGACTTCAGATAATCATCCGCAAAAATTAAACTTTCACAACCAACAAAGCGTGTAATCCTCTCTAGCTCAGATGTAAGCGCGTTGAGCCGTCCTTTACTGACACGCACTTTGGGCTCAAACCATAGACCTTTGACAAACAACTCTGTTCCCTGGCGTTTCATATCAATACGTCCAATGAGGTTTTCACCTTCAAGCAAAGGGAAAACATAGTAGCCGTATTGGCGTTTTGCTTCGGGTACGAAAACCTCGATACGATAATGGAAATCGAAAAGACGTTCGGTACGCTTTCTATCACGGATCAAAGGATCGAAAGGACTAAGTACTCTCACACGTTTCGGAGCTGTCGGCAAATCATCTAGCTGACTTAAGATGCCCTCAAAAGCATAGACTTTACGTGGCTTACTACCATCAGCAGATAATACCTCAACCTCGACAAGTTCCTTACCAAGCTTCTCTTCGCACCAGACTTTGGCTTCGGCTGGTTTTATCCCATCCCAAAAAGCAGCCAGTTCACCCGGCGTCGCAAAACCAAGTTTTTCCATTGCTGAACGGCACGACCAGTCGACAAAGCTTTCATGGTCAATATCTTGGCAAAGAACTTCTGATGGAATAATTCTATCTGTAACGTCATAAACTTTTTGAAATCCATCACGACGATCAACAGATAATGCCCCCGTACGCCACAGGAATTCTAAAGCAGTCTTGGATGGATGCCAGTCCCACCAACCCTGATTTTTCTTGTTCGCATCTCCCTTACCCGGACCACTTTCCGGCTTTTTCATATCTCGGGAGCGCGTCGGCCCGTGCTCGCGAATATGCTCTAGGACTGTTCGAAAGCTTTCTTCGAACCCTTCCCGCCGCCACTTGCGCCATCGGTCCAGCAAGTATGCTTCTGTGCGACCAAAGCGATATTTCCAATAGGGGTAAAAGATCATCGGGATGACCGATGCATCATGTGTCCAGTTTTCAAACAGGGATCGATCTGTTTCCAAAAGCTGATCAAAGTGTTTTTTTTGATAGGTCTGGTTTCGCGAAAAGAGGATCATATGATGCGCACGCTCAACAGTATTGATACTGTCGATCTGCACAAACCCCATACGCTCTATCAGGTTGAGTAACTGAGTTTTCGTTTGTTTCGTGGCAGGGTTATCGCATAAACCCTGCTGTTTCATAAACAACCGTCGGGCTTGAGAATTACTTATCTGAGGGACCATGCGCTGCTATTTCTGTAAAATGTGAAAAGAAACACTTACAAGAACGTAACAGGAACAAAATCGTAATTCCAGAAAGAAATAAACTTGCGGGCTTAAATATTAAGCCGCACCCTGCGCTTTTTCGTCCAGAACCTGCTTTTCGGTAGAAACGATCCAGCCACCGCCCAGAACACGATCACCATCATAGAAAACAGCAGCCTGCCCCGGCGAAATACCATAAAGCGGGTCATGCAACACAACACGTGCGCCGCCCATACCTAGCCCCTGCCCTTCCGGGTAAACGGTGGCAGAGGTTGGCTTTGATGCCGACCGAAGCTTAACAGTGACTTCGCGCCCCCGGTCGTTCAGAGGTTCTGCCAACCAGTTTAGCTCATTCACAAGAACAACATCACGGGAAAGCGCTTCTTTGGGGCCAACGATAACCTGCTTCTTCTCAGCGTCCAGACGAATAACATAAATTGGATCACTGGTACCACCAACACCGATGCCGCGACGTTGCCCGACTGTGTAGTTGATAATTCCGTCATGCTGTCCCAGAACGGTGCCATCAAGGTGAACGATATCCCCCTTGTCCAAAGCACCGGGACGCAGACGTTCTACCACACGGGCATAAGATCCATCCGGCACAAAGCAAATATCCTGACTATCGGGCTTATCGGCAACGGATAGCCCCATACGTTCTGCAATTTTCCGGGTTTCCGTTTTCGGCAAACCGCCGAGAGGGAACCGTAGAAAATCCAGCTGATCTTCGGTCGTCGTGAAAAGGAAATAGGTCTGGTCTTTTGTATCGTCAAAAGCCCGATGAAGTTCTGGACCATTGGGACCTTCGATCCGCTGAACATAATGGCCCGTTGCCATCACATCCGCGCCGAGGTCCTTGGCCATCGCCAGCATGTCTTTAAACTTGACTTTCTGATTACAACGCACACAGGGAATGGGCGTTTCGCCGCGCATATAGCTGTCTGCGAAATCTTCCATCACATCCTGTTTAAAACGTGATTCGTAATCGAGAATATAGTGCGGAAAGCCATAACGATCAGCCACCGTACGGGCATCATAAATATCTTGCCCGGCACAACAAGCACCGCTTTTTTCCAACGCAATTCCATGGTCATAGAGTTGAAGGGTAACGCCGATAACGTCATAACCTTCTTCTTTCAATATACACGCAACAACAGAACTATCGACACCACCAGACATGGCAACGACAACGCGTGTATCTTTAGGTTCTTTATCTATACCAAGAGAATTCATGGGTTCGCTTATCTCGTATAACTTACTTCAGTAAACTTACTTTGGCGCCAGCCGCCAAAGCCTGTTTGTTTAGTGGCTATGTAAGACCATCCCGTAAGGTAATCAAGCCTGAATTAGTCAGTACTTATTACCCGCCACCATCATCGATAAAATTTGAAAAGTTCAACTACAGTACAAATTTCAGGCAACATAACAGATAACAATGAATTTGTTAATGCCCCGCCTCACAGACCACCTGTGTCGGAATTGCATGTGTAATTGAACCACAAATTAAGCCAATCCATGCGTTAACTACGACGTGACTTCACACAAACGCCTCAAGACAATAGGATCGCGAATAAGGTCTATCAACAGGGAAAAATGGCCCTTACCACTTCTGAGGAATCTATTCTCCGGGGGAACCCGCCAGCGATTAGCAAGATCCAGCCCTCCTTTATAAGGGGTCAGCTTATCTGCCTGCCCAAGCATAAAGATTACTTTTTCCGGCGGAACAACCGAGTGACCTGTTGGCTGTACAAATGGCAAGCATTTCACATAGTCAGATTCACGCCAACCAAGTTCATGTAGTTTTTTGGGTATGCCCAGCGCCTGTGTCAAACATCCCTTGAGAAATACATCCAGAACATTTCCACTGGTGCCAATTAAGAGTAACGCGTCAGGTTTCAAATCATTATGCCAATTCCAGGCAACACTTGAATAAAGCTGTGCTGTCAACGCCCCCAGACTTACGCCGCCCAGAACAACTGGCCCGCCGCGTTGCTGGCGCACCCAGTTCATTAACACAGAAATATCTGAGATCCATTGCCTGTAGAGCTTGATCAGCCCCATAGGGCCTTCACTGAAAATCTGTTCTCCGGCATAAAATCCGGGTGTTTTGCGGAACCCATGACCGGGTTGTTGAATACGTAAAACGCGAAACCCTGCCTCTGTCAGCGCACAAACAGGATCTTCCCGATCTTGAAAGCAATCCTGCTCGACACCCAGACCTTGCAAAAAAATAATCGTCGGTGCCGACGGATTTAACCCCGTTAGAGGTTCATAGCACCGCACCCAGTTTTCAGCACCAAATTCTGAATCATAACGCAACCAGTATTCACGACCATAAACACCATGAATAGAATGTGAAGAGCGAACAGCAGGTAATTTTTGGGGCGGACGATAAAAATGTTCTAAATCATCGAGATAATCTCCAAAGGCCCCAAAAAACTCTTTTGGGGTTGGTAGTTGCCATCGTACAGGCGCAACTTCTTTGCGAATTTCCTTAAAAAACAGGGATGCCTCTAACAACCTTTGTTGTGTTTCCTGTCGCCGCCGTTCTGCAAAAACACGCCCTGCGATACTCAGGCCATCGCCAAACATAACAATTTTCCACCGCTCAAAGGCAGAGTTTGCGACGTGATGACGAATACATACTTCGGTAAGGGCCCTGTCACAGTCATCTGGTAATCCATGTTTTAGCCCCAGATCATCGACCAGCCTGCTGGCATCCCCATCGCTTGTGATCGCGGTTTGTAAAACACGGGTAAGAGGGAAAAGGTACTTAACAATCAAGCGAAGCGCCAAAGCGTCGAACCAAGGACGAGCAAGGTATCGACCGATAGTCCCTCTGATCATCGGGTAAGTCTGGGGTGGGGGCAAACACTGAGCAGAACTATGAAAACGTTCTCTGTTTATTTGCACTTAGTACATTCCTCTCGAGCTTGTGGCTTTGGTAAGCACACATCCCCCTCAGAAGCATAATAACACAGTTTTACCTTCTATTAAGAACTTAAACCCTACTCACTCAGTATTGATCAATGAGATGGATATAAGATCCCATAACAGATCCGCTTACACAGCCAACCTGCCCCTTTTTTTGACCCGCCGCATCCCTGACATCAAACAAGGGGGTATCACCTTCATCCCCAACAACAGTAGAATAGTGAAACTCATGGGCCTTAAAGGTTGAACCTTTATCACCAAGAGCTGTGTTTTTGAGGGTTGTAACATCTCGATATCCCAGCGACCGTCGCCGTACAGCAAAAGACGTCTCGACAGGCAAAAGCCCCGCAAGTTCGTGATGATCCCCACGGTTATCAATAAGTCCCATGCCGAGAAGCATGTAACCGCCACATTCCCCATAAATCGTTTTGCTATTATTTGCAGCCTGACGAAGACTTTTTAAGAAAATCTGGTTTGCGCCCAGCTGGCCCACATGTAGTTCGGGGTACCCACCGGGTAGATAAATCGCATCAGCTTCAGTACATGGTTTTTCATCAGCCAAGGGGGAGAAAAAGCTCAGCTCAGCACCTGCTTTTTTCCAACCTTCCAGAAGAGCCGGATAGATAAAAGAAAAAGCAACATCCTGTGCGATTGCGATTCTTTGCCCTATAGGGGGTACAAAACTGTGTAGATCATTATGTGAAAGTATTGATGGGCGAGCCTGCTTTAGTAGCTCTTCACAACGTACATCCCAGCCAACCTGCTCTGCCGCTTTGTCGAGATAGCCATCAAGCTTGCTATGCTCAATTGCCTGCACCAAGCCAAGATGCCTGTTTGGCAAAACCAAATCATCCTGCCGCTTCAAATATCCGAGGACCGGAATTCCAAGCGGCTCACAAGCTTCTTTCAGCAACTCTGCATGTCGCGGCGAACCGACTCTGTTAAAAATGACCCCGCCAACAGTGACCTCGGGATCAAGAGAAGCAAACCCATGCAAGATGGCCGCTGCCGAGGCAGACATACCCTTCACATCAATCACAAGGATAACAGGCCATCCGGTTTTCTTTGCCAATTCAGCGGTTGATCCCGCCCCACCGGCCGCTCCGTCAAAAAGCCCCATAACCCCTTCGGCCAAGATCACATCAACATCATGCCCGCTATGCGCAATGATAGAAGCCAGACTCGCTTGCCGCATGGCCCAAGGATCAAGGTTGAAACAGGGGTGTCCCGCTGCTGCTGTGTGATAAGCCGGATCGATATAATCCGGCCCAACCTTTGCCGGGCCAACACGCAGATTATTGTTTTTAAAATAACGCAACAATGCCAAGGTCAGCGTGGTCTTGCCACTTCCTGAAGAAGGAGCCGCAATAATCAGTCCCTTAGGGGCCTCTGAATTTATAGAAGCGTTTTGCTGTTTTGAACTTTCGGCACTGTCCTTGGCGATCAAGCGTTCGCAACCTTATCAATATTTGCAGATAGATTGAGCGGATCAGACGTCAAGACTCTACCGTTCATTGCCCCCATCCAGTCAAGGCCTGAACGCAAGCGCACAACTTCACCAATCACGACAAGTGCTGGCGGTTCAATACCGCTTTTGGCGACGTCTTCGACACAGCGTCCCAAGCTGGTTTCCAAGACTTCTTGCGACGGGGTCGACGCTCGGCTGACAATGCCGACGGGTTCATCAGCAGGCCGACCATGGGCCATTAGCTTTTGAGCGATATCACCCAGATGTTTGATGGCCATATAGATCACAATAACAGGTGATCCCTGTGCAAGACCTTCCCAATTAATGTTATCCGGTACGATACCGCTCGCATTATGTCCCGTCAGAAACGTCACCGCAGAATTACAATCGCGGTGGGTAACAGGAATGCCGGCATACGCCAGACCACCAATACCGCTAGAGATACCCGGAACAACACGGAATGGAACATTTGCCTCTACCAACGCCAGAGCTTCCTCGCCCCCTCTACCGAACACAAAGGGGTCGCCGCCTTTCAGACGCAGGACTCTCTTACCTTCCTTTGCCAACTGGATAAGACGTTGCGAAATGTCAGCCTGCTTTGATGATGGTTTACCGCCCCGTTTACCAGCATATTCAAGCTCACAGCCTTCACGGGCCATCTTCAGGATATCTTCGCCGACCAGCGCATCATATATCAGAACATCGGCAGATCGCAGGGCATGCAACCCATA
>NZ_CAKZMP010000193.1 GCF_937128705.1 uncultured Kiloniella sp. | reverse complement strand
GATACCTAGCCTGAGGTGGAGAACGTTCGTCGCTTTTCGTTTCTGAAGCCATCTCATGTTCACCGATATCTTCCTGCCCCAGTTCCACAGACATGTCCGGTTTATTCTGGGTTTTGGAATTATGTGGGCGAATACGGTAACTACAACGTCGACCACCTTCTAACAGATATTCGGCTCGCTCCACATCAACATCTGGCCCAAGAACCGTCCTGAAAATAGACAGCTCTGCACGACAAAATCCCTGACAAATCGTAGCCGCGGTACAAATAGGGCAGTGATTTTCAATAAAGAGAAATCCACCCTGATCATCTGCCTCGGCTGATGCCATATATCCTTCGCGCTCTCTCAATTCGACCAACTGGTGTACCCGATCTTCAAGTGTTGTTACTTGTGAAAGGGCATATGTATAGTTCTTGAGCGTCTGTTGCTCGCGATGACTGACCAGCTTCTCAACCCCTTCATCACCAAAAATGATGCGAGCGCTTTCGATTAGATCTTTTGTCAATAATGCATGAGAATCGCCGAATGTGTTATGAGACTCTGCTGTTAATTCCCAACTCACAGCTGGCCTTCCTGCCCCCGAAGACGAAGCCTCTACCGATGCCTTTTGAATCATTCCTTCTGCAGACATTCGTTTGAGGTGTTGGCGCATACCAACTGCTGTCATGGACAATTCACTTGCCAGATCAACTGCTTGCATTTCTCCTCGTGCTTTCAGCAATGCGAGAATTGCATCTTCTGTCTTTTCATTTTTTCTCATAGCAATAGAGTATACTCTATAAAGCTAATTAAAAAAAGTGTTTGCTTTTCTAATTATTCCGCTTACAAATTAAATAAGAAAAGAAAAAACTTTTTTATTTAAGGTCTGTATCATGCCCAACTCTGCGCCACTAAATACCAAGTCAAAAATGACTCCGCAGAACATTCTACATCTGGTGATTGTTTGTATGGGCGTCGCCCTTTATGCCTTAAATAGCTTAATCACTTCGACATTATTGCCTTCCGCCGTTGATGATCTTAATGGCGTTGAATTTATTAACTGGTCAGCCCTGCTTTATACCACGGCGGCGATGATTGCATCACTTTCCGCAGGGACAACAAAAACCAGAATCGGGGGGCGTGCCATTATGACTATCGGTGGCTCGATCTTCACGGTCGGCTCTCTTTTGGTCAGCCTTTCCCCATCAATGGAATTGTTTCTGTTCTCTCGCGTTGTTCAAGGGATTGGCGGAGGATTGGTTCTCGCAAGTTGTTACACCGTAATTGCTGACCTTTTCCCACGCCATCTCTGGCCAACTGTTTTTGCAATGGAATCTGCTGTCTGGGGTATTGCCTCGGTTGGTGGGCCACTCGCTGGTGGTATTTTTGCCCAAACAGTAGGATGGAGGGCGGGTTTCTATATCATGACTGTCTGTGCAATCCTGTTTGTCATCCTTATAAGGTCTAGTTTTCCTAAAAAGGAAAAGACTGAATCCACAACAGAAACAAAAATCAAAACACCACTGCCTTTTTTCAGGCTTGGGCTTTTGGGATCAGCCGTTTTGATCATCGCAATGGGAAACAGAGAACCCGACTATGCCGTGGCTTTCTTGATCACTGGCTTATCCTTGCTTGGATACCTTCTCTATAGGGACAAAAGATCTAATAACTCATTACTTCCCAAGCATGGCCTCAGTCTTTTCAGCGTTGCCGGCACCGGAATTACAGTCATCTTTCTGGCCATGGTTTCTTCCATTTCTTTTATGGTTTATGGCCCTTATATTTTGCAAAAAATCCACGGGTTCTCCCCCCTGTCAGCAGGATTCATGGTTGCTTTGGAATCAATATCCTGGTCACTCGCAGCAATGGTCTGCGCCAAACTTCCCCAGAATAACAGTTGGCGGCTATATCTTATACCAACAGGTGTCTTTACCGCATTCTTAGGGTTTTATGGCATTGCACAGTTTCTTTACGGCGGACCTCTGTGGTCCTTGAGCATTGCCATTTTTCTAGCCGGGGCAGGATTCGGCATTTTTTGGGCCGACCTCTCGTCTGTAATCATTGAATCAGGGCCAAGTGAGGAACAGGACAAAAGGTCTGGTGCCATTCCAACATTGCAAATGTGCGGGGGCGCATTGGGTCCTGCGATTGCCGGCATCCCAGCAGCCATGATTGGGTTCAGTGAGGGGGCCAGCCCAGAGATTATTGAACAAACATCATATTGGGTTCATGCCATCTTTTTCCCCGTATTGATCGTTGCCACACTCTTATCAATCTATCTGGTAAGGTTAAAAAACAAAGACGCCCAAAAGGATCTATTGAATTCTATTCCAGAGCCCCTGTGATATTCCAGATAAATCAGGTAGATAACCAGATCATGAATACGGCTAATCAATGCCACTGGACGTACCGGAAGCCATAAGGTAGCTTCCCGCTCAATATATTTATTTATCGCCAATATTATTGAGGGCTAATCATGCGTCCATCAGGCCGTACTCCTGACCAAATGCGTCAGGTTACTATTGAAACCAACTTCAGCAAACATGCCGAAGGATCTTGTCTGATTAAATTCGGCGATACGCACGTGCTTTGCACGGCATCAGTCGAAGACAGCACACCACCATGGCTTCGCAATTCTGGAAAAGGATGGATCACTGCCGAATACGGCATGCTCCCCCGTGCAACCCACAGCCGTTCAAATCGGGAAGCAGCTCGCGGCAAACAGTCTGGCCGGACACAGGAAATCCAGCGTCTGATCGGCCGTTCTCTGCGTGCGGTTGCTGATATGTCAGGCTTTGGCGAACGTCAGATCAAAATTGACTGTGACGTTCTACAGGCCGACGGTGGCACACGTACAGCTTCCATTACAGGTGGTTTTGTTGCCCTTCATCTTGCATTCCAGCACATGAAGAAACTCGGTATGATCGAAGAAATTCCGCTGACAGACCACGTTGCAGCTATTTCTTGCGGTATTTTCGAAGGCACACCCGTTTTGGATCTCGATTATCCCGAAGATTCCAATGCTCAGGCTGATTCAAACTTTGTCCTGACAGGCGGCCTCGGCGTTGTTGAAATTCAGGGTACAGCCGAAGAAAAGCCTTTTTCTCGCGATGAGTTCAACGCACTACTAGATCTCGCCGAAAAAGGTGTTTCTGAGCTTATTGAACTACAGAAGCAAGCAATTGATTCAGAGTAGAGTAACCAACGGATGCACAGGTAGATAAATGCTGGTCTGGGATGAAACTGACGTATTAACCGTCTTAGAGGCTATTCCTGATGTTGAACCTTACGGGATCTACCATAAATTTTCTGTCCATAAAGATCGGATCGAATTACGTCTGTGCATATTCCAATTCGATGGTGATGTCAGTATTGAACTTTTCGGGGATGACATTGAAGATCCAGTGTTTTCAATGAAACTTGTTGATTGTACAGGTGTACGTCGAATACAGGATCAATCTGGTGAATACTTAGAATTTGCTCCAGCTAAGTGCTTTGGAAGCAGATATGATGGGATATCGAAGATTCCTTTTGGTGTCCATATACACATAAAACCGACAATCAGTGTTTCCCTATATGGATAACAAAGTAACTCATTTTTTGGAAAGTACAGAACCATGGCACAGACCGCGAATTCATTACGGGATGGTAAACTCGTTCTCGCCAGCCATAATCCGGGAAAGCTGCGCGAAATAGCCGAGCTTTTGGCTCCCTATGGCGTTGACGTTATTTCAGCCGGAGATCTCGGCTTGCCTGAACCTGTCGAAGATGGGGAAACCTTTGCAGCAAATGCAGAAATAAAGGCGCTTGCCGCTGCAAAGGGATCCGGTCTACCAGCTCTGTCAGATGACAGTGGTCTAGCTGTGGTTGCCTTGAGTGGTGCCCCCGGTATCTATTCTGCGCGTTGGGCAGGTCCTGAAAAGGATTTTTCTTTGGCAATGGAAAAGGTCGAAGAAGAACTGCAAAAAGCCGCAAAGAATAGCAACGATACACGTGCAGCCTACTTTGTATGCGCTCTTTGCCTCGCTTGGCCAGATGGTACGACAGAAGTCTTCGAAGGCCGCATTGATGGTACTATTGTCCATCCGGCGCGCGGTCTGCAGGGTTTTGGCTATGATCCCATTTTTCAAGCCGATGGTGAGACAATAACATTCGGTGAAATGGATCCAGCACGCAAACATTCAATGAGTCATCGTGCCCGTGCCTTTGCTTTGCTTGTTGCCGAAAAATTCACCCCTAACGCCTGAACCAAAGTCCGCACATCAACTTTGCGGACCTTTAAGCGAGACTGAATTCACTGTGCTAAACTAGTCAGAACTAGTTTAAACTCATTTCCGGCTGACCTCTAAAGGGACTGCGTTTTGATAAACACTCCAAGTTCCGGCTCTTCCCTTCCCGCTGCCGCACGGCGCGGATTTGGTATCTATATACACTGGCCCTTTTGCTTGAAAAAGTGCCCCTATTGCGATTTCAACAGCCACGTCCGCGAAGAAGTTTCTCAGGAACGATGGCGCGCAGCCCTTTTACAAGAGCTTGATCACTACGCCGACTTATTGAAAAAATCTGGCGGTGAAGGCAGAATTGTTAGCTCAGTGTTTTTTGGCGGTGGCACACCTTCTCTCATGGCGCCGGAAACAGCCGAAGCATTGATTCAGCGAATACGAAAACACTGGCCCTGTACGAATGACCTTGAAATTACATTGGAAGCCAACCCAACTTCTGTTGAATCAGATAAGTTCGCTGCCTTCGCCCAAGCAGGTATCAATCGCGTATCGCTAGGGATTCAGTCTTTAAATGATCAGGATCTAAAGTTTTTAGGGCGGGAGCATTCTGCCGCTGAAGCTCTCAAAGCGATTGATGTCGCCCGGCAGAATTTTGAACGCTTTTCTTTTGATCTGATCTACGCCCGTCCTAAGCAAGAGAAACAAAGCTGGGAAGACGAGCTAGAGCGGGCCCTAAACGAAGGCACCAAGCATCTTTCTCTCTATCAGTTAACAATTGAAGAGAATACACCGTTTCATGGCGCGCGCCGTCGTGGCGAGCTTAAAGAACTCAACCCTGACATTGCAGCCGAACTATACGATGTCACCAACAATGTTATGGCACGTCACGGATTGCCCAACTATGAAATATCAAACTATGCCAATCCCGGGGAAGAAAGTCGCCATAACATAACTTATTGGAAATACGGCGATTATATTGGCATCGGCCCCGGAGCTCATGGACGACTGACATTGGCAGACAACACGCCTTTAGGAAACAAAATCGCGACAAGGCAGCACAGAGCACCGGAAATTTGGCTCAACACTGTAGAGCAAGCTGGTCATGCAACTCGAACACACGATTCAATTTCGACTACCGAACGTTTTGAAGAAATGCTCATGATGGGGTTGCGTTTGAGCGAAGGTATTAAACTAGAAGATGTCCGGGATGAAACAGATCAAAACCTGACAGATCTGATTCAACCCGATAAAGTGAATCAACTTGTACAAGAAAGCTTGCTATCTCTTGATAACAAGAGAATACGAGCCACAGTTGAAGGCAGAACCCGACTTAACAGCGTACTCTCTTATCTATTGGCATAACCACCTCTACAACCCAAGAATTACGCCAAAAATACAAAAAGAAATCTTTCGCGTAAGAATATCATTCTATCCACGTTGACAAGCGTGCTAAATCATTTCAAAAATAGCCATGGCTAACTATGATTATTCCTCTTCACTCTTAGATTTCTCAGATGCCCCTGACGAAATCCTTCGCATACTGAAGATATGGCAAGATCATAAGCCCGCTCAAGGTAACCCCTATAAAAACGAGATGGATCCGTTAAGGTATCGTAAGCACCTTGGTCGGTTTTGTGTTGTGGAAATTCAGAAAGATCCCCTAGACTTCGTATACCGCCTTGATGGTACCGAGATTTCATCCTCTTCCAACGAAGATCTTCGCGGTAAAAGCATCCTTGATGGCACCCCAAGCGAAATCTATCAGGAGCATTTTGAAGAGTTTAAGACAACCTTTCTGGCTTCGGCTCCGCAGATATGGAAAATCTTTTATCGAGACGAAGAGACCTCTGATTATTTACGTCTGATTCTTCCCTACGCACAAAATAATGCCCCAGCCAAAGACTTACCGTCATATTTTATGACTTACTGTTATTCTCTTCTTACTCCCGAGGGACATTTCGAAGCATCTCGTTACTCAACA
>NZ_CAKZMP010000192.1 GCF_937128705.1 uncultured Kiloniella sp. | reverse complement strand
CCGACAGACCTTGCACCTTTGTGTTCGCACGATCTGCCTCTTGCACAGCCTCTTGCGATACTGAAACAGCACGTGTGATCTGTGCATTGATCTCTCCAATAGAGGCTGACAACTCTTCTGTTGCACTGGCAACAGTTGCAACATTAGCCGATGCTTCTTCGGTTGCAGATGACACAACGGCTGTCTGTCTTGACACATTATCTGTCACCGCGGACATGCTCTGCGCAGAGGTCAAAAGATGATCCGATGAACTGGATACATTACCAACAACGCCCTGAACCTGTACCTCAAACTGATTGGCAATCCCCAAAAGAGTATCTCGTCGTTCTTGTTCTGCCTGTCGATCTTTTTCAACTTGTTCGGATTGTAGATCGCGAACCTGGATTAGCTTATGACGGAAATGTTCCAGCGCTTTTGCAAGAACACCAATTTCATCGCTCCGCTGCTGATCCTTAATTTCGACATTGGTCTCATCTCTCGACAGAACCTCAACGACTTCAGTAATATTTTTCAATGGTCTGCTCATCAAAACTGTAATCAGAACGGTAATTATCAGCGCCATGAGCAAGGTTAAAACGATTGCTGCAATAATCATATTATTACGCACGCTCGTTGCACCAGCCTGTACCTTATCCAGAGGCATAATGGCGGCAATTGACCAAGGGGTTTTTGAATGCCCAACCGTCAAAGGTACCAGAACATAGAGAGCATCTTTCCCCAGTTCGTTTGAATATCCGATCCAGCTGGCATTCTCACCTTTAGCAATAAGGCCTTTGTAATCCTGGAATTGCGGCGAGCTTTCTTCTATCGCTTTACCAATTTGCTCTCTATCTGGATAAGCAGCCCAAACGCCATTATTGGTAATAAGAGTAACAAGACCTTCTTCATAAGGACGGATTTCTGCAATCTTGTCCTGAACTTCCTGTAAATTAAAATCAACACCAACAGTACCGATAAACTTTCCGTCCTGAATAAGAGGCACTACAACAGAAGTAGAAAGAAAAGCTTCTGTACCTTCATCTTTTGCCAATTCCATCGCATAAGGCTCTGTAATTACCTCTGCCATGGCTTTTCGAGGACCGTCATACCAGTCGGCAGTTTCGCCCTTATCAATATTCAGTCCACGCACACCAAGATCTGTAGCGTTCTTTAAAAACCAGAGATCAATAAAACGTCCGCTTGCGTTGCTTTCCGGCGTATTCGCAAAATCTGCATCCTTACCATCCAGTGCATCTGGTTCCCATCCACTCCAAACTGCTGCAAAGTCAGGGTTATTAAGTGCGACACCTTTAAGTGCTTCTCTGTAAACTTCCCGATCCGTAATTCCTGCCCGATGATAAGCTAAGAATGATTCAGCCATGGTACGTGATGCTGTCATTGCCACATCAATATCAGCCTTCACTTGGCTTCCGATATTTCCGGCGAGTTCCTGACCGTGTTTTTCAGCAACATCAAGGATTGCATCCTGACTTTCCTTAACGACAAAGGCGGTCGTAGCCGTTAACCCGATCGCAAGGGTAATAACGACAGATGTAAGAATCTTACCTGTGAGACTAAAAGATTTGTTCAATATTCCGGGCATAATGTGATCACATAAGCAATTGAAAGTAAGTAAGCGTTATAAGCTCCCTACCAATTCTCGATCACAAAGTATTAATTTGCCTTTAACAGCATATTACAAAATAGGTAAACATGCAGCACCACATAATAATATGCATTCCTAGCTTTGATTAATTGAAAATGCTTAGAAGCCTTAGTAAATAAAGAAAGCCGTAAAACTAGACAAAAAAAGCAAAGGCAGAACGTGCTTACCCCCTTGATAACTCTTAACGTTCCTCTTGCCGTGACAGCTACCTGTGCCACATAACGATCTTTCCTTACCCCGACACCCGTAATTGCGACGTATACCACTACGCTGTAAAATCAGAGCGCGATCCCCACACTTCTCTATCGCAGTCGTTCTGATTTTACTTACGCCACAGTTATAAAACAGTTATAAACTGCGGATAATGTCTTGCTGATCAGGTTCTAAAACTTGACCTATATGGTTTCACGTTGGCAAGATCCCCCCAAAGGAAGTGCCTTTGACAGTTTGAAACCAGACGAAACACAAGCGGTTGAGTACCACACTCCAGAGCGACCACACGCTTTGAATAATCGGTTCGAGCCCAAAACTCACTAAGACTGTTCCCATGACGCGACCACACTAGGCGTCGAATTATTCAAAAAAGTCCCAGACAATCATGTCAACAACCATGTCTAGTTTCTACCCACACCCCACTCCATAATAAAAGATCAGACGGTTCCTGTAACACACTAATACCAGGTTATATATCTGATCAGGTTTGCAATTGAACCAGTGCCTCTTCGAAAGATTATAGCAACTGTGCAAACTCTTATTTTATGAAGCCACCCCTGACTACGTGGGGAGCGAATGTAGGAAAATTACGTTGAATTGGTTAAGAAGACATTAACACAACAGCTATTCAACCTAAAGGCTAAAGAATATTATATACAATTAAGTAAATCCCGAGTAAAAAAATCAAGTATATACAACTTTAAAAATCAATAAGATACGACAATTATTTGAATAGATCTTATTTATTTCGAGCATCAAAAAAAATAATATTATTTTTTGAAAAACCTATAAAAACATTATTTTACGCTCTGCCGCCGTAAAATATATCGAATCAACTTACGAGTAAGAGTCGTAATCATTTGTTACAGTATACCGAGATATCGTGAGATAAAATAAAGCCTTCTCTACATCTGATTGTATGCGTACTAAAATTACACATTTTCGGTTGAACTAACCATTTAGGATACATAACGTTCCCCAAATGCTGTCTGCCCTTTCGTTAGGACGCGTAATTTTACTTTTCCCAATCTTCGCCAACGGGGCGACGTTCTCGTTTGCTTTCGGTATGGATCAGGCTTCTTGTCTCTTTCAAATCCATAACCGACGGACTATCCGGCGTTTCATTATTATGGTCAGATACATAGGCCAATTCGTAATACATTGGAAAATGATCTGACCCCATAAAAGGTTGCCGCCGGATTGATACAAGTTCGAATTCTTCGGAATGAAAAATATGATCCAGTGGCCACCGTAAAAATGGATACCGTGCATCGAACGAGTTAAACATCCCTCGCCCTTGACGCGGATCAAGCAATCGAGAGACCCGCAGAAAACGGCGCGTTGTCGATGACCATGCCACATCATTTAAATCGCCGGCAACCACCAACGGCCTTTTGCGATATCGCGCCTTTTTCCCTGCCACCAGAATTTCGGCGTCTCTGCCAATGGTATCTCTGTGGGGCACAGGTGGATCGGGATGAATGGCAATCAGGTCAAATTCATCACCACCCTTAAACCTGAACCGGCAATGAAAGCTGGGGATACTGTCGTTCAGCAGAAAACGGATATCACCCTGCAAAACATCCAACCGCGAGGCCAAGAACATTCCATAGCTATTATCTTGTGGACAGCTAAGCGTATAGTCATAGCGTTCTGTTACCCCCGCCATGGCATCCACCCACAGTTGATCCGTTTCCATCAGGATCAAAATATCTGGGTCGCAATCCTCAATGGTCTCAATCAGTTTATCGTGGCTTTTATTGCTCTGCTTTACATTGCAAACCAGCATTTTAAAGGTTGATGCATTATCGTGTTTTGCCGGATCAAACCTTGCCGATTGCTGCCACCAAAAGGGGGTAAAGGGTATGATGTGGAAAAGTTCTATCAAAACCGAGACAGACAGCATTCCCACAAGGGAATAGCAATACTGATCCCTGGGAAGGAACGCCACGACAGACGCAAGCGTTACAAACGAAATAGTCAGAATTTGAAGACGTCCAAAATCAAAAATTCTGACGGCACCATGGGCAATTGGAATAAAGGGAAGAACACTGGCCAAAAAGCACAGCACTGTAATTGCCCCTAACAGATAATGTACCATCACGCCTGTTTAATCCCCTCTTCCCCCTCGATAGGGGTATAGATATATACTGACCAACATTTTCATCGGGATCAAACAATCACCAAATCTGGCAAATTTCACTTACCAGCCCCCGACTGTTCTATTTCGCAACAATACTATAATAGAAAATTTTGACTGTTTTCTTGCTGTTATTGGTTATTTCAAGTTTGTTAGCTACTTTTCTTGTGCATCATTTTTTGGGCTATCATTTTCTTGGGCACATTTTTCACTATCATCAACCCCGGACATCCATGTTCGGCAAATGCCGCCCGCCAATAAAATAAGGCTGATGGCCCCAAAAGCAACAATGCCCAGTGCATAAAACCCAAAACCAATCGTCAGGCCAATTCCCCCCGACGCCCAGATACTGGCCCCGGTTGCGGTGCCAACAACCCGGTCGCCCCGTTGAATAATTGCCCCCGCGCCAAGAAAACCGATCCCGGTCATGACACCAGCAACAATACTGGACAAATCAACCTTTACAATGTTTTCCGCCGATGAGAAATCCGAATAAATTTCCTGTCCCAAAATAGCCAGAACACACGTGGTCACAGCAACAATCATATAGGCCCGAAAATCAATTGGTTTGTTCTTGCTATCGCGCTCTAGCCCAAGAACAAGCCCGACAACCATCGCCAAACCGACACGAAGCAAAAGCTCTTGCCAGGAAATATAGGTTAGTTCCAAACTCAAATCGGTCATTCTGATCCTCAATCCATCAAGAGCTTACGTAAGCGCCCTGCTTATACCTTAGTCAGCTTGCACCCTAATATATTGCGCTTTTTGCCCCAGTAAGCCCCAGTAAGCTACAGTCCAACTCTTTATTATCCCATTGATAAGCGCCGTGAGTACCAACGTCTGCAAGGAAAGCCTGAGGACTATATCCAGAGAACCATATTCCCACAACTATACCCCACGAGTATAACCCCATAGCATTTTAAACTGACCAAAAGGACAGATCAATCTAAAGCAGAGGGATCATGATGCAGTTATAGAAATTAGAATGCCCAGAGATGAGAAGCCCAGAGATGAGAAGCCCAGAGATTAATATACCCTGAGATCAATATAGCCTGAGATCAATATAGCCAGACCTTTAAAATACACAGAATTTAAAATATCCAAATTTCAAAATGTGCGGCTTCTAGATCCATCAGATTTGTTTTCACCATCATCACCTTGTTGTCCCGGTTGTTTTTTAATAGGCGCAAGGATGATCATTAACATGTTCACATTCTTACCGTCCGAGGCCAGCGGCAAGATCAGATCCTCAACATCCAGAATATCCTTTTTCGGGCCAACGTATGGGGTAAAGGCATAAACGGGTTCTGCCAAGTCAACTGCTTTGCAACAGTTCTTCCAAACAGAATTCGGGGATTTCAGGTTATCAATTGTGCTCATTAACTCCCCGGTATAGTCCCGGTTAAGCAATGGCACGATACGGGTTCCAATCAACCGGAAACGGAAATCAAGCGGTTCTTCTTGAACATCCAACAACAGAATGCTTGGCAAGAAAGGTACCATTTCTTCAGGGCTTATGTCGTCCCGGCTTGGGATTGCGTCTCCTTGGCATTTCGAAAGCCAGTATTTGTACGCCAAATCAGAAGCGACCGTTCTGTATTCCACATTAAGCATTTTAGTACTCTAGTTCATCAGGGACCGTTATCTCAAGCCCAGTAAATTTCCCAGGTAACTGCCTAGGTAAAATTATACTGTAAGATTCAATAAAGCCATCATCAGGCTTTTCTCAAGCCCCCGAACACACGAAACAATATGGGGCCGACTTTCAGCCTGTTCGATGACAGACCAGCTTTTTGGGAAACACACATCATTTACGGTTAACAAACCATAAATCCAACCAAAAAGACTGCGCGGTTATCATGTATAGACAGGAAAGAGTCAAGTTTTGGAGGATGCGACATACACGCACCCCGAGATAACCAGATAATTTCCTCGCCAAATACGTCGGAACGAACCAAAGAGAATATAATAACCTCAATGCGTTATAACTTTACTCAAAAAGAGGTAAGTAATAATACCTAGAGTTTCGCTTTTTTAGCCGCCACTATTTATTGCCAATATTCAAGATACCAATAGAAAATTAGCCGTGAAATAGCGGCTCAAGTAAAAGCGGTGCCCTACGATCTTATCCCTGTTTTTCTAGAATAAGCCTTATCTGCTCACTCCAGACTTTAGTGTACTTGTACCCGGCATCAAACATTTCGCGTGTTTTCTCACAATCGCCATATTTTTCACTATAAACGATGTCTTTTACCGAAGACTGGATACGATTGAGAAGTGTTTGACCGCCAAGATCTTTTCCCAAGGTAATGGTTATGTATGCAACATCGGCCTCGAAATCAGATAAATCCGAAGAGGAAAGGTAAGAGCATTTTCGATTAAAATGCCATGATGCAGCAACCTTACTAAAGGATTCAAGGGCCATACCCTTTGCGTTAGATTGTGCAGAAGCAGTTCCCGCCAGACCAATAAATATTGCGCCAACCACCCCCAAAACATACTTGATAAACACGGCCTGCCCCTAAGATTTTGTTGTATATAATAGATATAATTATAGAAAATTAAATACAGGGACAAGCGAGATAGATAAAAAAGCAAGAACCGTCATATTCGCCAAATATTCAGCGATATAAAACCCTAAACCCGACTATATATTTTTGACCTATAACTAAGGAAAGACCAAACAACTATTCACACGCCTCGGGGATATCATTGATATCATAGGGGGTCGCTTCGTAGAGTGATTTGATCCAGTTGCCATAGATTGCGGCGGTATAACGCCAGGTATTAATCGGCGTCTTTTCGAGATCATCATCCGGGAAGTAGTTCGGCGGGATCGGCAGATCGGGGAATGACTTGCGATCGCGCAGGAATTCCTTCTTCATCGTATCCGTATCGTATTCAGGGTGATTGAACATATAGATCCGACGCGGATATGTCTTGCACCCCTTTTTGAAGGCTTTGTTCTCTGCCACGAGAAAAATATCCCCTTCGTCGGTACAGGAAACAAGCTCAAGCGGTTCATGGCCTTCTACCTTATCCCGGTGCAGGCGTTGCCAACGTCCCACAGGGATCGGGAATCGGTCTGGCAAACCAAACAAAAGGTCCGCACTGTCTTCCTCTATCCCATGTTCAAAGACACCCAGCGTCTTGATCTTGCCGTTGTGACACTTGATATCGTGGAAATAACGCATGGCGGCAAAGCCAGCCCAGCAAATGTACATGGACGACAGCACATTGGTTTTGGACCAGCTAAAGATTTCCTGAATTTCACCCCAGATACCCTCGCTTGTGACATCTGCATCCAGTAAGTTGACGCCCGTGACCAGCAAGCCGTCAAACTTGCGATCTTTCACATCGCTCCAAGCGTTGTAATATTTACTGATGTGCTCGCTTGGTGTGGATTTGGATTTATGCCCCGCCTTGACACTGGCCACATAGCTGTCCGTCGTCACAAAGGTGAGCCTAACCTGTAGCGGTGTGTGTCCCAACCAACGGGCCAATTGAAGCTCTGTTGTCTGTTTGTCTGCCATCAAGTTCAGGATTGCAATTTCCAGCGGACGAATGTCCTGATGCAGCGCCTTTTCCTCTGCAATCGCCGTGGGATCCCCCAGCGACGGCAAAAAGGGATGAGCTTCACTGGCTGTAATAACGATAGGCAAACCACTAATCCTCTAATGAGCAAACAAGACTGTGCCCCTGTCCGCAATAAAGAAACACGATCAGGAAACCACGACACCAAAGATATAAACTAAACTTGATATAGATGGTTTACATTCAAATCAAGTCCACCGTAGCGAAAACAGCCCAGGAAAAGAACACAATTCTCACTCGCATCACATCACTTATTTGACACCAAAACTAAAAAAATGCTTAGGATCAAAAGCTAATGATCACAAAAAGACCAGTCTTTCTTTCGCCAAAATACATATAACTACGATCTGAGGAAAAGTTACTCCACGGGCCTTAATTCTGCCTTTCATAGGGGATAATAAGATAATAAATTTGAATATCCTGTTACAGCCCGGATTTTAAAGTGCTTATCATTCTTCTTTTATTCATCCTGTTTTTATTTGCTACCTTTCTGATCGTTATAACCGTCGTGGTAAAAACACCCAAAAGCTTTATAAGGAAATCCATACTCACTATCCTTGTGCTCTCAGTTTTTTTAGCAAGTCTCTTGGGTTTTATATATTTCATTGATTATATAGAAAGTAACCCAGAGTACGTCATTCAATCCAGTTATCCCGCAATCCAGTTATCTCGATTTACAGCTTTCCCGGAATACATTCATCCTATTGCCAGCATCCTATTGCCAGGATGATCGAAACTTAATAACAGTTTATGCCTGTGCCAGATAAGCGCTTGTTCTCCCTCA
>NZ_CAKZMP010000191.1 GCF_937128705.1 uncultured Kiloniella sp. | reverse complement strand
TCAGCAGCTCTGTGGTCTGAAACCATTAGAACTGACGCTCAGTATGAATACATGGCCTTCCCTCGCCTAATGGCAGTCGCTGAACGAGCGTGGAACAAGGCGGAATGGGAATTAGAGTATCAAGCCGATGTCGAGTACTCATCTACCACAGAGCGTACTAACATGAACATCTTGACCGACGATTGGAGTCGATTCGCCAGTATTCTTGGTCAACGTGAATTGGCAAAAACGGAAATGAGAGACATCACATACCGCTTGCCCGTTCCGGGAGGGAAGATCCTCCAAGGTAAACTGCATATGAACTCTCAGTTTCCGGGCTTATCTTTAGAATATTCAACCGACAACGGTCAATCTTGGCACGTCTACCTCAATGCAAGTAAGCCTTCAGTAGAGTCCAGCGTTTTGGTTCGTAGTGTTTCTCACTTAGGGCACCGAACCAGCAGAGCCATTGAAGTTCCATATGGCCAATAAACGAATACAGCTGAATAGCCATTAAACCCGCAGTTTGAAATTCTAAGTTTCAATAACCGCGAATCGATCAAGCCTGCCCATCATGAGCAGGCTTTCTTTTTACCTACAGATACGATGTTGTGGAGTAAACACCGAATATACTCATAAGAAATACAAAGGAGTTAATTATATTGCAAAACCTCTTATTGATTGGTTTATAAATTTGAATATATCAAGCCAGCACCAAGTTAATATTTTATAAATTACTTAAATTGAGATCCTGTGCTGCACAATGAAATAAAATTAGCTGTCTAACTTTTAAACACATTCACGTTACTGATAGGTTAATCCTTATAGGGCAAATGCTCTATTAATGATAAAAATTAAAATAAGGATTATTTATGAGACCATCTTTTCCTATCAGTATGGTACTTGCAACGACAGTGGTTGGCTTCCAGTCTTTTGCGCAAAATATTGAGACAACGGATTCATTAGGTATTGCAGAAAGTAGCGCAGCGCAAAAGCAATCTTTGGCGTTACAAATCAGCGAGCGTTATTCCGATCTTGAGCTTTCATTGAAGGCTCAGATCTCAGAAAAGAACTTATCCGCGCCTGTAGATAAATTGAGCTCTACTCAGCCCTACTCTGCATTTTCAAGCCGGATGCAGAAAGCGGATCTTGGTTATCGCAAGATGAAAGGGATCAACGACTTCAGCGACTCTGTGTTAGAGGTTCGCATGGCTGATGAAGCGATGATCGAAGCTTGGAAGAATGGTGAAAACCCGCTGTTTGCATTTGAACCATCAGGCGATGATTCGAATTGGCAATACATTGAAGCGTATGACGTGTACGGACAAGTTCATCAATTAGACGTGTACCAAATGCCAGACGTTCCTGTGTTTGTCGTTGATAGCAATGGTGCTGAAGAACTCAAAGCAGGCCTAATGGCGATGCAGGCCGAGATGAACAAGCTGGGTACTGCAACCCAAATCAATTCTGGCTCCAAAAACACTGGCGATAATGAAGACAGTAAAGGGAGTAAAAACAGTAAGTTCCAGAAACAAACGTTTATGGGCAAAGCTAAACGCTCGATGGCGATGTCAGAACCTGAGCCGTTGAACACCACGCAGTTAACGAAAATCCGTTTGGCTGTCGACCAAGAACCGTGGATCTCTGGCAAAGCTGAAATCTATGCTATCGTCACTGGGGTCGATTCGAGTCGTGTAGAACCACAGATTGATCTCGTTGAGATGCCTTATCTGGATTACGACAAGCAGACCTACTACCCAAATCAAACCATTATCTTCTGGCCTCGTTACCGTTGGGGAGCAGCAGACATGATTTTGATGGAGCACGATGATGGCACCGATTACAAAGAGCTAGCCAAACTGCTGGTTCAAGCCGCAGAAGAGATATTGAAAATGATTCCTGATCCAGAAGTTCAAGGGTATGCAATTATTCCTCAGATCACCGGTAAGATTATCGATGTGATTCCTGATGGTGTACTCGTGAATGACGATGACTTCGTTGACGTATTCTACACTTTGATGCAAAACACTTCTTATGTTGATCATCCTGGCGCTGGGGGGAATGCGGTCGCGTCGTTCGCACCTGTAATAATTTCACCTACAGAATAATATTTTTCACGTTGAGGGCTTCATTGTCGATGCCCTAATGAGTGATTAACTAACACTTCAGCGTATATGCCCTATGTAAATATACATTTGGTATATACGCTTCTTACTCAGTAAATAGGCAAACAACAAAGAAAGGCCCCCAAAAGAGCCTTTCTATTCTGAACTGTTAAATTATTTTATTTTAAAATTCTTCTTCGAGCGTTGGTTCATCCTTAGCTTCTGTTTGCTTCTCCTTGATTTCAACTTCTTTCAAACGAGCAGTAAAGTGTCTTAATACTGTTGGCTCATAGGTAAAATCTAAGCCTTTTACTTGCCCGCCATTCCCTTTCACTTTTTCAAACGCTTCAATGATGAAATCCATGTGGGTTTGTGTGTATGTCGCTCTAGGAATGGTAAGACGCAGTAACTCAGCTGGACATGGGTGTTGCTCTCCAGTAGCCGGATCACGTCCTTGCAATAATGAACCTATTTCAACCGCTCTTATGCCTGCCACCTTATACAACTCGCACGCCAAAGCATGAGCTGGGAACTGACTAGCCGGAATATGAGGAAGCAGTTTACCCGCATCCACAAACGCAGCATGACCGCCCGCTTGCTGACACACGATACCTATCGCTTCCAAGCCATCAACCAGGTATTGGACCTGACCGATGCGATACTCCAACCAATCTTGACGCATGCCGTCATATAGCCCAACAGCAAGGCGTTCCATTGCACCGCCCTCTAAGCCACCATAGGTTGGGAAACCTTCTTGCACGACGCACAGGGTTCGACATTCTGTGTACACATCCATGAAAGAGTCGTCTTTAAAGCACAACAAGCCACCCATTTGTACCATGGCATCTTTCTTGGCCGACATAGCCAAACCATCCGCGTATTTGTAAGACTCACGAGTGATTTGTTCGATAGTCCAATCTTGATAACCGGATTCTCGCTGCTGAATAAAGTAAGCATTTTCAGCGTAGCGCGCAGAGTCCATGATCACAGGAATATCGTACTTTTGAGCGATTTCATAAACGGCTTTTAGATTGGCGATAGACACTGGCTGTCCACCCGCAGAGTTACAGGTAATGGTGCTTACAATGTATGGAACGTTTGCTGCGCCCGCTTCTAAGATCGCCTCTTCCAATTTGACGATGTCGAAGTTGCCTTTAAAGTCGGCATTCACTGAGGTGTCAAACGCTTCCTTGGTATAAACGTTCTTCGCCACGCAGCAATTCACTTGAGTGTGGCCTTGCGTGGTATCGAAGAAGTAGTTCGACAAAGCGACCATTTTGCTACGATCGAGTCCCTTTTCCGTTTCACGTTTCTTGATAAGAACAGGAATGTAAATCTGCTCTGCGCCACGCCCTTGGTGAGTAGGAATGGTCAGCTCATAGCCGAAGATATCTTTCA
>NZ_CAKZMP010000190.1 GCF_937128705.1 uncultured Kiloniella sp. | reverse complement strand
CTGGTCGCGTACATTCACGAGCACTGCAGAATCCTTTTTGATGGAGAATGACGTTATGTCAAAAGACCTAAATATAGAGCATGACACGCTGCGAGAAATTTACCGCCAGATGTCCCGAATCCACGAAGTGGACAAGCAAATTCAGGCAGGCTGGTCGAGCGGTAAGTTTCAATTTACTTACTGGCCGATGACAGGTCAGGAAGCTATTCCAGCGTCGCTTGCACCGCTTGTCACTGATGAAGATTACATGGTGACTATCTACCGTGGTATTCACGATCAGGTGGCTAAAGGTGTACCGTTGAAAGGGCTGTTTGCCGAAGCGCTGGGCCGAGTAGACGGCGTTAACAAAGGTAAGGGCGGTTCACCGCATATTTCAGACCCCTCGTCTGGCTCTATGTTAACCACAGCCATTGTGGGTGCCGGTGCCCCCATTGCTAACGGGCTTGCCCTAGCCAACCAGATGAGAGGCAGCAAGGCGGTGACCATCGTTAACTTTGGTGACGGTGCCACCAGTATCGGTGCTGTACACGAAGCCATGAACATGGCGGGTGTTTGGAAACTGCCAGTAATATTCCTTTGCCAGAACAACATGATCGGCGAGTACACACCCATACCCGAATATACCGCCAGTGAGAACTTTACCGACCGAGCCGAAGCGCTGGGTTTCAAAGGTGTGCAACTCAACGGTAATGATCCCGTGGAATTCCACAACGGCATGAAGTCAATCATTGACGACGTGCGCAACGGCAAAGGCCCGGTATTTGTTGAAGCCATGACTATGCGTTTGGCGCCACACGCGGGTTGGGGTTTTACCGATCACTTACCTAAAGACGAACTTGAAGAGGCGAAAAAAGCCTGGCCTGTGCCAGCTACTCGCGCCTTATTGTTGGAGCAAGGCCTTTGCACCGAAGAAGAGCTTGCGAAGATCGACAGCGATGCGCAGTCTGAAGTGCAGGAAGCTATCGAATGGGCGCTTGAGAAAAACAACGCATAAGGAAATGGGAAGAGAAATAATGGAAACAATTATCAAAAAACTTTATGAACAACAATCCCTTACGCAAGAAGAAAGTCAGCAGCTCTTTGATGTCATTATTCGCGGTGAGCTTGACCCTATTTTGATGGCATCTGCGTTAACCGCCTTGAAAATAAAAGGCGAAACACCTGAATCTTTAACATTAACGCAATCGGCCCTCAATTATAATAGCGGAAGACCAAATATTAAAATCGGGGCTTTTTTAAGTAGTTTGAGCTGTAAAAAAGAGTTCCATAAAACACTTTTTTACAAAACCAAACACCATACCTTCACATCAGAACAACTAGGAACTCTTACCTTAAGAGAAACAGACCACGGAAATAGGATAACTATTGACCAAGGTCGCCATAGGATAAGCTTCTTTACGACAGCGACAGATGAGCAACGTAAATGGCTATTTAATTACCTAAATTCTTACTATAGCCTAAAGTTGGAAGACGTATAGTCATCAGCACAGTTTAAAAAATTATTACAATAAATCAATTCACTAACAACCCATACCTAACCATCGATACCCTTACCATTTCTTCCCATAAAAAATAATTCAAAAAAAATGGAATAAAAAGAAATCCGGGCTGTAGTCCTAGTAACTTTCGAATTTGTTTGCTTGTCAGACAAAGAATTTACGGGAAAAAGCTATGACGATACGCCTTGAAAAAAAATCTGTTGATGCTCAGGAAACAAACACAGTTTCACAAGGGCTTGATGCAAGCTTAAATCACCTTATTGCCCCTGATACTCTTACCAGTGATGTGATGCCTTCTGGGGCTTCTGCCAGTGCGGATGATACCCTAGTTGAATTTGCCAGTGCTTTGGGTGACCCCAGCTACTTTGCAGATATCATTGCGACCCTTTCCGAAGAAGAAAAAGAAGAACTTGCCAAGATATTGGATCAGGCCCCCATCGAGACGGCAGCGGGGGATGCCGTAGCACTCGTTGGGGGCGGAGGAAGCCAATACAGCGATGACTTGGGAAACGCAATCGACCTGTTAAACCGACAGGGCGTTATTGATCCGACAGAGTTGGAATTTGGTCTTATCGGTAATCAGTCTGATACAACGGATCGGGGGAATACAGGCAATTTAGATACCCCGCTCGCCCCTTTTTTAAACCTGTCACTGAACTTACTGCCCACTTCGATCCGCGATCAGGGAACCTTTAACAATCGGCCAATTACCTTGAGGGGCGGTGATGGAAACGATGTTCTGGTCGATAGCGGTATTATTGTTGGTGATGGCGCAAATAATGTTTATCAAATTAGCTTTGCCCACAATCTGTCCCCGACAGAAACTATTCTATTACAGGGTTTTCCCGCCGGGACGGTCCTTAATCAGGGTACAATGGTTCCCGGAAGCAACGGCACTGCATGGGAAGTAACTGCGCCGTTTTCATCCATTATCTTTTCAGCCGATAATGCCTGGACGGCTGGTTCCTATAACATTCAAGCAACCAGCGCCGGGCTGGCATCGTCGGTCACAATCACCCACCAAACATCAACGTCTTTTGGGGATGACCATATCACAGGGCTTTCAACCGATGATACGATCTTCGGGGACGATACTTTCTTAACGAACGCTGTTGCTGGTGATGATGTTATCAACGGTGGCGGTGGAAACGATTACATGAATGGTGATAGCTACTATCTGACCAACTCTGTGGGGGGGGATGACACGCTTTCCGGGGGAACCGGGAACGACAGTATTCACGGAGATTCTGATGTCATCAACGATTCAGTCGGTGGCGATGATACCCTTTACGGTAATGATGGGAATGATAATATCTATGGGGATGGCAGACTTCTAAATGATTCAAACGGCGGAAATGATATCCTTTACGGCGGGGATGGGGATGATGGTATCGTTGGGGACGCAGGGAGCATAAACGTCTTTGACACGAACACCTATTCCGGTGGAGATGACATCATTTATGGTGGAAATGGAAACGACCGTATTTGGGGAGATTCTATACATCAAAACGGCTATATCCAAGGTTTCGGGTTTAACTTCGCATTGGGAGGCGATGATATTATCGATGGGGGTGATGGCGATGACATCATTTACGGGGATAGCCAAACCTATCCAATGAGTACTGGTCATAATGTCGGGGGGGATGACATAATCACTGGTGGTCGTGGGAATGACATTATGTACGGCGTAGGTGGAAGTGATCGATTTGTATTCCGTCAGGCAGACATTGCCACCAATGGTTCGGTTGAAACAGATACCATCAAAGACTTCCGGTTTGATGATATTATCGACCTCGGCGATTTACTCAATACCGCGCAAACAGTATCCAATCTTGATCAATATTTGGATTTCAGTCAGGGAACAAACGGCGTTAATATTAATATTGATACCAATCAGGATGGTGTTACAGATCACATCATTGTTCTCGAAAACCAAACACTCTCTAGCCTTGGTTGGCCTACTGGAACCTCTGATACTGATATCCTGACCAACATGTTGAACCATAATACGCTTGATACTCTGGCTTAGGCAGGTATGGTGCAGCAATCATTTTACCACCAGAAGATGTTATTTAATACGCGCGGCATCAATGCTTGCGCAAAAACAATTAGACACAAACATATTTGATAAGGCCCAAGCAATTGAATTTTGAGCATAAATTAGAATCTTCGATGCCAAAGCTTAAACGCTATGCCCGGTATTTAACAAAAGACGACGACCTGGCTTCCGATCTGTTTCAGGAAACCTATGGTCGTGCCCATGCCAAAAAGCATCTCTATAACGATGCTTATGAAATGGAACAGTGGTTGTTCCCAATGATGAAGAACCTCTGGATTAACCAGATAAAGCGTCGGCAAAAGGAGTTGCAGTCTCAAACCGAAATTGAAAATGCCAGCATCCAGAACAACATCTGTTTTGCTAAGGAAATAGAGCACCGATCCCTCTTGAACCGTGTGCAGGATGTTCTTAAGAACCTGCCGCAAAAGGATCAGGAAGTTCTGGAACAGATTGTTTCCTTTGGCCATAGCTATGAAGAAGCAGCCAGAAGCCTTTCTGTGCCAATTGGCACAGTAATGAGCAGATTGTCACGCGCCAGAAAGCGCCTGAAAGAAAAACTACAGTTGGGCGAAGAGTTTATCTTTATGTTCATCCCCCCTGTGTTTTACGACCCGGAGGATGCGGATACATCTTTGGATACTCTCTTTACGGATTCAAACCCTGCATCAGATCAAGATGACACCTCAAAGAACGCAGGTTCGTCCCCCTCTGTTATGACGTCCCGTTCCAAACGGCTGGCATGGAAAAGCAAATCAGATCTTTTGGCGCTGTATTATAAAAAGCGTCAAAAGAATACACAGCGCGATCCCTATGACTATCAGCTGCACGCCTCTTTTATCATTCTGGGGGTTGAAGGTCTGTTTGAAACGCTTCCTGCACTCCAGACCGAGGAAGATATCGCTTTACCTGGAACAGCATCAATTGATCCGCAAGCAGAAGATAGAACCGTTCAGCTTTCAGAAATTCGAGAGACACACACAGCACAGGGTAACGACCATTCTCTTTTAGAAGATACCCAACATTTCAACCTATTAGACGAAGAGCTTGATGATCCTTTGGCGTCCCTTATCATCACAGGCGCAACAAAAGAAACTGCGTTGTCCCCAGAAGAAACCACCAGCCCAAGCGGGAAGCCATACCACCAAAGCATTGGTACAATTCTGGAATTGTTGAGTACGCAAGGTGTATTGGACCCGACAGAGATCATAAGCACTGCCGCGCAAACCGACGGGGCAGAAACGTTGGCGGAAGATATCAGGATATCTGATGAAATCACCACATCTATCATTCCGCTGAGCGATTTACTCGGGTCCGGTTTTTCACCCGTGTTTACGGATCCCCAAACAACCACAAATACCGCTAGCGACGGCTTTGTTGTTGTCACCACGTCTGGCGGCGGCAGCATACTAGGGTGTGGACTCAATTGATCCAACATCTTATGGAGAATAGGAATAGCATGTTTAGGAAGTTTTCTCCCTTTTTCT
>NZ_CAKZMP010000189.1 GCF_937128705.1 uncultured Kiloniella sp. | reverse complement strand
TTTTTGCTGCTGTTTCTTCATCTGCTGCGTGGTGAATTTCGATCTTTGATAGATTCCACCCCATATCTTTTGATAATTTGGATATGATTGATTTGTCTCCAACGAGAACAGGTTCTATCAATCCTGCCTTTTGGGCGAGGTGGGCGCTTTCCATGGCGATGGGGCTGGTTGCATTGACGATAGCTGTACGTGCTGGCGCATATTGAGCAGCATTATGCAGCAATGCATTGGGGCATTCTATTGGCTGCTGACTCAACATGAATTGTTCCTCGTTTGTTAAATAATACCAGTCAATTAACCGAAGAACTCTCTGATTGATTCTCAGAGCTTTGCTTGGGTAATTTAACGGAATAAGTTCCGAGGTAATTCTTTCCAGTCTTAGAGGTTGAGGATAGCTCCATTTGGACCCATTCGATGAGTCCAACAGGAGTCCAAAAATTTGGCTTCGTTTATCTGCTATCTATTTGTATTGCCGGGGGATGTCTTTTTTCTCTAAGCATCCGGTCAATTGTTTTTCCCAACCGCTTGATTCCATGTTCGATTTTTGCATTTTCGATGGAGGTGAAACCGATGCGAATATGTGTGTCCGGCGCGGGTGATTCCAGAAAGAAAGGCATTCCTGATTCTATTAATACCCCATCTTTGTAAGCTTCTTTGACGAGCAAATTTGCGCTTATACCTTCGGGTATTTTTATCCAGTAAGATGTCCCCCCGGAAGAATGGGAATAGCTACATTCGGGGATATAGGTTTTTAATGCTTTGTGAACAGAATTCCATCTGTTGTGCCATTTACGACGCAGGCTATAGATAAGGCTGTCGTAGTATCCAAGCGATAGGAAAAGCGCCACGGTACGTTGATTGTTACTGGGGGTGTAACGGACAACCAGTCTGCGGTAAAATTTAAGTTCTTCAATAAGTTCGGGTGCTGCGACGATGTATCCAATGCGCAAGCCCGGAAAAAGAGTTTTAGAGAGACTACTGGTATAAATAACCCGGTCGCTTGTATCTAATGCCTTTAGGGCAGGGCTTGCTGATTTAAAATAGTTGATTTCGTTTTCGTAATCATCTTCGATGATGAGGAAATCCTGCTCATTGGCTTTTTCCAGAAGCCTACTGCGTCGTGAAAGTGGCATGGTTATCGTTGTCGGGCATTGGTGGCTCGGCGTTACAAAAACATAGTTGCAATCATTCAAATGATCATCAACAACCATCCCCTTTTCGTCGACAGGGATAGGGGTAATGTTTGGTGTGAAAAGTCGCATAATGTTTTTTGCATCAGGGTAACCCGGATTTTCAATGCCAACACGCGTATGTTGGCGAACGAGTAACCCGGCGAGAAGGTATAACGCATTTTGCCCCCCCAGTGTGACGAGGATTTGGTCGCTGGATACATGGATACCGCGGGCTGGAAGCAATCTGGTTCTTATCTGTTCGATCAGCTGGGGATCGTCATAAATTTTATCGTCATGGATCCAGTCCGCCATATCCCGTGTGCTCAGGGCTAGCCTGCTACATTCACGCCAGGCGGTAAGGGGAAAAAGACGTTTGTCTGGCTGGCCATAAACAAAGGGAAAAGGAATGTCTTGCCAATCTTTGGGGAGATTCAGGTAGTGTTGCTCTGAAGGGCGCATAAAAAAACGGTTGGTCCACTCCGGTTTTTCATATTCGGGTTGCTCAGACGCTTTTGGTTCTTTTCGCGAAAGCTTGGATTGTTCTAAGCTTTCCACAAACTCTTCATTGACGAAAATACCACTTCGTTCACGTGTGACGAGATAACCATCATCAGTCAGACCTTGATAAACCAAAATAGCAGTATTTCTGGACACCCCTAAATCATTGGCCAACTTTCTGCTGGAAGGTAACTTGAACCCTGCAGGCAGAGTACTATTCAAAATAGCATTTAGAATAGCGCGGCGAAGCTGACTTTGAAGAGACTCTCGACTTTTCTTTTCTAAATGGAAAAGGATATCACTCGCCAATTCTTATTCCCCCTGACACAAGACTCGAGATCAAAATTCGATTTAAACATCTTTAAATTAGTGGGTGCTAATCTAGGCCATCTTTTCCTAAAGCATAGCATGCTTCTGGACTGGACTCATTAATATATTGAATTGGTCCTATTTAGAGGGTGGTTGTCCCCAAATAATGTTGTCTTTTAGTGGCTTATAAAGCCTGACAGGAGAGTGATGTGTCTGATACAGAAATTAATGCAGAGATTGATGTGGATGATGTCGTCGAAAAAACATCAGGTAGAAAACAAGCTTTAAAAGTAAAAACCAAACTTATGTTGGCAGTTGGTAGTATTGTTTCTACTACTCTGCTCGCCAGCTTGGTCAGTTGGTTGTCTTTTGATGGTGTAAGTATTGCTTTCGAGCAAATATCAAAGAAAAGCATTCCTCAAATGTCGATTGCTTTAGAGCTTTCGGAAACTGCTACGAATATTGCGTCATCGGCACCTGCTCTTATCACAGTTAAATCTCAACAGGAAAAAAACGATGTCTTTGCTTCTCTTCAGGAAAAGGAGGCTTTGCTTGATGATTTGATTGTTGCATTGAATGAAAGCGGCTTTGATCAGGAAACAAGTAAACTCCTTGAGCAAACGTCTGAAGAATTAAAGGGTAATTTGTCGGGATTGAATTCCTCAGTTGCTCAACAATTAGATCTCAATACACGTAGTCTTGCATTGATGAGCGAACTTTTGGCGACTAAGCGTGAGTTCGATGGGATTGTCGGGCCTTATCAAGAAGCGGCTAGGAAAACCGTTGAAGATACAATCGATGCCTCTTTCGGTAGCACGGACGTTACGAATCAGTTAATCGAAATTCTGATATCTGTCACTCGAAGTCAGGTTTCGTCTTCGCTGCAAGTTGATACCAATCAGATTTTTTCTTTACTTGCAGAAGTCGCGACATACCAGGAGCAAGACCGTATTGAAGTCGCAGAGACAGAAGTCAAAGAGGCAGCGAGAAGAAATAAAGATAATATATCTCTTATCAGTGATGATATATCGCAAGAAGCAATTAAAATTAGAGAGCTCGCGAAAAAAATAGATGCTTTATTATTAGGAGAGGAGAATGTCTTTTCGTTGCGAATTGCTCAAATCTCGGAAAATAATAATTCTAACGAACTTCTGATTAATAATGCAGCGCTTTCTAATGCTCTCAAAAACTTGGTAGATAAGATTGCGGGATCAGCTGAAGATGGCGCAATTTCCTCTGTTATGCTTTCAAGTAAAGCGGTGACGGATGGAAAAATATGGCTTTTGGTCATTCTTGGAATCTCTGTCGCGCTCGCCGCAGCCGTAATGTATTTTGTCGTGAGTAAAATGATTATTTCCCGATTAGTATCCCTGTCTGAGGCGATGAAAGAAATATCCGAAGGGGATCTGTCCATTGAAGTGCCAACGGGCCAACAAGATGAAATTGGTGAAATGGCTTCTGCGTTGAATGTTTTCAAAGAAAATGCGCAGCATGTTGAACGCTTGCGCAAAGAACGCGAAGAAGCAAAAGCAATTGCTGAACAAAAACGCAAAGAGGAAATGGATGCGCTTGCTGATCAGTTTAATATTCGGGTGAAGGGAATTGTTTCAAGCGTTCAAACGTCAGTTTCTCAACTTGGTCAAACAGCTCAAGAAATGAATGCGACGGCAACTCAGGCACAAAACAAGTCATCCCAAGCATCAGAGGCATCTTCCGACGTTTCTGTAAACGTGGAATCTGTTGCCGCAGCATCTGAAGAATTAACGGCTTCGATCGAAGAGATTAGCCGACAAACGTCGATGGCGGCAACAGCTTCGAGAGAGGTCAGCACAGATGCTCAGGCAACAAACCGTGCCGTAGATAGCCTTTCAGACGCCGCGGAGAAAATTGGTGCGGTTGTCGATTTGATTAGTGAAATTGCTGATCAGACAAATTTACTTGCTTTGAATGCAACCATTGAAGCTGCAAGAGCAGGGGACGCTGGTAAAGGCTTTGCTGTGGTTGCATCAGAGGTGAAAAATCTCGCCACCCAAACGGGAACTGCGACAGACGATATTTCTTCCCAGGTTACAACAATTAGGGACACAGTAAGTGTTGCTGCTGATGCGATTACTAAAGTGACTAAGGCGGTAGGTAATGTGGATGAAATTACAGCTGGTATTGCTGCGGCCGTCACAGAACAGACATCCGCGACGGGTGAAATGTCTCGTAATGTCAGGTTGGCTGCTGATGGAACCAGTAGAGTCTCTAAAAACATCAGTGATGTTATGCGAGCTTCTGAAGAGACAGGCCAAGCAGCTGGCGTTGTTCTTACATCTTCTGAACAGTTGACGGCAGAACTATTGTCTTTATCGAAAGAAGTCGATGATTTTATGCTAGAGATACGTAAATAAATACAAGACCAACTTTCTCTTCTTGCCTGTCGTCAATCTCGCGAAGTTGGACTCATATAGTTTTTCCTGTTGGTACTATAAACCACGGCTAATTCATTTACCGTAATATCTGAAAATCATGAGGAGTACTTTGAATTAAACGAATGAATTAAGATATTCGAATGAATTGATTAGGTAATTATTCTGAATAAAAATACAGATTTAATTACCAACAGGTTCCTGAAATGTTTTTGGGTGTAAAAATATCCCGTTGATAAATAGATTTAGGAATAATCATCAAAATGATGTATTTTAGTTCTCGTGGCTCTTAAAGGATTACTTCTTTTGTGTTCTGTTCCCTGGCTTATAAATCAGTGAAGCGGGGCGAGTACTTTAACTGTTTTGCCGTTGTTGATACCAGTTTCCACGTCCTTTTCTCTGGTTCTTCAAGGGTAAGAAAATAGTCAACGTTTGAATTGATTTAGATAATAAGTCAAAAATCAGTTCTACCGATTGATAAGTACAACTGGTCGTTCAATTTTATTGTGAATGATTATGTATAGGGAGCGAAAAATGGGTTTTGCCCAAGAGCAAAATGTCATTCGGGGATGTTCTTGGTGATGGCCGGCGCTTTATCAAGAAAAATACTTATTCAGCCTTTTTGGTGTACCCGCTTCTTTACAGAGCTTATGCGGTTTTTATTGTTCTCAATCATAATCAGACTATTTGCTTTGAAACAAAGCCAGTTATTTCGCGCGTTTACAATCCAATCTCAGGGAGGTGCCGAGGAAAGTCTATCTTTTAAAGTTAATCTTAAGTGAAGTCTAAAGTCATAAACATTAACCAGCCATGAGTTGCAAACAATTGCACATTCAGGTCTGTGAACAGGGACCCTCCTCGTTGATAAGATGAAGGAGTATGGGAGAAAAAAATGACAATACTTAAAAAAACTACAGTAAGCCGTCGTAAAGTTCTAAAAGGTGCTGCAATCGCTGGCGCTTCAACATTGGCTGCGCCCGCATTTATCAAAAGTGCGCTTTCCTCTTCCGGAGAGCTGAATGTGATGATGTGGTCCGATTACCTTCCGGAAGAATTTAAGGAAGCGTTCAAGAAAGAAACCGGGATTACAATCAATCATACTGGTATTGGGTCTAACGAAGAAATTATCAATAAACTTCGTGCGACACGCGGTCGTGGATTTGATGTTATTTCGCCGACAAATATGCGCGCACAACAGTGGCAACCCCTTAACCTGTTGCAGCCTTTTGACATGAACAAAGTTAAGGTTGACCGTGTTAACGCAGCAATGGCTAAAGTGGGTGAAACTGACTGGAATTTTGATGGGAAAGGATCTCATTGGCTCCCTCAGTTATGGGGAACAGAGGCCGTTGCATGGCGCACAGATAAATGGACACCTGAAGGCGGCGTACCTAGTTATGGCGATCTTTGGAAAGATGGTGGTGAAAACACAATGATGGGCCGTCCGCACTCTATGATGCTTGGTGCGGGTCTTTACATGGAAACCATCGGTGAACTTGCACCGGGTGATGTCAAGCGCGCTTACAATAGCGAAGATGATATGAAGGATGTGTGGTCCAAGATCACTAAATTCTGTATTGATCGCAAAGCAAACGTCAAGAAATTCTGGAATGATGCTGATGGCCAGAAAAACGGCTTGATGCAGGAAGACGTTATCATGGGGCAAACTTGGGATGGCCCAATCCTTGCGCTGAAAGGCGAAGGAAATCCAGTTCAGTATCAGGCACCCAAAGAAGGTGCTTTGGCTTGGGTTGATGGTCTTGCTATGCCGAAGGGTGCCAAGAATATTGATCAGATCTACGCTTTCCTAGAGTTCTCATATCGTCCTGAAAACGGTGGTCTAACTGCGAATTTGACCGGATATAACTCTGCTGTGATCGGTGCCGATGCGCACCTTTCAGAACAATCCAAGAAGAATTTTGCAGAAGCTTATCCGGGCGATGCTCTTGATAACCTCTTTGCTTGGCCTGCTGAGCCAACTTGGTATGCACAGCTTCGTACAGAGTTCCGCGATAAATTCGTGGCAGCTTAACCTGTAGGTGAGTTCGGTAAGGGGCACAGAATTTTCTGTGCCCCTCTTCATCCTTAAAATAATTATTTTCGGGATTTTATCTTTCCCGAGAGAGTGGTCGTGGGGTCCTCATGAGCTCAGGTGTAGATTTAGAACATGTAACAATCCGTTTCGGTGATTTTACCGCTGTAGACGATGCTAATTTAGCAATTAAAAAGGGTGAGTTTTTCAGTTTTCTTGGCCCATCCGGTTGTGGTAAAACGACCCTTCTTAATTTGTTAGCAGGTATTGGTAATGACCGCCAACAAAAAATTAATTACTTCGGAGATAATGGAGTAGAAATCAATTCGCCCAAACTAGGATATATTTTTCAACAACCTCGTTTAATGCCTTGGATGACGGTAACAGAAAATATTCAATTAATATTACCGGAAGATCAACATCATCAAGTGGATCATTTACTAGAATTAGTCGGGTTAACCGATAAAGGTAACTGCTTTCCAAAACAACTTTCTGGTGGTATGCAACAACGTGTATCGATTGCCAGAGCCTTAGCCTTTGAACCAAACTTATTACTTATGGATGAGCCTTTTGGTGCGCTTGATGAAATCACCAGGGAAACCATGAATGATGAGCTTCTCAATAT